>JAFGJQ010000133.1 GCA_016929015.1 Phycisphaerae bacterium | reverse complement strand
CCCGGCCCGACGGACCTCGCGTACGATTCCAGCGAGATCCTGCACGCCGCGCTGCTCGGCCAGACACCCAACGGCAACACAGGCCAGGTCGCCCGCATCGAAATCGTCGATATCTCCACCAACGGAGTCGACGAAAACACCAACGCTACGCCGTGATCCCGGATGCGTTGGACGGCGTCGCCCCCGAGAGGTCTTCGTCCGCCCGGTGGCACGCCACGCGATGGGCGGGTGCCGAGGACGTGGCTCTCAACTCAGGCCGGTCGTGCCGGCAGACATCCACGGCAAATGGGCAGCGCGGATGGAAGGGACAGCCGGGAGGCGGGCTCGATGGGCTCGCCGGCTCGCCGATCGTTCGCAGGGACGCACGCCGGGGCCTGGGCTCCGGATCGGGCACGGACTCCAGCAAAACGCGGGTGTACGGATGACCCGGATTCTCGAACACCGCCGCGCGCGGACCGATTTCGACAAACCGCCCCAGATACATGACGGCCACCGCGTCACACACAGAATCCACGATGGCAAGGTTGTGCGAGATGAACAGATAGGTCAGCCCGAAATCACGCCGCAGGCCGACCAGCAGTGACAGAATCTGCGCCTGCGCCGAGACGTCCAAGGCGCTGACCGGCTCGTCGCAGACCAGCAACTCCGGCCCCACCGCCAGCGCCCGGGCAATCGCCACCCTTTGCCGCTGCCCGCCGGACAGTTCATACGGGTATCGGACCATGTCGGCAGCCTGCAGGCCCACTCGCTCCAGCATCTCCGCCACGCGATCCCGAATGGCCGAGCCGCGGCGCAGGCGGTGAATCCGCAGCCCCTCTCCCACTGCGTCTCCGATGGTCATGCGCGGGCTCAGGCTTCCCAGCGGGTCCTGGAACACGATCTGCATTCGCCGGCGCAGCCGTCGCAGGTGAGAACCACTCAGGTGAGAGAGGTCCAACCCGTCAAAGACCACCTGCCCATCCGACACCGGCACCAGGCGAAGCACCGCCCGGGCCAGCGTCGTCTTGCCGCAGCCGCTCTCCCCGACCAGCCCCAGCGTGGTCGCTCGGAGAAGGTCAAACGTCACATCATTCACGGCCATCAGGACGCCCCGCCCGCCCGAAACTCGGTAGCGGACGGAAAGATCCTTCGCGCAGAGCAGCGGAAAGGTGGCGTTGCTCATGAAGCAACCTCCCCGCAGGCAACCCAGTGATCCGCACCCACCGGCCGCAACGCCGGAACCTCGTCCACACAGCGCCGAAGCACGGAACCAGACTGCGTGTTAACACACAACTCCGCGTCCAGTTCCACGGCCAAACGCCGGCTCAGGGCGCAACGCGGGTGAAACCGACAGCCGGGCGGGACTTCGGCCGGCGTCGGCACGCTGCCGGGAATGCCGCCGGTGCCCGCCGGCCGGTGCAAGCGCGGCACGCACGCAAGAAGCGCCTGCGTATACGGATGCAGCGGATTTGCGAACAACTCACGCGTGCCAGCCCGCTCGACAATACGACCCGCATACATCACACAGATTTCGTCCGCCACCTGCGCCAGCACGCCCAGATCGTGCGTCACCCACAGCATCCCCATTCCCGCTTCCGACTGAAGCCCACGCAACAGATCCACGATCTGCGCCTGCACGGTCACGTCCAGGGCGGTCGTCGGCTCGTCGGCGATGAGTATGCCCGGCTCGCCCGCCAGCGCCATCGCCAGCATGGCCCGCTGCTGCATGCCGCCGGAGAACTGGTGCGGATACTCCCGAGCCCGCCGGGCCGCATCCGCAATGCCCACACGCGACAGAAGGCTCACGGCCCGGCGCATGGCCTTCCCGTGCGACAGCCCCAAGTGAAGCCGGGATACCTCCGCAATCTGCTCGCCCACGGTGAACACGGGATTCAGCGCCGCCGCGGGATCCTGGAAGATCATGGCGAGCCGGCGCCCACGCAGTCGCCGGACCTCCTGCTCGGCGGCGGTCGCCAGGTTTACGGACTCTCCGTCACCATTTGACCAGAGCACCGACCCTCCGGAAATCCGCGCCTGCCCTCGCGGCAACAGACGCATCAGCGCCAGCGCGCTGACCGTCTTGCCGCAGCCACTCTCGCCCGCCAGCCCCAGCGTGCGTCCGGGCCGGATGTCAAACGACACGCCGTCCACGGGACGCACGATGCCCTCCCGCGTGCGGATCTCCACACGCAGATCACGCACGGCCAATGCAGCGGAATGGCGATTCGGACTCATGGGCCATGCACACTCCGTCAGCCGGGCACCAGGTTCTCCGATTCACCGCGCGGATCAGCCGCGTCTCGCACCGCCTCGCCCAGCCAATTCACCATCAAAACGGTGACAAAGATGGCCACGCACGGCGGATACACCAAAAACGGCGCCGACTGAATCTGGTCGTAGGCCGACCGAAGCATGACGCCCCACGACGGGGCCGGCGGCGGCACGCCGAAGCCCAGCCACGACAGCCCCGCCTCAATCAGGATCGCATGACCCACGCCAAAGGTGATCGTCACCGCCACAGGCGCCATCGCGTTGGGCAGAAGATGCCGAACCAGCACTCGCACGGGGCCGGCGCCCAGGGCCCGCGCCGCAAC
The DNA here is from genome assembly GCA_016929015.1 of Phycisphaerae bacterium. Classification (GTDB taxonomy): domain Bacteria; phylum Planctomycetota; class Phycisphaerae; order UBA1845; family UBA1845; genus JAFGJQ01. The sequence continues at coordinate 5,557 of JAFGJQ010000133.1, read as the reverse complement.
GGCGAACTCACTTCCGCGAAGGCGCAGCATCTCCGCCCGCATCAGCCGGGCAATGGGTGTCCAGGCCGTCAGACCGATCACGAAAACCACGTGCGTTACGCCCGGCTCCTCCACCCAGACCATCACCGCCAGAATGAGAAAAAACACCGGAAAGCACATCACCAACTCGATGAGCCGGCTCACCACCACGTCCACGATCCCACCCGCGTATCCGGCCCACGCGCCAAGCACAATCCCGACCAGCCCGGCCAGCGCCATCGCCCCCAGCCCCACCTTCAGCGAGACCGCGGTCCCGTGAACCAGACGGGCCGCCACGTCACGCCCGAGGTCATCCGTGCCCAGCCAGTGCTGACGGCTTGGACGGGCCCGAACCTCGGACGAATAGTCCAGCGGGTCATAGGGAATCAGCGCCCGCACGGCAAAAGAGCTGTCGGCAACCGCCTTCTCCACGTCAAACGAAGGCAGGCTGAACGGCCGGCTCTCCTCCACCACGGCCGACGCAAACGGCACCGACCGCAGAACTCCCACCAAGCCGGGAAAGTACAGTCGCCCCTCATACCGACACACGATCGGCAACCGGGAGGCCAGCACCGGACGCAGCACGGCCACGGCCGCCAGCAACACAAGACCCGCCAGGCTCAGCATCCCCAGGCGGCGGCGCCGAAAGCGCCGCCACAGCCTCGGCGCGCGCGCCTGCAACACCGGAGGGCCTTGCCGGACGGAAGGGTCAGGCATACCGCACCCGTGGGTCCGCCAATGCGTACGTCAGGTCCGCCAGCAACGTGCACAGCAGGACGACAACCGCGGCCACAACCGTCAGGGCCATCACCACCGGATAATCCCGCTGCGTCATCGCCTGGAACAGCAACTGCCCGATCCCCGGCCACTGAAACATGGTTTCCAGAATCACGGAACCGCCCAGCGCCGATGGAACCAGCAAACCCACCACCGTGATCAGCGGAAGCAGCGTGTTTCGGAAGGCGTGGCGATGCAGGACCGCGCGCTCGGACAGCCCCTTCGCCCGCGCCGTGCGGATGTAATCCTGGCCCAGCACTTCAAGCAGGTTGCCCCGGATGAACCGGGCCTGGTACGCGATAAGCGGATACGCAAAACAGAACACGATCAACGCGAAATGGCGAACCAAGTCCGCCGCCTTTCCCGGGTAGGACATGTCCTCGAAGCTGTCTGACCGCAGACCATACGGCGAGAACCAATCCAGATGCACGCCCACCACTACGATGAGCAGCATGGCCATAACGTACCGCGGGACGGAATGCAGCGCCGCCAACACGCCCCCGGCCACTGTATCGAACACGCCTCCCGCCCGGCGGGCCGACGCCAGCCCGATCGGTATGGCAAAGGCAAGGGAAAGAACCACGGCCCCCCCGGCCAGGCACAACGTCGCGGGCAGGCGCTCGCCCACCTTGTCCGTCACGCGACGCCCGTCGTGGAAGGAACGACCGAAATCGAGCCGGACCACACGGCCCAGCCATGCCGCGTATTGACGCGACAACGGTTGATCCAGATCGTAGTACGTGCGAAGCCGCGCGTACGCCTCGGCCGACATGGTGGACGCCCCGCCACGACTGACGGCCTCCAGCGCCGGGTCACCCGGCGCCAGCCGCGTCACGGCAAAGGTAACGATCGTAATTCCCACCAGGGTGACGCCGGCCAGGAGCAGTCGCTTGGCAACATACCGAACCATACCGGCGACTCCGACGCCTCCCGTGGGAACCTCCCGAGCGCGCCCTACCGCGTCCCTCGCAATTCCTCTCCCGCCGGCACCCACCACGCCCGCGCGCCCGGGTAGAAACCCGCCGGCCCCATCGGGCTGAAGTGGACGCCGCGAATCCGCTTGTGAAACGCCCAGAGGCTGGGGGCGTTGATCAGAAACGTGTACGGGGCATCCTCGTACACCTTCGCCGCCAGCGCCCGGTAGATGCCGCGCCGCACCTCCGGATCAAACGAACGCCGACCCTGTTCCAACAGGGCGTCCACGTCCGGATTGGCGTATCCGACGAAGTTCCGCCCGCCGCTGCGGGCGGCACTGTGCAGCAGGTTCCACGCGTCGTCCGGCTCCGGCTCGGCCGTCCAGGCCCAGATCACGGCCTGGAACTCATGCGTGAATACGCGTCCGCGCAGCGTCAGGTATTCCAGCGCCTGCAGCTTCATGTCCACGCCCACCCGACGGAGGTCCTGCTGAAAAACGGCCGCCAACTGCGGAGACGTCTTGGACTCCTGGGCGAAGCCGAGCGTGAACGCAAACTTCACTCGTGTCTGGGTCCCATCCGGGCCCACGACGTTCCGGTAGCGCCAGCCGTCTTCCGAATCCACCTGCCAGCCGGCCGCGTCCAGCAGCGCGGCGGCCTTCGTCGGGTCGTAGTCAAACAGGGGAATGTCCCCATTGAACGCCCACGAGCTGGGCGGAAACAGCCCGCGAGACCGGGAGAAAAGCCCATCATAAACCGTATTCAGTATCAGCGGCATGTTCAGCGCATGCGACATGCCCTGCCGCACGCGAACGTCGCCGAAGAACGGGTTCGTTCCATCCATGTTCCAGGCAATGCAGTACACGGTCGCCTGGTCCGCCCGGCCTTTGACGCCCACCCGGGCGAATCGGTCGTCCCGCGTGTCGCGCGCAAACTGCTGCGGCGTCAGCATCATCTCGTCCAGCTCTGCTCGCTTGAACATCAGCAGGGCCGTGTTGCCGTCGGGCACGATTCGAAAGATCACGCGAGCAAAGCGCGGTCGGGGACCGGCGTAGTCCGCCCACCGCTCCAACACGATCCGGTCCCCCGCCGCCCAATCGACCAGCCGATAGGGACCGTTGCCCACCGGGTGACGATTCGCCTCAACGTGCGTATCGCTCCGGCTGAGCGTGGGATCCTCGCTCAACCCCCGCTCATACACGTGCCTCGGAAGAATCGGAAACTTGATCCGCCACCGATTGGTCGGCAGCGCCTCCCGGAATCGGAACCGTACCGTCACCGGGTTGACCGCCCGGCAATCGACCACACCCTCCGTCGCGGCCCGGGCACGCACCGCCGGCACGTGCTCGCTCCGGATCATCTGCCAGGCGAACACCACGTCTTCGGCCGTCAACGGGACCCCATCCTGCCACCGCAGCCCCGCTTTCAGGCGAAGCTCCGCGGTCAGGTGGTCATCCGCCTCCGAGTACCCCTCCGCCATCGCAGGGTTCAACATCCATTCGAACTCCGGCCCAAGCACAACCGGCTCATCGAACAGTAGTTCCTGAACAGTCAATTCATGACCGGAGGATGTCAAAATCGGATTCAGGCTGGCCGGCTCTGCCCGCAGATGGCGGATGATCCAGTCCTCGTCAGCAATCCGGTCCGCACTTGCGGGCGGCGATTCGAAAAGAGAAGCCGGGTTGACGAGCGGATCACGGGTCGGATCGTAGTCAGCAGCCCACACGCCCGCAGCCGTCGCGCACGTCACGATCCATCCGTAGGCCGTCCAGGTGGTCATCGCTCCATCCCTCAGGGGGCTGGTATCGATCCATCCTGCGGGGCGCCACCCGCCTCGCCCAGCCCACTATAGGGCAAGACTCGCGCGCCGGCCACCATCTCGGGGCAAACACACCCCCTCTGGAGAGAAACCCGGCCCGCCCGGAGGATTCCGCCTGCGGCTACGGTGCGCCAACAGCAACGTTCCAGGCCGGCGTGTTCAGCACACCCGGAGCGTTCGGTGTGCCAATCCACTTGTTCAGCTCGATCTTGGCCTCCAGCATCCGCACGTCATCACCCTTCTTGAGGGCATTGCGCACGTTGGGTAGCCCCGACGCGTTCACGAGTTCCGTCAGCAGCGACTCCCCCGCCTCGATGCTTGCCAAAAGCCGCGCCTTCTCGTACTCGTCGACGTTCTCCTCCTCCAGCCGACTCACGTCCAGCCGAAGCTGCACGGCCAGAAGCGGCACGAGCCGGTCCGTCAGAGCGCGGTTCGGAGGTCGATTGGCCGCAACGAAATCCAGAAAAGCCAGCTCGCCACCGTCGCACACGGATGCTGCCCGGCGCTTCTCGATGCGCGCCTCCAGCACGTCAAGCATGGCCTCCATTGCATCCGAAAGACGGTCTCCGGATTGGAAGGACAACGCATCATAGATCTGAGACACCACCATTCCGCTGGTTTCCGCCTGCCCGGCCGTACGCAGAATCCGCAAGGCTCGCTCCATCAGAACCGGATTCACCGCAATATTGGTGCGCAAACGCGCGAAACCCTGCGCACATAGGTACCGCACGTCCTGCCGGCTCTCGCACTTCAGACCGGCCTCCAGGGCGTCGATCACGCCCGCCCGGTCGAACCGGCTCAGCACGACGGCCATCGCCCTTGCAGCGGGCGGGGCAAGCTTGTCGCAATCCGCCAGCCGAGGCGCAAACAGGGCGCCCACCCGGTCCGCCAGCCGGGCCACGAACTCCGGCGTGTTGCCCGCATTCGCTATCTGAGCGATGCAACGCCGCTGGAATGCTTTCGCTCGCTCCAAGTCGGTAGGATCTTCGTCAAGCCGCGCCAATTCCTCCTGAATCCAGGCGTCCAGAACGAGGTCATCCTTCTCCCCCGCCGGTGAACGCCCGCGGAGCTCATCCAGCGCCTTGGCCGCATCCGTCAGGCCGGCCTCCTGTCCAAACGTTGCTCCCGTCACCAGGACGATCAGAAGCCCGGACACAACCTTCCACCAGCCAATTCTCCGGGGCCGCTCCGGCACCGGCTCACCAGCCTGCGACAGCTTCTTGACCATCATCGAAACACTCCGGGACCTACTTCCCACCGCTTCTCTGCCTGCCGACATCGCGCCAATGCCGATGCGAAACCCTACCGGATGCCCGTCAGCACTGTCAAGCACCGCCGTCCGTGCCACTTCAACGTTTCCGCCCGCGCTTGACGCTTCATTCGCAGCCCCGCTATACTTGCCCCCGTTCCGGCCTGATGCGGTTCGTGCCCAGCATCCGGGATCCGAAATGCCTCGATACGCAAACATACCCGGGCCCACGATCCGCCGAGTGAGTCTCTACCTGCGACAACTCGATTCCCTCCGGGCAGCCGGACAGACCACCGTCTCCAGCCAACAGCTTGGAAAGGCTCTGCGCGTCACCGACGCGCAAGTCCGAAAGGATCTCGCCTACTTCGGCCAGTTCGGCCGTCCGGGGCTGGGATACCGTGTCGACGCTCTCATCGAACAAGCCCGCCTGATCCTCGGTACAAACCACGTCTGGGCGACCGCCCTCGTCGGAGCAGGCAATCTGGGAAGGGCCCTGGCCGCCTACCGTGGGTTCGCCGGCCGGGGTCTCCGCATTGCGGCGGTTTTTGACACCGACATGAGCCTCGTGGGACGCCCCCTCCCCCAGTCCGATGGTCTCATCATCCGGGCCATGTCCGAGTTGTCGTCCGTCGTCAACGCGGAGAAGATCCGCATCGGAATCATCGCCGTTCCGGCCCCCGAGGCCCAGGCAACGGCGCAAAGCCTCCTGTCCGCCGGCGTTCTGGGCCTGCTCAACTTCGCGCCAGTCGCCCTGGACACGCCGCCCGGCGTCCCCGTCGT
>JAFGJQ010000132.1 GCA_016929015.1 Phycisphaerae bacterium | reverse complement strand
GGATGAGTCCAGCCTGCGTTTGCCCCAGATCACCAAGCGTGCCATTCTTGGCCTGATCGCCGCGGGCGTGTGCGTTCTCTCCGTCGGCGCCGCCGTGCACGACCCGACGACGCAGCCCACCACAATCGTAAAACCCGACGGCTCTCGCGTTCTCCACTTCCCCGAGGATCGCCCCCTCGGCACGCTGTACGTGAAGGACGCAAACGCAAAACGGGAGATCGAGACGTTCCATCACTGGATCGACGGCACGAAATGGGAATTCCTGGATGTGGCACGCGGCGACGTCGTCGTCCCGCCGAACCGGCACGTCCGGCTCATGCTGAGTATCGAGGGGTGGCGCGACCTGTCCCCGCTGGCACGGCTCGCCCCGGACGATCTGTACGAGATCACGTTCAAGCTGCATCTGCCCGGCGTGCCTCGGCCCGACGACCGCTGCATGCCCCACCTGGCCCACCTGACCGGCCTGAAGGAACTCAACCTCTGGCAAACGAACGTGACCGACGAGGGGCTGCGCGTGGTGGCCGGTCTGAAATCCCTGAGACGACTTACCCTGCCCGATCCGGTCACCGACGAGGGCCTGGCCCACGTCGCCACGCTGCCCGCGCTCAAGGCGCTCATGTTCAAGACAAACCAGGTGACGGACGCCGGGCTGGTGCATCTCGAGAAGCTTCAGACGCTGGAGGAGCTTGAACTCGGCGGCGAGAAACTCACCAACCGCGGCCTGGGCAACCTCAAGCGGCTGCCGTCACTGCGGTATCTGCTGTTGTGGGGTGACAGCATCGATGGCCGGGGACTTCAGCACCTGGGCGGCATGAAGTCCTTGCGCATCCTGCATCTCGGCCACTTCAACGTTACGAACGACGACCTCGCCTGGGTAGGCCGGATGCGCGGTCTGGAACGACTCACTCTGTACGACACAGACGTCACCGACGCGGGTCTAAAGCACTTGCGATCGCTGCCCGCGCTGAAGATGATCGACCTCTCCAAGAGCGTGAACAACCCCCGCTTCCCCATGGCAAACCCGGGCATCAGCGATGCGGGCATGGTGGACCTGTCCGCGATTCGCACTCTGGAGCTTGTACACCTGCCGAACTGCTCACTGACGGACGCGGGCCTGATCCGCCTGGCCGGACTTCCGCACTTGCGGGACCTTGCCATTCCAATACCCGCGTTCCGAGACGCCAAAGACTGCCCCCGGTACTACACCGCCAAAGGACTGGCCCGGCTCGCCGAGGTCGACACCCTGGAATCCCTGCAAGTCGGCGGCCCCGGCGTCACCGATGAGGCCATGGCCCACATCGCAGAGATGAAGAACCTCAAAAGCCTCATGGTCTTCGGCGGACAGGTCACAAACGAGGGCCTGGCCCGACTTCGCGAACTCCGCAAGCTCGACAACCTGGACCTGTACGCCGAGAAGGCCACGACCGCAGGCATATCCCAACTGAACGATCTGCCTCTTCTGCGAAACCTGAACGTCTACGGCTTCCAGACGGACGACACCACCCTGAACCTCGGCGGCCTGAAGAACCTCGAGATGGTCAGTATGAACGCCAAGGGCCTTCTGCGCGACGAGGATCTCGCCTGCATGGCCGGCCTCACCCGTCTGCGCTGGCTCCAAGTCGGCAGTGAAAACCTGTTCACGGACACCACGCTCGCCAACGTGTCCGGCCTCACCGAACTGGATCGACTCTGCCTCATGGGGCCCGGGATCACCGACCACGGCCTCACGTACCTGGCCAACCTGAAGAAGCTCAACACGCTCACTTTGGCCGGCCGCTTCACCGACCAGGGCCTGCGATCGCTCGAAGGCATCAACGACCTCAACTGGGTCCACTTGTCCTCGACCGAAGACATCAGCCAGGCCGCGAAGGAGCGGCTTCGCACGGCCCTGCCCAACGTCCAGATCTTCAACGTGGAATCCAACCGGGCGCTGCCCGCGGCCCCTGTGCATGCACCGAAGGCCGGCGACGTTGCCCCCCCGTTTACGGCCGACACGCTCGACAAGAAGACGGTGACGCTACAGGACTTCCGCGGGAAGGTCGTGCTGCTCTACTTCTGGGCAACCTGGTGCACGCCCTGCGTAGCGAATACGCCGAATCTCAAATCGTTCCAGGAGGATCTCAGCAAGTACCCGGACTTCGCCATGCTCAGCCTGAGCATGGACGACGACGACCACAAGGTCCGCGAGCATGTGAAGAAATTCGGCCTGACGTGGCCGCAGACCCGCATCGGCCAGCAGTCAACCATCGCCGCGGATTACGGAGCGACCGGCGCGCCGCACTACGCACTGATCGATCGCGACGGCCGCATCCTCTCTACGGACCACGATCTCATGGTGCTTCACGCCACCGCCGAACGGGCCCTCAAGGGCAAAGGCGGGAAATGACGGCCGCGTGTCAAGGCTCGCACGCAATCGGCTGAGCCACCGGCCAACCGCTGCCGAGCACCACGACTTCGTCCAGGTCGCCTTCTTCCACGGCCGCGTACGGGATCAGGCCGGCCTGCCGGGCCCGCGCCACGAAGTCCGCCGCCCGCGAGCCGCTGTTGGCCGGCGTGTAATTCGCGTTCAGCACGTAGTCGGTGACCAGCACCGTCTTGCCGCGATCCGTGAATTCGGCCAGCGTCGCCAGCCGCCGCGTGACGTCCTCCTCGTCGTTCGGATCGGTGCCCGAGTACACGAGGTCCTCGATGCCGATGCCGTCAACCACCGAGAAGTAATCCTCGCTGAGCGCATCCAGCGCATCATCGTCGTTGTAGATGATCTCGTCCGCGTTCTGCGGGAACACCAAAAACCCCTCCACGCCGCGGGTGTCTCGGGCGTACTCGGCGATGCGGGTGACCCACTCAATCATGCGCTCCCGAGCCTCTTGCCGGCTCAGCTCTTCAATCCCCTCGTCCGGGTCAGACCAGAACTCGAAGGCGTCCACGATGTCCAGGTACACCCCGTCAAATCCGGCGTCGATGATGCGATCCAGCGGCGTCTTCTCCGGTCCGCTCGCGGTTCCCAGAATGATCGCCTGCCAGTCCGGGTCCCAGTACCGCACTTTGTAGTTGCCGCCCCAGTCCGGATTGGACGGCCCCAGCCACGACGGGGCCACGCCGTCGATTGGCGTGCCAGACCCGTTCACCCAGTCGGAATCCCAGTACTCGCGGTAGTCCTCCGCCTCACCGATGCTCAGATAGGCCAGGATGATTTTGTCGCCGCAGGCGCCGCCCTGGCGAATCGCGTTCAGCTCCGCCCGCGTGAACTCGCTTGCCGCATCCCCTTCCCGGCTCGGTTCCAGCACGAGCCAGTCAAACGAGGCCACCGCCAGGGCCGCGTCCCCTACCGCATCCGGCTGCAGCACGTAGAGGAAACTCTCCCCCGTCGCGTTGTCGTTGTCGTTGTCATTCAGATTGGCGTTGTTGTCGTTCGCGTCGTCGCCCCCGCCGCCTCCATCGCCCGTCGTGCAGCCCGCCGACGCCGCAAGCAGCAGCGCGGTGAACGCAAACGCGCACAGCCGCAATCCACGGCGCAACCCGCCCCGCGCCGCTCCGGGCGCGCTTCCAGACGCGTTCATGGTGTTCATGGTTGTTCCTCTCGTGATCTGCCCAGGCGCCGACCGCGTGGCGTCCGCAGCCCGCGAGCATTATGGACGGCCGGCCGCTTCCACGTCCAGCGCCTGCGGGTTTGCGGTTCAACCGGGGCCCTCGCGGGGCGCTGGGGCCTGAGAGTGAGCCGCTTCGGCCGTGCAAAGCCGGGCCTTGGTCACCCGTGGGGAGGCGGACGGGAGCCGCTTCGGCGGATGAGGGCTCGTGGCACTTCGACGGCACACGGCGTTTGGCCGGTTTGACGTGCGGGTGTCCGTTTCACGATAATCACCCCGATGCCAGGTCATGAGGCGAATGATCCCACCCGGTCGAGCCCCGGGCACGAGCGTGCCCTGCTGGGCCGGCTCGTCAACGGCGACGAGCGGGCCCTCCGGGAGATCATGAAGCGGTACGACCAGCTTGTCCGGTACACCATCTTCCGCGGCTGCCGAGACCGGTGCGCCGCCGACCCGGACTGGCTGGACGCCCGGGCCTCGGAGACCTGGACCGGCTTCGTCCAGTCGGCCCGCCGACAGGGCTTCCAGCCGCCGGCTGACTTGGCGACCTACCTTATCCAAATCGCCCGAAACAAGTGCCGGGACGCCCTGCGGATTGCCGGCGCAATCGCGAGCCAGACTCTCTCCGGTGACGACGAGAGCCTGTCGCAACTCGCGTCCCAACATGAGGATACGTCTGTTATCGCGGAGCGGCTCGACGACCTGGCCGCCCTGCGCGAGTGCATGGCGGGCCTGGGCGACCAGGATCGGGCGCTTTGCGGCCAGCTTCCGCTGATCATGGAGCGCCGCTGGAAGGAAGCGGCCGATAACCTGGGGCTGGCTGAATCCACCCTTCGGTCCCGCTGGGAGAAGGTGCTCCAGACCCTCCGGGACCGACTCGGCCGGAAAATTTGAGAATTCCTCGCGCCCCGGCCTCCCGGGCCCGACTCCTAAGGCGACGGACGTGAGGAACCGGCAATGACACAGACCCCCCACAACCAGGACTGGCTCGAACGGCTGATGGCCGAAGCGGCCCAGGCAGAGCGGGCGGGCGTGTTCCAGGCCACGGAAATCGAGGCGGCGAGCCTGTTGAGCCGGCCCGCCGTGCGGCCGTCGTGGTTCCGGCGTCACCAGCATGCCCTGGTCGGGCTGCCGGTGGCGGCGTGTCTGGCGTTCGTGGCGGTTCTGGGCACGCTTCACTATGGCGCGCCCGGCACCTTCACCCAGGTGGTAATCAACAGTCCGACTGGTGAGAACAACATGACTTCCGACACGTCCGTAGCGGTTGGTCACCGCACGGCGGATGTGTTGATGTCCTGTTTCAGCGGCCCGGGCCGCGAGTTTGTGTCTACGGAATGTGTGACGGCCGACTTCGACTCTGATGGAGACGTGGATCTGGCCGACTTCCGCGCATTCCAACTCGCAGAGGCGTTCGGACCGATTCGATAGACTTTCGTTAACGTACGTGTTGCGCGTATGACCCGCCGGCGGCGTAGCCGGCGGGTGATTTTTTTACCCCCAAGCTCAATCGGACCGCCCGAGCCTGAGACCGGAATAGCCGCCTCGCATCCACCGGCCGGAGTTGGGCGGGGCTGCTGCGGTCGGTGCCATCGCCCCTTCGGTGCCAGAGGCCCACTCGACCCGCTGCAACCGACTACCGTTAGAAAGGGAAACTGCGCCGCCAGGGACTCGAACCCCGGACCCGCTGATTAAGAGTCAGCTGCTCTACCAACTGAGCTAGCGGCGCGTGGCCAGACCCGTATTCAATCGCGGGAGGCGGAACCTGTCAACTTGGGCGGATTCCGACGCGCGGGACGGGACCGGAGCCCCGGCACTACCTCTGCCGGTGCACCATGAAATGCGCCACACCGGCCAGCGAGTCGCGGGCGACGCCGGGACGCAGCACCTCCAGATGCTCGACGGCCTGCCCCAGAAACTCACTCGCTCGCCCCATCGCGTATTCCAGGCTGCCGCACTGGTCCAGCCAGTCTCGCACGTCGGCGGCCGGTGCGCGGGAGCCGTTGCCCAGCACAGACGCCAGCCGGCGAGCCACGGCGGGCTCACCCTGGCGCAAACAGTGGATGGCCGGCAGGGTCGGCTTGCCCAGGTCCAGATCCCGGCCAAGCGTCTTGCCCATCTCAGCCTCGGTGCCGGCGATGTCCAACACGTCGTCGACGATCTGGAACGCCACGCCCACCAGCCGGCCGAAAGCGGCCATCGCCCGGACCGTTTCGTCCGAACCGCCCGCGAAACGAGCGCCCAGTTCGCCACAGACGGCCGTCAACGCCGCGGTCTTGCGGTCGATGATTTCGAAGTACTCGGCCTCCGTCAACCCGCAATTGCCGCGATGGTGAATCTGCATCAGCTCGCCTTCGCAGACCGTCGTGGTGGTGGCCCCGATGCGGCAGGCCGCGTGTCGGCCCGCGGCGGAGCTGCAAAGGTGGTACGCCTGGGACACCAGGTAGTCGCCCAGCAGCACGGCCGCCTCGTTGCCGCGCAGGGCACTGACGGTCGGACGCCGGCGGCGCAGGTCGGCGTTGTCCAGCACGTCGTCGTGCAGCAGCGTGGCCACGTGAATCAACTCCACGACGGCCGCCAGAGAAACGTGGACCTGAGTCACCTCCCCCACTGCCCGGCCCGTGAGAAGCAGCAGCGCAGGCCGGAGCATCTTGCCCCGATACCCCTGCACGTACGTGCTCAACTCGTTGATGTAGGGGAAATCGCAGAAGAGCGTGTCGTCAAAGAGCTTCCGGGCACGGTCGAGATCGTCCGCGATGGGCGCATAGAGGTTTTCCAGAACACGCCCGTTTCCACCCGAGCTGCCGACAGCCGTCGGGCCGGCCGAACTCACAGCGAAGCGCCACCGCGTCATGGAAGCATTGTAGAGCCATGCCGACCCCGGGCCGAGCATCTTTCAAATCTTTTGAAAACTTATGAAAGCAACCGACGTCCCCGCTTCTCCGAGCATTCTTTGCGACGGAAGCCCCATCCCCCGGGACGACCGAGGTGCCGGCGGGGCACCGGGGGCGCCTTCACCCGCACAGCGTGCTAGACGGTTCGGACAGGTACTTCAGGGCCACACCGCAATACATGGCGATGGCCGTGGGCAACGCGGCGTCGTTGAAGTCGTACGCCGGGTTGTGGATCGCCGGCCAGTCGGAGGCGTTGCCCGGGCGGACGCCGACACGGAAGAACGCACCGGGCACGCGCTGGCAGTAGTAGGCGAAATCCTCGCCGCCCATGCTTGGGGCGTGAGCGTCGGCCACTTGGTCCGGACCGAAGAGTTCGCGCCCGACATCGGCAACCAGCCTGGCACACCGGGCGTCATTCAACACGGGCGGATACGCGTCGACCAGATCAAAGTGCGCCTCGACATCGAAAATGTCCGCCACGGCACGGGCCGTCCGCTGCACCTGCTTCCAGGCGGACTCCAGCGCCGTGGCATCCAGCGAGCGAATGGTTCCCTTTATGCTGCATATTTCCGGGAGCACGTTGTACGTCTGACCCGCGGCGATCTGGCAAATGGAGATCACCAGCGGCGTGATCGGGTCAATCCTCCGGGTTCGGATTGCCTGAACGGCGGTCACGATCTGGCACGCGGCGGCGATCACGTCGCCCCCGCGATGCGGATACGCGGCGTGAGCGCCCTTACCGCGCAGCGTCAAAGCGAAGGTTCGCGTGCCCGCCATGACCGGGCCGGCGGCCACCGCGACGTGACCGAGTTCCACGTCCGACCAGCCGTGCAGGCCGAAGATGGCGTCGACCTTCGGATTGTCCAGCGCGCCCTCCTCGATCAGACGGGCGGCACCGCCGCCGGCCTCTTCCGCAGGCTGGAAGAGAAACTTCACTCGGCCGGGAAGTCGGTCAGCCATGCGAGACAACACAATCGCCGCGCCCACCAGGGCGGCCGTGTGCCCGTCGTGTCCGCAGGCATGCATCTTTCCTGGTATCTCGGAGGCGTAGGGGAGGTTGGTGCTTTCCTGGATGGGCAGGGCATCCATGTCCGCCCGAAGGGCCACACAAGGGCCCTGGCGAGCAGCGTTGAGCAGGGCCACGACGCCGGTGCCTCCGACCCCGCTACGCAGCCTGAGTTCCGGGATCGCGCCAAGATGCTCCAGCACACGGCCGGCGGTGCGGCTTTCCTCGAACGCCAGCTCTGGGTGCGCGTGCAGATCCTGGCGCAGAGCCACAACCGCATCGAGCACGGTTCCGATCTGCTCCGGCAAGTTCAGCGTTGCGAGGTTCATCTGTGTCTCCGTGGGCAAGCCATTTGTGCCGTGCTTCACAAAGTGCACCGGACCGTTCACCCGGCTGGTAGGATGGTACGGGCGAGGCGGGACGGGAGAAAGTCCGCGGGCCGGAGTCGGCCGAGGCACGGATGGCCGGGCGGGGATTCCGTCAGGTGGCGTACCCCTGGTGACATGATAGCGGGGCGCGCCAAGCTCGTGAGCGGGACGCGGCAGCACGGAAAAATGGGGTGAATACCGGGCTCGCAAACGGGACCGATATTTGTCAGGACAGTTGACGTGTGGTATAGTATAAGCGGCGGTAGGCTCCCCAACGCACCACTCTCCCCCCCGATACTGACTGACGGAATGCGTACGTCCGTGTCTCATGGATGCGCGCGACGGCCTTGCGGGGTCCGGTAAGAAGAAGTCACGAAAAACGCACTAATTGGGCAGAGGGACGTAGTAGATCGTAGATTGGAGCTGGGATGACGGGTCGGGCCCGGCCCGATCCATAGGCCTCAGAGGCTGAAGGAGTTGCGACATGGCAGCCAAACCGATCGACAAGCCGAAGCCGTACGGGACGGTCACGTACATGCCCCAGGCAGCCCTGCCGGGCAAGACTGTGCTCAGCGCGCTGGGTCCGCAGGATCTGGAGCTGCTCGAGCGGCTGTTGTCCGAGCCGATCGAGTATGTGGATCATCCGCGACTGTGCAGCCGGAACGCCGACCTGGAGTTGTTTGGAGCCAAGACGCAACTGGCCGGCACGTCGGCGACCGAGTTCGTGTCGCCCGAGCCGGTGGTGGACCCGTCGCTGCCGGACTCCAAGGTGCCGACGCTGGACGCGGACCAGGAGCAGACGCTGTTTCTGCGGATGAACCTGGCCCGGGCCCGGATCATGGAGATTCTCAGGCAGCACCAGAACAAGCGGCTGACGGCCGCGGCCGTCCGGCAGTTGCTGGGCTGGGGCAAGCGGGCGCTCGACGCCCGGGCGGAGATTGCGCGGCGGAACATTCCGCTGGTGCTGGCCATGGCCAAGCGGACCCGGCTGAGCGGCGTCGACTACAACGAGTTGATCAGCGAGGGCAACATGGCCCTGCTGCGAAGCGTGGAGAAGTTCAACTGCGGGCTGGGATTCAAGTTCAGCACGTACTCGTGCCGGTCCATTCTCAAGGCGTTTTCCCGCGTGGCGATGCGGGCCAGCCGCCATCGGGGTCGATTCCCGGTGGAGTTTGACCCGGCCATCGAGAAGAGCGACTTCATCGAGCGCAAGCGAGAGGAGCACGAGGAGAACTGCATCGACGAGCTGCGGTCGATTCTCATGAAGAACCTGGCCGAGCTGAACGACGTGGAGCGGACGGTGATTGACGAGCGGTTCGCCCTATCCGCGCCGGATCCCGAGACGGCCCAGCCCAAGACGCTGGAGCAGGTGGGCCTGATGATCGGCGTGACGAAGGAGCGAGTGCGGCAGATTCAGAACCGGGCGTTACAGAAAATCCGGCAGGTGCTGGAAGACAGCTACCTGGCGGCCTGACGAGATTCCTCCTCCTTCGCTTCGGTGATTCAGAGAGCAGAGAGAGAGCAAGGGACTCGCGAGGCGGTCTCCGCGTTCACCGCGGGGGCCGCCTTTGCGTTGTGGCCGGGCGCTGATGACCGGCTGGCCTCCGCAGGCGACTCACCGGGACGACCTACAGCCTACAGCCCACAGCCCACAGCCAGCCCTCGTGCCCCGCCCCCACCTCAACGACGTGCGCAACGGCCCGTGTCCGAAACGTCCTATCCGTCCTATGTGTCCATCCCGTCCATCCCGTCCATCCAACCCGGAGCCTGCCCGCCGTGGCGGGTCCCTTGGGCTGCGGACGTAGCCCGCGCTGCCGTTTTTCGCTTGACCCCACGGATGCTCCGTGGTATGGTTGCGCGACAAACATCTGACGCAGCGGCAGCAAACAGATTCTCCCAAGGAGGGGGTTCTGTCATCTTCGTTCCCGCTGCGGCGGGTCCATCTCGCCCATTGCACAGCCCCCCGATCACAGCCCCCCGCAAGGGGGTCCAT
>JAFGJQ010000131.1 GCA_016929015.1 Phycisphaerae bacterium | reverse complement strand
GGGGGGGGGGGGGGGGGGGGGGGGGGGCTGCCGGAAGAACGCGATTCCGCCAGCGCTGCGGCCGCAGGCGTCACGCTGGACGGCAGCTTGAATGCATGGCGCGATCGGGACGATGGATGGACTCTCGAGCTGGCCGTGCCGGTTTCCGCATTGAACCGCTACGGCGCATCATTCGGAATGGACCATACGTGGACGATCCTGGTCGCACGCTACAACTATTCCGTGCATCTGCCCGAGCGCGAACTCTCGTCCATGCCGGGGTTGCCGCGCCGGGATTGCGGCTTCCGGGGTCCGGCGTGGTATGCCCGCTTGCGGCTTACGCGTTAGCGGCGGGAACGGCGGGGGAAACCGGTGTTTCGGCTTCGGCCTCTTCCTGTTCTATCGACTGCATGACCTTGTCGTAGCATTCGGGGCATACTCCGTGGCTGAGCATGATGCCGGACGACTTGGTCACGTACTGTTCGATGCGCTGCCAGAGATCCTGGTCGATGCGGATCTTGTGGCAGTAGGAGCAGATCGTCAGCATGCCGCTTACGATGCTGCGCTGCTGCAGGTAGGTATTGCCGATGGTCACGACGAGCCCTAGCAGAACGCCCGCCGTGGCCAGGCAGCCCCTCATCAGGCTGAAAGGCGAACGGGGGGCGCCCCAGAAAAGGTGGGCGAAGTCGAGCAATTCATTGGCCCAGACCAGCAGCACCAGAATCAGGAAAGACAGAACCTGCCAGAACGCGATGTACGCAAACGCGTGGCGAATTGCCAGAACAAGCGTTTTCCTGGACTTATCCGGCTTCATAGCCTCCATGTTGCCCGCACTCAGCCCACGATGTCAAGCTCGAAGGGGTCGACATAATCCCCTTTGCCGCTGCGGAGCGCCTCAAGACGCTCCTGCTGCGCCTGCATTTCGTCGTACATGGCCTGGGGTGTATCCTCCACGGTGGCGTAAATGTCACGCATACGGTTGAGCTTTTCGATCAACTCGGGGATACGCACCTTAAACTGCTCGCGGTAAGCCTCACGATCATAGTCGCTGTCGAGGACGTCCCGGAACAGGCGCTGCAGGTCCTTGTGATCGGGAATCAACCCGTAGGCCGCGTCGCGGACCTGCACCTCGCCATGGACACGCAATTCCATCCACTTGACCCAGACCGCCTTGTCCAGCTTGCCGTTCACGTAGCGCCCGTCCTTCTTCAGGAAATAGTTTGTTCCGAAAACAGCGGGGCGCTGAATAGCGGCGGCAAAGTCCAGGTTGTTCCGAATATAATGGCCGACCGACATGGATAGAAAGTCCATGTTGCTCATCACGTTCCACACGCGTACGCCTTCCTGGCCGATCGTGGCGGAGGTTGTTTCGGATTCAAGCATGGCGCCCATCGTGCAGATGCCGTGGGCCCAGCTGTACGCCTGGCGGACCGGCACGCTGGTGTCGCTGTCGCGCCCGCCGTAGATGATGCCGGCAACGGGCAGCCCGTCGGGTCTGTCCCATTCGGGGTCTGCGTTTTCCAGGGCGCTCATGGCGACGGTATAACGGGCGTTCTTGTGGCTGGGTCCGGCCTGCCTGCCGTCGGGGCCCTTCATGCCTTCGTGCCAGGACCCGCAGTAATTCTCGCCCTCGGCGGGAATATCGCCGTTCATGCCGGCCCAGTAGGGTTTCCCGTCTTTGACCAGGACGTTGCTGAAGATCACTTCGCCCGGCGTCGTGAGGACCTTATAGATCACCGGGTCGTCCTTGGCATTGACGTCCGTGATGATGCCGAAGATGCCGTTTTCGACGTTCACGGCGCGGAATTCACCGTCGATCACGCGGAAGTAGGCTAGGTCGTCGCCGACGATATTCTCGCCGGGGATCATGGCCGTGGACGTTTTGCCGCAGGCGCTGGGAAAGGCGCCGCAGAAATACGTTTTGCGGCCCTGCGGGCCGTTGGAGCGCATGATAAACATGTGTTCGGCCAGCCAGTCGCCTTCGCGGTCGGCCTTGCGGATGGCCAGGCGCAGCGACAGCTTTTTAAGGCCGACGGTATTGCCCGCGTACTGGGTGTTGACGCTCAGCACGGTGTTGCGGGTGTGGTCCATGTAGACGCGGTTGAGCTCGGGATGCGCGGAGGTCATGCGCGCATCGACCTCGCCGGTACAGTGGCGGTACTTGAAAAATTCCGCGCCGGCAGGGAGCCGTTTGAAGGCCTCGTAGCCCTTGCGGTAGAGGAGGTCCTCGCTATGCGCGACATAGGCCGAGTCGGTAATCTGCAGGCAGGGAATACCGAACACCGTATCGCAGGGGCCGAGGCAGAAGAAACGGACCAGCATGGTGCGGCCGCGGTAGGCGTTGCGCTGCAACGATTCCATCTCCCGCAGGCCTTCTTCGCGCTCCATCTGGTTGAGCTTGGGGTCGAGCATTTCCCCTTTGGGCACGAGGTACTTGGTCACTTCCTTTTTGCGTGCCTGGTCAAAGTATCCGTCGAAGTGGACGGTATGGCCCGGAATGGACAGGGGCTTTTCTTCGCGATTTTCGATGGCGAGGCGTCGTATAACGTCGGCATCGGTCTCCGAATCGTCGGCAACAAACACGTCCCTGGGGTCGCACAGGCGTATGGCTGCGGCGACAAAATCGAGGGCTTCCGCGTTGTCTATGGCGGCCAGTTTCGCCAGGCTGGCGTCGCTCATCCGTGCCGCAAACAGGTCGTGCAGGTCTTTGTTCATACGTTTTCCCCTTTCGCTTCTCCGGTGTAATGCGCCGGGATGATAGCGGAAGAACTCGGCTTGGCAAGCCTTTATTGGCCTTTATTGACCGGTTAGAACGGAGACATCGCCCGACCAGAGGTGCGCGATGTCTCCGTCCGGGCGGACGAGGCGCAGACGTCCGTCGGGATCCACGCCGGCGGCGCGTCCCTCGATCCGGCGGCCGGCGCAGTCCACGGCGACGCGGCGGCCCGCCAGCGCATCGCAGGCCGACCAGGCCTCGGGAAGGCTCGACCCCGTGGAAGCGCGGGCCTCAAGCCAGGCTTCCCGGAGCCGCGGCAGCAG
>JAFGJQ010000130.1 GCA_016929015.1 Phycisphaerae bacterium | reverse complement strand
TTGACGTAGACCGACCACTCGGCCGGGCCGGTCTCCAGCACGCCGGCGAGCGCGAAGTTGCTCCGCGACGTCCAATGCCGCGGGCCGAAGCCGGGGCGGATGAAGGTCTCCTTGAACGTCTGGCGGAACAGCTCGGGTTCTTCCGCGCGAACCGTCATAAAGGCGGAATCGGAGCAGTCGACGTCGTAACGGTACTGGCCCCAGGTCGGCAGGTGCAGCCGGCGGGCCTGGGCGTCGGTGACGACCTTTCGGTCCGGCATCAGGCGCGCGTAGAACGACACGTAGAGGTGCGGCGCGCCCGGACAGGGCTGGGTGCCGTTGGTGTAGAAATTCGCGTAGGGATCCAGACGGCCGGCTTCGTCGTAAGACATCCTGACCGGCTCGGACCAGGCGACCAGGTCCGGCGAGGTCGTGCGGGCGATCGACCGCATGCCGGGCAGGCTGTCCGCGCCGGCCTGCTCCCCGCGGACCAGGTACCGGTGGTACATGACGTACTGCCCTTCGGCCTCCGACCAGAAGATCATCGGCTGGGAATCGAACGCGTTGAAGAGGTCGGTTTCGTACACCGGCTCTTCGCGGAACCGGGTCCAGCGGAACCCGTCGGGCGAGGTATACAGCGTGGCGGTCGCGAGCGAATACATATCGCCTCCGGGCCGAAGGATTTTCAGGCCGAGGTAGCGCCGGCCCGCCGGGGCGCCGGGGCGGGTATTGATCGCGACGGAGGTCATGGAGTGCAAGGGCCGGCCCTGATCGTCGGCAATCAGATTGCTGAGACGGCCGAACTCGAGCGTGCGCGCATCCCGCAGCGGGCGAGTCCAGTGTATTCCGTCCGGGCTTTCAGCGATCGCCCATTCGGGCCGAAACGCCCCGGCCTTGAAGTCCTCCGTGGCGATGCAGCGATAGTGCATACGGAAGACATCGTCGTCCTTCCATACCGCCACGGCCATGCTCCCGATGCCCTCCCAGGGGTATTCGGGTTCCCCGCGCAGGACGGTCTCCGCTCGCACGGGTTCGTGCAGCCGTAGCCGCGCTCCGTCCAGCGACTCGACCAGGAACCGGTCGACGAACAGCTCGCGGCGGGTGCCGATATCGATGGGTTCGCCGGCGATCGCCGCGGCGACCCCCAGCATCAGTAGTGCGGCAGGCATGCCCATTCCTCGCGGATCGTCTGTTTAATACACACACTTCTTCTGGCGGCGATATGTTTCATATTACTGTTGTGACCGGATTGTCAAGCTGCTAGCCTGAACTATTCATCAACGTCGTCGCGAAAAGGAGCGAGACAACGATGATTCGACCCCGCTTCGCCAACGTGTTCGTTTCATCAACAGAAAATCCCCCGCTAATCCCGGAAGCGCCTTAAGAAAGAACAGCGGAGCGCGCCATGAAGGGAACGCATCACACGGTTCTTGAGCAGCCTTGGTCGGTCTCAAGGCATGATCTGTCTGCCGAAGGTCTGCGCAGGCAGGAGGCCTTGTTCGCGCTCTCGAACGGTTCCATGGGAGTGCGCGGTTGTCTTGCTGAGATACCGAACGGAAACATGAAGGGCGTTTTCCTGGGTGGCGTGTTTGACCGCAGTGCTTCGCCGACACCGGACATGGTCAACCTACCCTGTTTTCTACAGCTCGATATCGTGTTTGAGGGAGAACGTTTCGGAGTCGATGATTGCGAGGTGCTCGATCATGTCCGCACCCTTGACCTGAAGGCGGGCCGCCTGCTTCGCGATTCGCGTCTCAAGACATCATCCGGGCGCATCCTGCGCTGGAGGTCGACGCGGATACTATCGATAGCTGACACGCATCTTCTGGCCGAAGCGCATACGCTCACACCGGAGAACTTCAGCGGGACGTTGAACCTGACGCAGCATCTCGATGCCGATACACGCACCATCGATACCTGGAAAGACCTGCCGGTCGACCACTATGCTGTTGGGGAGCTTGGAGAGAACGACGCCCACGTGCTGTATGCTTCGCTTCGCCTGAACGACAGTCGCCGTCCGGTCTGCTCGGCCTCGATGTTGTCCGTTCCCCAGGGAAACCACTGCAAAACCAACGTTCAGCCGCGGCACGTCTCCGCGTGCTGGGCGGTGGCGTGTCACCAAGGCACTCCGCTGGTGTTGCATCGCTATGCGACGGCGCAATCCTACCTGCAGAACCCTGATCCCGAAGGTCTGCGGCAGGAGACACTGAATTACCTGGCGGACCGGGCGGCGGCAGGTTTCGAGTCGATACAGGCGGCCCAGGGGCACGCGATGGCCGCACGCTGGCGGGTGGCCGACATCGAGATCGAAGGTGATGCCCGGCTACAGGCGTTGCTGCGCTTCAACCTCTTTGAACTGATTCAGGCCGGCCCGCGCCATGAAGCCAGGGTCAGCATCGGCGCCAGGGGCCTTACCGGCGAGCAGTATCGCGGGCACGTGTTCTGGGATACCGACCTGTTCATGTTGCCCTTCTACGTCTTCGAGGATCCTGTCTCGGCACGCAACATGTTACGCTACCGCTATCACACCCTGGACGGCGCCCGGCGCTTTTCCGCCGCCAACTACACGCGCGGCGCTCGTTTCGCGGTGCAGACCGCCGATACCGGCGACGACGCGGGGCCGACCTACGACGTGGACACCCCCCACGCCCCCGAGCGTACCGGCAAGCTCGGCGAACCGTTCCGCGGCCGACTGCGGGTGCCGTGGCTTACGCGCGAAGAAATCCAGGTCAACGGCTGCATCGCCTACGGAGTGTGGTGCTACTATCACGCCACGGAGGATCGCGATTTCCTGATGGACTATGGACTTGAGCTACTGGTCGAAATCGCGCGCTACTGGTGCAGCCGCATGGAGTGGGTTGCAGACAACGCGCGCTATGAGCTGCTGGGGGTTACCGGTGGCGACGAGATGCACATCCATGCCGACAACAATGCATACACCA
>JAFGJQ010000129.1 GCA_016929015.1 Phycisphaerae bacterium | reverse complement strand
GGCACGTCCCACACTCGCTTGGCGTCAAGAGACTCCACCGTCAGGCCGCCAAAGGCGTGGCCGCTGAATACGTGCGTCAGGGGCAGGCCGGCCAGCAGTCCCGGCCTTTCCGGCCGGACGCCGGGCACGGCCAGCGTCACGGGGCGATCCGAGTCGTTCACAATGGAGAAGTCCAGCCAGATCGGCTTGCCCACCGCCACAATGCGCTCCGACGCCTGGATGACCGCCCGGAGCGTGGAGAATTCGCCTTCCTGTTGGGGACCGTCCTGCCCGTGGACGGAGGAACCCAGGGTCAGAAACCCGCAGATCAATGCCAGCCGGACTCGATGGTGCATATGGCTCTTCGCTACCCCCGCCGGACCCCGGTCGCCTGCCCGCCCGTCGCGTGGCCTCCCGAACCCGGGACGCCAGGGGCTGCTCCGAGGCCATTTTCTTTACCCAAAGCCTTTTGTCCACCCCCTTTATCCGCTTGCGGCCTGGCCGGTCGATACGGCGCAGCAACACCCCGGCCATCCCACACTTGGTACACGCCGGAATATTGCCCGGATGCAGCCGGGTGCGGGTTTTCCGGGGTGACCGGGAGCCCGGCCCCAGCCACTCCGTGCCCCCCCCAAAAAAAACACGGCGGGCCGAAGGGGTTTCCCTCGGCCCGCCGCGGGTTCGAGTGTATCGTTCGAGGAACTGTCACTCGGCTTTCCCGAACTCCGGAAAGCACGTCATCCGAGCAGTGACAGAATCTGAGACGCCTGCTGGTTCGCCAGGCCCAACAGCGAGATACCCGCGTTGAGCAGCACACTCTGGCGGTTCAGCTCGGCAGTCGCCACTGCAAAGTCGGTGTCGGCAATCACGCTCTTGGCCTCACTCAGGCTGGTCTTCGACGTGTTCAACGTGTTGATGGACGTCTGGACGTTGAACTTCTGGAACGCGCCGATCCGTCCCTGCGCGGTGGCCACGTCGCTCATCGCCTTCTTCACGATCTTCAGAGCGCTGGCGGTGTCCGTTTCCAGATCAAACGCCCCACCGCTCTTCAATTCGTCGAGCATACCGCCGGAGTCGCCGCCGCCCAGCATGTGCGTGGCCAGCGAATCGATGCCCAATGTCGCCCGCGTGCTCGCGTCCGTCCCAAGCTGGAACGTCGCTCCACCCCGGTTGTGGTCGATGGTGAAGCTCACCGAACCGGTGCCGTTCGCCAGGTTCAGGTTGTCCGCGTCCATGCTGAACCCGAAGCTGATGCCCGCGGAGTTGTAGTAGACGTCGAGCCCGTCGGTCGTGACGGCCTGCCCGTTGATCAGGACCGTACCGTCCTGGCCATACGTGCGCTCGTGATGCGTGATCGTGTTGCCGCCGGCCGTCGATCCGCCCTCCAGCACGTTGACGCCGACGAACTCACTGGAGCCGTAGCCGGACGAAGCCAGCGATACCTGCTCGGAGTTCACGGAAGCCGACACGCCCGTGTGGATCTTCACGGCGTTGATGGCCGCCTGAACGTCAGTCGCCGACGAGCCGGAGGCAATCTCGATAACCTTGGTGCCCAGAGCACCCGTGATCTCGAGCTTCATGTTGCCGTCCAGCGTGTCGCTGCCCGTGAAGTCGCCCCAGGCGCCTGTCGAGGCGACCTCGGACGCAACCTTCACCGCCACGGTGATCTGTGTGTCGGTCGTCTGCGTGCCGCGCGAGTAGATGCGCAGACCGTCGACCTTCGTCCGGTCCACG
Organism: Phycisphaerae bacterium; assembly: GCA_016929015.1. Classification (GTDB taxonomy): domain Bacteria; phylum Planctomycetota; class Phycisphaerae; order UBA1845; family UBA1845; genus JAFGJQ01. The sequence goes on along the minus strand of JAFGJQ010000129.1, from coordinate 6,950 downwards.
GTGTCGGTCAGGGCAATCGCCTGCGTTCCGTCCAGAAGTCGCTTGCCGTTGAAGTTCGTGGTGTTGACGATCCGGTCGATCGACGCAAGGGCCTGGTCGATCTGGGCCTGGTTCGCGGCCTTCTCACCCGCGGACAGACCGGCGTCGCTCGCCGACGCCATGACCAGCGTCTCGATCTCGCCCAGCAGCGAGGAAACCTCGTTGATCGAATTGTCCGCCACGGCCAGCATCGCATTCGAACGCTGGTTGTTGTCAATCGCGGCAGTGACCGCCGTCAACTCGGCCTCGAGTGACTTCATGGCGATCAACCCCGCCGGATTGTCGGCGCCTCTGTTGATCTTGTAACCGGTAGAAAGCTGGGTGAGAGTGTTGGATTGTTTCGTGGAGGTGGAGTTGACGATGTTGAGCAGATTCATCGCGTTTGTGTTTGTGACTGTCAGACCCATAGTACAGATCCTTTCTTACGGCGAGTGGTTTAGGGAAACAGTGGACAACCCAACGCTAAGATATAAAAACCACCCCGCAAACCGGGCCCGCCTGCAATTCGCAAATCGCCGCTTGCGCAGCGCCGAACGCGACTGTCTCGGACCTTCGCCCGCTCGCCAACGTCCGCTTTCCAGGCCGGCCGCCGATTGCCAGTGACAGCATTGTGTCACTACCTCCGCCGACGCCCCCAACGGCCCGATTACCGGAACGCACCGCCGGGCGGAAACCGTCCCGACCGCAAGCAGCCGGCGGCCGGGGCCGGGGCCGGATAAAGCGACGGCCCGCGGGGCCAAGAAAAACCGTCCGCCCGCGGACCTTTGCCGGGGGCTCAGTCGCCGGTGCCGACGGCGGAGGCCGCCGCAAACGCGGGCGTATGGGTAATGGAGATGAAAATCTGCGTGATGCCCCGGGATTCGGCAATGCGGGCACATTCGCCGGACAGGCGGACGGCCGGAGCGCCGGCCGCGTCGTTAAAGACTTCAATATCGGTCCAGCCGATGCGGCCCACCCAGCCCGTGCCCATCATCTTCAGAACGGCCTCCTTGGCCGCGAACCGGCCCGCAATCCGCTGGGTGGGGTCTTTGAACCGGACGATGTACGACCGTTCCCACTCCGTCAGGATCCGCTGGAGGAACCGATCGCCGTGCCGCGCCTGCATCGCGGCGATCCGCTCGCACTCCACCAGGTCGATGCCGTGGCCGAGAATCCGCATGGGCGCAAATGTAGCCGGACGCGCGCCCATCCGCAACATATCGGACCGACGAAACACGGAACGTCGACGGCCCCCGATGCGCGCCTGGACGATCCGGTCGGCGGCGCGTATATCACTGCCATGACCGTACGACCTTATGCAGCGACCACGCAGAAGCTTCTTGAAAACCTGACCGGGCCTCAGCGAGAGGCGGTCAGCCACACCAACGGTCCGCTCTGCGTGCTCGCGGCCGCTGGCAGCGGCAAAACCCGGGTGATCACCCGGCGGGCGGCCCACCTGGCCGCCACCGTGACGCGCGCCCGCAACGTCCTGGCCATCACCTTCACCAACAAGGCCGCCAACGAAATGAAGGAACGGATTGCGGCCCTGGGTGTGGACGGCGGCATGACGATCTGCACGTTCCACTCCCTCTGCGCCAGATTGCTCCGCATCCACCACAAGCGGGCGGACCTGGCCCCGAATTTCACCATCTTCGACACGGATGACCAGCGAAAGGTCATCAAGGAGGCCATCGAGCACGCGGACCTCTCCACCACCAACTGGACGCCCGCCCGCGTCCAGACCGTCATCAGTCATGCGAAGAACGAGTTGCAGACGGCCGACGAGTTTGCCGCCAATGCCACCGACTGGTCCGGCCAGACGCTCGCCCGCATCTACCAGGCGTACGAAACGCTCCTGGCCGAACAGCAGGGACTGGATTTTGACGACCTGCTGGTGAAGATGGCCCTGCTGCTGCGAAAGGACGAATCACTCCGTGCGGAACTGGAAGACCGATACACCCACCTCCTGGTGGACGAATACCAGGACACCAACCGCGCCCAATACGAGATCGCCCGACGGCTCACGCTGCGGAATCAGAACCTCTGCGTCACAGGCGATCCCGACCAGTCCATCTACGGATGGCGCGGCGCGGACATCCGCAACATCCTGAACTTCGAGCGCGACTACCCGGACGCCACGGTGGTCCGGCTGGAGCAGAACTACCGGTCCACCAAGCGTGTGCTCTCGGCGGCCGGCCGGCTGATCGCATTCAACCGCCAACGCAAGGAAAAAGCCCTCTGGACGGAAAACGCCGAGGGCGGGCCCGTTCGCGTGGCCTGCCTGGAGGACGGGAAGGCCGAAGCCCGGTTCGTGGCCGACGAGATCCGCGCGGCCCGGACAAACGGCCGCCCGCTGCGCGACATCGCCGTATTCTATCGCATCAACGCTTTGAGCCGGTCGGTGGAGGAAGAGCTGCTTCGTGCCGGCATCGCCTACCAGGTGGCCCGCGGCGTTGAGTTCTACAGCCGCCGCGAAATCAAGGACACCCTGGCGTATCTCCGCGTCATGGTCAACCCGGCCGACGAAATCTCCCTGCTGCGCATCATCAACACCCCCCCCCGCGGCATCGGGCCGACCACGATCAAACGGCTGCAACAACACGCCATTCATTCCCGGCAGCGGTTGTTCGACGTCGTCTGCAACCCCGAACAGGTGCCGGGCGTGGGCCGGACCGCGGCCCGCATGGACGTATTCGCGCAGACCCTGCGCAACCTCGCGTCGATGGCCGGCGACCGTCCGCGGGCGGCCGTGGAAGCCGCCCTCAGCCAGTCCGGGCTGCGGGCCGCCCTGCGGGCCGAAGCGCCCGCCAACCCGGAGCGGCTGGAAAACGCCGAAGAGCTTCTCAACGCCGCCGCCGGCTTCGAGCAGGAGAACCCGGACGCCACGCTCATCGACTTCCTTCAGCACGTCAGCCTCGTGTCTGACGTGGACGCGGTGAATACCGAATCCGGCTGCGTCACCCTGATGACTCTGCACGCGGCCAAGGGGCTGGAGTTTCCCGTGGTCTTCATCATCGGGCTGGAGGACGGGCTACTGCCCATGCTCCGCAATGACGACTCGGATGACGAGGAGGAGGAACGCCGCCTCTGCTTCGTCGGCATGACCCGCGCCATGGAGGAACTCACCCTTACCCACGCCACGTACCGTACGCTGCACGGCCGGACGGAACGCCGAACGGAATCCGTCTTCCTCAGCGAACTGCCGCAGGACGAAGTCGACTGGCTGAACGGCGAGGAGGGACCGACCGTATCGAGGCCCGAATCGCCGGCACGACCCCAGGCGGCGCGAGACCTGGCTCGCTGGGAGGTCGGCACGCTGGTCCGCCACCCCACCATGGGACTGGCTCGCGTGCAATGGATTTCACCGGGCGGTCAGCAGACGCGGATCGGCCTTCGTTTTCCCACGGGCGAGCAGAAAACCTTCATCCTGGAATATGCGAAGCTTGAGCGCGTGGATTTTGACGAGGTGGACTGACACGGTTGACGCACCCGTCCGGCAGGTCCACCATGGTGGCCGGCCGATCCGGGAGGATGGACGATGCACTACGCAGTCATTATGGCCGGCGGGGCGGGAACGCGGCTGTGGCCGGCGAGCCGGGCGTCTCGTCCGAAGCAACTCCTGCGGCTGTTCGGCGGCAAGAGCTTGATGCGGGAGTCCTTTGAACGCGTGGTGCACGTCATTCCGCCGGAGCGAATCGCGGTCATCACCGGGACCCAACACGTCCCGCTCGTAGCCGAGGAGTTGCCCGAAATCCTGCCGGAGAACCTCTTCGGCGAGCCCTGCGGGCGAGACACCGCCGGTGCGATCGGCCTGTCGGCGGCGATTCTGCGTGAGCGGGATGCGGAAGCCGTCGTGGGCGTCTTCACGGCGGATCACATCATCGGCCCGCCCGAACGGTTCGAACGCGCGATTCTCGCAGGGTTCGCCGCCGTGGAACAACACCCGGAGGCCCTGGTGACTTTCGGCATTCGACCGGTCAGCCCGCACACCGGATACGGCTACATTCAGCGCGGCGACGAGATCGGCCCCGGCGTGTTTGCGGTCGCACGTTTCACGGAGAAGCCGGATGCGGACACGGCCGCCCGCTACGTTCTGGACGGCCGGTATTACTGGAACAGCGGCATGTTTGTCTGGCGGACCGATACGGTTCTCAGGCAATTGCGACAGCACCTGCCGGAATGCGAGGACGGCGTGACCCGCATCGCCCGGTCCTGGTCCGGCCCGCAGCGGGACGAAGTGCTCAGCAGCGTCTACCCCACGCTCCCGAGAATCTCCATCGACTACGCCGTAATGGAGCGGGCGCCCCGCGTTCTGGTCGTCGAAATGGACTGCTCCTGGGTCGATGTGGGGTCCTGGGCCGCGCTGGAAGCAGTGATTGCGCCGGACGCGCACGGAAACGTGCCGGCGGCCTCGCGAGTCCTGCATCTGGACGCAAAGGGCACGATCACCGTCAGCGAAGACGACCACCTGATCGCAACGCTGGGCGTGGAGGACCTGATCATCGTGCACACTCGGGACGCCACCCTGGTGGCGCATCGCAGCCAGTCCCAGCGGATCAAGGAACTCGTGGCAACGATCCAGGCGCGGTTCGGCACCACGTATTCCTGACGCCGACGAGAATCGGGCTTTTCTTTGACGCGCCCGGCCCGAGCGGCGATGATACACGCAGCATCGGACGTGCGGACAGCGCCTGTGGCGGCCGTCACGTGCGGGTCTCACGACACAGTCAGGAGGCAGGAATGGCCAGAAAACCAACACGCAAACCTTCGGCGGTCATCGCAGAACGCATCAGGCAATGCCGGGCACACATGGCGCGGCACCGGATCGCGGCATATCTGCTCAGCAACCGGGCGGATCATTATTATCTAGCCGGCTTCTCCGGCGAGGATTCCGCGCTGCTGGTCACTCGCAGCCAGGTCTGGGTCATCAGCGACGGACGCTTCGAGGAGGCCATCCGCAAGGAATGCCCGTGGGCCAAGGTAACCTTGCGCAAGGGCATGCTTCCGGCGGAGATCGGGGCGGTGTGCCGCAAGCTCCGGCTGCGCAGCTTGGCCGTCCAGAGCGACCACCTGACCCTCGACGACCACGCCGCCATTCGCAAAGCGGTCCGCCCCGCCCGCCTGGTCAACGCACCACCGCTGGTGAACGAGATGCGTTTGCGGAAGGACAAGGCCGAACTGAAGGTCATGGATCAGGCCATCCGGGTGGCCGAAGAGGCCTTCCAGGCCATGCGACGTTCCATCCGGATCGGCCAGACGGAGATCGAACTGGCGGCCCGTCTGGAGTACGAAATGGCCCGCCGGGGCTCCACATCGCCGGCGTTTCCGTCCATTGTGGCGGAGGGCGCCAACGGAGCGTTGCCCCACGCGGTGCCGGGCAAGCGAAAGGTGCGTAAGGGCAGCGCCATCCTGTTCGACTGGGGCGCCACCGTGGGCTTCTACCGCAGCGACTTGACCCGCATGGTGTTCGTGGGTACCATCCCGCCGAAATTCAGGAAGATCTACGGGATCGTCCTGGAAGCGCAGGAGAAAGCCATCCGGGCCGTCCGGCCGGGCGAACGCATGTGCGACGTGGATGCGGTGGCGCGGAACCACATCGCCGGCACCGGGTACGGCAGGCAGTTTGGGCACGGGTTGGGGCACGGTCTGGGCCTCGACGTTCATGAAGCCCCGTCCCTCAGTTGGCGGTCCGATCAGAAGCTCGAGCCGGGCATGGTGGTCACGGTGGAGCCGGGCATCTACCTCCCCGGAACGGGCGGCGTGCGAATCGAGGATGACGTGCTGGTCACGCCGACCGGCTGTCGCGTTTTGAGCCGCTTGCCGAAGGATATTGACTCCGCCGTGGTGGGCTGATGCCCGCCTCCGTTCTGGAGAATCCACATTGTTTGATCTTGATCAGATACGCGAATTGATTCGACTGATGGCGGAAAACGACATCGCGGAAGTCTCCGTCCGCAGCGGCGACGACGCCATCGAGCTCAAGCGGATCGGCTCGCAGGCCGTGGTCCAGACCATGGCGGCGCCGGTGGCATCGGCACTCGTCGCGGCGCCGCCTCCCGCCACGGCCGCCGCCCCGGCCACGCCGGACGAAAGCCAGGTGCCGATCGTCTCGCCCATGGTGGGTACGTTCTACACGGCCCCGGACCCGAACTCTCCGCCGTACGTCACCATCGGCTCTGAGGTGACGGAAGACACCGTGGTCTGCATCGTGGAAGCAATGAAGGTGTTCAACGAAATCAAGGCGGAGGTCCGGGGCACAATCGAAAAGATACTGGTCTCCAACGCAGACGGCGTGGACTACGGCCAGCCGTTATTCATGGTCCGCAAGCGGTAAAAGCGAGGGAGCACGGCGTGCGCCCGCAGACGGGCGGGGCCGATGTGCCGCTCCCGACGCCGCCGGACCCATCGGCAATCAAACGAATGTTCAAACGAATACTGGTCGCCAACCGAGGGGAAATCGCCTTACGCATCCTGCGGGCCTGCCGCGAGATGGGAGTGCCGACGGCCTGCGTGTTCTCGGAGGAGGACCGGGGCTCGGCCTACCTGGACCTGGCGGATCGCACGTATTGCATCGGATCCGCCGTTCCTTCCGACAGCTACCTGCGCAGTGACCGCATCATCGCGGCCGCCGAACTGGCCGGAGCGGATGCCATTCACCCGGGGTACGGTTTCCTGGCCGAAAACGCCCAGTTTGCGGACAAGTGCCGGTCATCGCGCATTGAGTTCATCGGCCCGCCCTCGGAGGCCATGCGGCTTCTGGGGAACAAATCGGCCGCCCGGGATCTGGCGAAGAAATCGCGGGTGCCCATCGTCCCGGGCAGCGACGGCCCCGTGGAGGACGACGAAACAGCCCGAAAGCTGACCCGCAAAATCGGCCTGCCCGTCATCGTGAAGGCCTCTGCCGGCGGCGGCGGCCGGGGCATGAAGGTCGC
>JAFGJQ010000128.1 GCA_016929015.1 Phycisphaerae bacterium | reverse complement strand
GGAGGCGGATCGCGACAGCAGAATGGCCAGTCCAATCACGACCGACAGCTTTGCCAGTTCCGAAGGCTGAAACCGCAACCCCAGCGAAGCGGGCCCCAGCGTGATCCAACGACGAGCCCCGTTCACTTCCGTGCCGATTCCGGGAAAGAGAACGGCGACCAGGGCGGCCACGGTGACGGTCAGCAGTACGAGCACCAGAATGATCCAGGTTCGCCGACTCCACAGCAGTGCGTGCCGGCCCAGGCAGGCCGAAAGCAGAATCGTCAGGAACCCGGCAACCACGAAAACCGCCTGACGGCTGAACGCCGACCGCCAGAACCCGGTTGTGAACAGAGATCGGTCCACGGCGGCACTGGCAGACGCGATCATGATCACGCCGACCGTCATCAGCGCAGCGCACACCGCGATGATGGCCGTACTGGTTGCCTGGGCCTGGGGATGCAAACGAAGCATGGACGTCATCCTTGACTACAGAACCTGCAGTGCGTTCGGCGCGGGGCTACCGGAGCTTCACGGTGGTCAGGGCGAAAATCGCGAACACCGCCGCCAGCAGCCAAAACCGGGCGACCACCTGGCTTTCCGTCCACCCCGAAAGGTGAAAGTGGTGGTGAATCGGCGTGCATTTCCAGACTCGCTTCCGGCCGCCGGTCAGCTTGAACGTGCCGACCTGCACCATGACCGACAGCGCCTCGATGACGAACACGCCGCCCACGATGAACAGGATCAGCTCCTGCCGGGTCACGACCGCGATGTACCCGATCAGGCCGCCGAGCGGGAGCGAACCGGTATCGCCCATGAACACCCGCGCCGGGTGACAATTATACCACAGGAAGCCCAGGCAGGCGCCCAGGATGGCACCGGAGATGACGGCCAATTCCCCGCTGAGAGGCACGTGCGGGATCAGCAGCTTTGTCGCCACGTCCCGGTCGCCCACGATGTAGGTCAGCACCAGAAACACCAGGCTGCACATGGCCATGCACCCGGAGGCCAGGCCGTCCATGCCGTCCGTCAGGTTGACGGCGTTGCTGGTTCCGGTGATGACCAGGACGGCCAGCACCAGAAAGGCCGCCGTGGGAAGTATGATGCCCGATTTGTAGAACGGCACGGTCAGGACACGGTAGGTCTCCATCTGTTCTTCCTGCAGAACCATGTCCACCACGGCGAAGTTCGTGTGACCGAAGCGGTAGACGAAGTACCCCAGCATGGCGGCCAGTCCCACCTGGAACAGGAGTTTCTCGTAGAACTTCAGGCCGTCCCGGGTGCCGGACCGGCGGGAGGCGGTCAGCTTGAACCAGTCGTCGATGATGCCCACCAGGCCCAGCCAGACGGCGCAGACAAGGGCCATGATGACGTAGAAGTTGCGGATATCCGCCAGGAGCAGGGTGGCCAGCAGCACCGTACCGATGATCAGAATACCGCCCATGGTCGGCACGTTGCGCTTGTCCGCCATGAGGGCATTGAGGGACTGATGGTCGAATTCCGGGTGGTCGCTGAGCTTCGCCGAGACCAGCCGGCGGATGACCCACGGCCCCACCAGCACCACAAAGACAAACGCGAACAGGGCCGCGCAGGCGCCGCGGAAGAGCACGTTTTCGTAGGCGTAGTGCTGGCCGCCGACCAGGTAATGGATCAGGTAGTAGAGCACGGCGTGTTCACGTTACTCGTCCGGGGATCCTTCATCCACCGGTTTGTGGGTCAGCGGCGCGGAGTTCATGGTTGGAGGAGCGGCGCTGCGACGCCGGCCCCGGTTCCCTGTTGATCTCGAATCGCGCTCACGAGCCGTTCCAGCCCGATCCGCCGCGATCCCTTCACCAGCACGGTGTCGCCCGGGCGAAGGCGGCCCGGCAGGTCGGCACTCGCCTGCTGCGCGTCGGGATAGTGCGCGGTCACGGGCGGGGGATCGACGCTCGCGGCGCCGCGGATCAGGGCGGTGCAGGCCGCCCCGACGCCCGCCACGAACTCGACCCCGGATCGGGCAAGCTGCTCCCCGATCCGCGTATGCCAGTCGGCCGATTCGTCTCCCAACTCCAGCATGTCCCCGGCCACAAAAACGCGACGCCCCTGCGTCACGGAGGCAAGCGTTGCGATGGCCGCCGCCATGCTGGTGGGGTTGGCATTGTAACTGTCGTCAATCACCGTGATGCCCCCGACGGCAAACCGGTTCAGCCGCCCGTCCGGCAGCCGGACGGTGGCCAGCGCCGTGATGATCTCTTCCGGCTCCATGCGGAACCGTCGGCACACGGCAAACGCGGCGGCCGCGTTCCGTGCGTTGTGCGCCCCCGGCACCGGGAGCTCCACGTCGTACTTGTCGTTCAGGCGGAACCGGACGCGATCCAGATCGGCCCGCACCCCGGACACCCGAACATCCGCCTCCGCGACCGTGCCGAACGTCACACGCGGATTCGAACCGTCCCCCATCCAATCCGCCGCCGGCTTGCCCACGTCGTCCAGCGGGACCACGCACAGGCCCCCAGGCCGAACCTCGCCGAACAGTGAGAGCTTCTCGGCCCGGACGCCGGCCAGCCCTCCAAACCCACCCACATGGGCGTGACCGATCGAGGTCACCACCGCAATATCCGGCTGGGCCAGCCGCCCCAGAGCGGCCACCTCTCCGGGCGCGTTGGAGCCAATCTCCACGACGAGGAACTTGTCATTCCGTTCGGCCGAGAGGAGGGTCAGGGGCAAGCCGATTTGGTTGTTGAAGCTTTTGACCGAGCCCCGACCGCGAAACCGGCCGGCCAGCACGTGCTCAATCATGCCCTTGGTTGTAGTCTTGCCGTTGCTGCCCGTAACGGCCACGACCTCGGCCGTCGCATGACGCCGATGCCAAGCGGCCAGACGTCCGAGCGCCTCCACCGTGTGCGTCACCCGAAGGATCTGTGAAGGATTCACGCCCGAGCCCACTTCCGACAGGTCACATGAAACCACGCAACCGGCGGCACCGCGGGACAGAACGTCGGCAACGAAGGCATGGCCGTCAAACCGCTCACCCACGATGGCGAAGAACAGGTCACCGGGTCGGATGCTTCGCGAGTCGGTCGAAACGCCGGTGACGGGAATGGGCTGAACGGTCTGCGACGAGCGACCGCCCACCACGCCGGCGATTTCATCCAGCGTCATGGGGATCACGACATCACCTCCAGACGGCGAAGCCAGGTGTGTGCCACTTCCGCATCATCGAAGTGCAGCCGCTGCGTGCCGATGATCTGGTAGTTCTCATGCCCTTTGCCCGCGATCAACACGGTGTCGCCCGGACGGGCCGCCTCAACGGCTTTCCGGATGGCCGTTGCCCGGTCCGGCTCTACTTCCACCTGGCAGCGGTGCGGGCCGACGAAACCGGGCAGCACCTCGTGGATGATGGCGAGCGGGTCTTCCGTCCGCGGGTTGTCGCTGGTCACGAACGCCAGGTCCGCCGCCTGGGCCACGGCCCGGGCCATGCGGGGGCGCTTGGTCCGGTCCCGATCGCCGCCGCAGCCGAAGACGCACAGCACCCGGCCGGGCGTAAGCGGCCGGACGGCCCGCAGCGCATTCTCCAGCGCGTGGTCGGTGTGGGCGTAGTCCACAATGACGGCAAACGGGCAGTCGGCCGGACTGACCCGCTGCAATCGGCCTTCCACGGTGGTCACCGCCTCCAGACCCTGGCGGATGGCCTCCGAGCGAATGCCCAACGCGCGAGCCGCTGCCGCCGCCGCCAGCGAGTTCATGCCGTTGTGCCGGCCCAACTGAGGGAGCGACACGCGCACGGGTGCGTGCCCTTCGGAAATGATGTCGAAAACGCTGCCCCGCCAGTCACTCTGGTGAACTTCGGCCCGTACGTTCAGGGCCGGGCCCTCGATGCCGTAGCGGATGACGCCCGCCCGGCAGCCCGCCACAATGCGATCGGACGCGCCGTCCTCACCGTTGACCACCGCGAAGGCGGCCGGTCCCAACCCGTCAAAAAGCCGCTTCTTGGCACCAAGGTATTCATCCACGCTCTGGTGGTAGTCCAGATGATCGCCCGACAGGTTCGTGAAAACACCGACGTCAAAGCTCAACCCTTCGCACCGGAGCTGGGCCAGCGCGTGGCTCGACGTTTCCATCACGGCATAAGACGCGCCGGCCGACATCGCGTGGGCGAGGTACGAGCACAACTCCACGGGTGCCGGAGTCGTCAGCGATGACTCCACCGTCTTGTCAATCAGATCGTAGCGAATGGTGCCCAACAGGGCGGTCCGGTGCCCGTCCGCCTCCAGGATGGAACGGATGAGGTACGCGGTCGTGCTTTTTCCGTTTGTGCCGGTGATGCCGAGCAACCGCAGCCGCCGGCCGTTGTGAACGTCATTCACCCCGAAAAAGGCGGCCGCCATCCGGGCCGCGGCCCGCCGCGCGTCCGGCACGCGAACCAGCGTCACATGGTCGGGTACCTGGGCCTCCTGTTCGGCGATGATGGAGCGGGCCCCGGCTGCAACCGCCGCATTAATGAAACGATGGCCGTCGGCCGTCGTCCCGGGAATGGCAATGAAGCAGGCGCCCGCCTGCACGGTTCGGGAGTCCACACTGAGAGACGCCACCGGAACGTCCGCGCCCGCAGGCAATGGGCCGCGCGGTGTGATGTCCGCCTTCGCCAGTAGGTTACCAAGCGACCAATTCGCCACGTCTTTCCATCCTTGCCCCGTTCACGGTGTCCCTTCGCATCTTACTCTGCACCACGCCGCTGTCATCCTGGACCGGTGAGTTCCCCATACCCGGCACGGTGCCGCCACGGCTTCACCACGGGATGTCCACTGCTCGGAAGCAGTGCCCACGGAAGCCATATCATCAGATCGGCGGAAATCCGTCGCCTGGTACAGCCGTTGACACGCTGCGCGCGTGGCCGGCAGTCTGGCTCCCGCTGACGCGGGGCTTTCCCCTCGCCATTGTCCGGAGACGGACGAGGTTCAAAGCCCCGCTTGAATTGTGCCTCGACCCGGGACCCCCATGTACGACAGGGTCGAAAAGAGAATCTCCTTGACCGCCGGGGCCGCCACCTGTCGGCCGAAGTACACCGCACCCTGCGGCCGGCGAATCATCACCAGCGCCACGGCCCGCGGCTCTTCGGCGGGCGCGGCCCCGACAAACGAACTGAGATACGCGCCCGGTTCGTATCCGGGCCGGTTGCGACAGGCCAGCTTGGAGGTGCCGGTTTTGCCGAGCATCTGGTACTCGTACATGTCGAGCTTGTCACGCATGCCGTCGGTTCCGCCGCGTTTCACAACGGCCACCAGGACGGTTTCCTGCATGTACCGGGCAATCTCCTCTGGAAGAACACGCTGGACCACCACCGGCTTGTCATACGATTCGATCACCGCGCCGCCGGAATCCAGGACCGCCTTGATCAGCCGCGGCTTGAGCAACTGGCCTCCGTTGACCAGCGCACAATAGCCTGTGGCCAATTGGAGCGGCGTCACGGCGATCTCGTATCCCATCGGGACGGACGTAGACGTCAGGCGGGACCAGGTGGCCGGCGACGGGATGGATCCGGCCGCTTCCCCCGCGATCTCGATTCCCGTCGGTCGCCCGAACCCGAATGCAGAAACGATCTCAACAAGCCGCTCGTTGCCCAGGCGCAGACCCAGGTGTCCCATACCGATGTTGCTGCTGTGCACGATGATGTCCATCAGCGTGCATGGGCCGGACGGATGCGTGTCCGTCAGCACGCGGCCGTTGACGGTCATGGTGCCGTCGCCACAGTTGATGATCTCGGTCCGGTTGATGACACCGAACTGCAGTGCGCCGGACGCCACGAAAGGCTTGAACGTGCTGCCCGGCTCGATGGGATCGGTGATGGCTCGGTTCCGGCGGGTTTCGGGCGAGCTGGTGCTCGGATCGTTCGGATCGTACGTCGGCCAGCAGGCCATGGCGAGGATTTCGCCGGTCCGCGGGTCCATGACCAGGGCAACGCCGCTTTCGGCGTTGTACTGCTGAATCTGGTGGACAAGCTGGTCTTCCGCAGTCTCCTGAATGACGGCATCCAGCGTGAGGACCACGTGGCCGCCGTCAATCGGCGGCTCGCTCCCTTCGCGAACGCCGGCAATCGGGCGGCGACGGGCGTCATAGAACGCCACGGTACGACCGGGGCGACCGCGCAAATGCGAGTCAAACGACTGCTCGATTCCCTCCAGCCCGTTGCCGTCAATCCCGACCAGCCCGATCACGTGGGCCATGCGTGAACCCATCGGGTACGTCCGCTGGATTTCCTGCCGCAATCCGATGCCGGCCGGTGCGGCGTCGCGAATGGCATCGGCCTCCACGTCCGACACGTGCCGCTTGAGCCAACAGAAGCGGCGGTTGGCATGCGTCCGAATCCGATCTTCAACGAAGCCCGCATCCACGTGGAGGATCGTGGCGAGTTGCCGGGCGAGATCGGGCAGGGACTGGCCGGACTCCTCCAGGGCGGCGCGCACGATCACCGGATCGCCGCAGACGCTGTACACCGGCTTGCTCCCCGCAACGATGCGGCCCCGTGCATCAAAGACCAGACCGCGTCGGGCGGGAATCGTCTGATGGCCCCGCTGCTGCTCGTCGGCGAGCCGGGTCAGGTCCGGAGCCAGAACCGTGCTGACGTACGCGACGCGATAGGCCAGGCCCAGAAAGACTACCAACACACAGCCGAGAACCAGACCGCTCCGGAATCGCTGCCGTCGCTCAAGTTCGCAAGAGGGCGGTTCCATGCGCTTCCCGTCTCCCGAGGGTGAATGCCTGGCGGAGGTGAGCGGACGGACTCACGGACATCGTGCCGGTCAACGAGC
>JAFGJQ010000127.1 GCA_016929015.1 Phycisphaerae bacterium | reverse complement strand
GTGCGGACAACGGCATCGGCGTGGCGCTGGCGTTTGCGGCGGCCACCTCACTGGAGGTGACGCACGGTCCGCTGGAGATTTTGTGTACGGTGGACGAAGAGGCGGGGATGACCGGGGCCAAGGCCCTGTCGCCCGGCTTCTTCCAGGGCAAGACGCTTCTGAATCTGGATTCAGAGGAGGATGACGTTATCTACATCGGCTGCGCCGGCGGATGTGATTCCAAGCTGACCTGGTCGTTTGCCACGTCGCCGGTACCCGCAGACGCAGAGTGGGTGCGGGTGTCGGTCGCGGGCCTTCGCGGCGGTCACTCCGGCGGCGACATCCATCTGAACCGCGCGAGCGCCGTTCGTTTGCTCGCCCGGGTGTTGAACGAATGCCCCGGGATTCGATTGGCGGGCATCCGCGGCGGAAGCCTGCGCAACGCCATCGCGCGCGAAGCGGAAGCGGTGGTCGCCGGACCGGCCGGCATCGCCGAGATCCTCGCGTCGGCGGCCGCCCGCGTGCAGGAGGAAACCGTGCGCGAAGGCGGCGAGGCACGATGCGTGATTCGGGCCGATCAGTCCGCCGCGGAGTCTCCCGCGGCCGGCCTCACAGAGGACGACACGCAGCGAGTGCTGAGCGCCTTAGTGGCTCTGCCTCACGGCGTGCTGGCCCTGGTCCCGGAGATGCCGGGGCTGGTGCTGGCGTCCAACAACGTGGGAACGGTTGTCTCTCAACCCGGAGGGGCGGACGGGTCTCTGGAAGTGAACGTCGGTTGTCTCTCGCGCAGCTCCTCGCTTGTCCATGTGCAGCGTGTGGTTCGTCAGATCGCAGCGGTCGGGCGGTTGGCCGGTGCAAACGTCGCGTCCGGCAACGCGTATCCCGGCTGGCAGCCGAACGTGAACTCGACGTTGCTGGCGTTGTGTCGGAAGGTCTACGAGAACCAGTTCGGATCTCCACCGCGGGTGACGGCCATCCACGCCGGGCTGGAGTGCGGCATCATCGGCGATCGGATGGGCGGCGGTCTGGACATGGTTTCCATCGGGCCGCGCATCCGCGGGGCGCACAGCCCGGACGAGCGGGTCTACGTGGCCTCCGTGCAGAAGTCGTGGCAGTTTTTGACGGCGATCCTCGCCACACTGGCCGGCTGAAGTCACTCTCGTGGTGACGTGGGACTTGTCGGGCGCCGGCGTCGCCTATTTGCGCAGTCGGTCGATGGAAATCTCGTTGGGGCAGGGTCGGCCGGCTTCATAGTCGCTGATGTTGGCCAGCGTGGTCCGGGTGATTTCGTCCAGCGCATCACGCGTGAAGAACCCCTGGTGACCGGTGATCACCACGTTGGGGAACGTGGTGAGGCGCGCGAACACGTCATCCTGGATGACCTGGTCGGACAGGTCTTCGAAAAACAGGTCCGCCTCCTCTTCGTACACGTCCAGGCCCAGATAGCCGATCCGGCCGGATTTCAGGCCGTCGATGACGGCGCGGGTGTCGATGAGGGCGCCGCGGCTGGTGTTGATCAGCATCACGCCCGGTTTCATCCGAGCGATTGATTTGTCGTTGACCAGATGCCGCGTGGACGGCAGCAGCGGGCAATGCAGGGAAATGATGTCTGACTCGGCAAAGAGTCGATCCAGGTCGGCGTACCGGACGCCGAGTGCGACGCAGTCGGGATTCTCGGCCACGTCGTAGCCCAGCAGGCGGCATCCGAATCCGCTCAGAATGCGGGCTGCTTCGAGGCCGATGCGCCCGGTGCCGACAATGCCGGCCGTCCGGCCGTGCATGTCGAACCCCATCAGCCCGTCGAGGGCGAAGTTGCCTTCGCGCACGCGGGCGGCGGCCCGGTGGATTTTGCGGTTGAGCGTCATCACCAGCGCGACGGCGTGCTCGGCCACGGCGTGCGGGGAGTACGTGGGCACGCGGACGACGGAGAGGTTGTGTTTTCCGGCGGCCGACAGATCAAGGTTGTTGAAGCCCGCGCAGCGCAGGGCGACGAGGCGTGTGCCGCCGTCGGCCAGCGTACGCAGCACGCGGGCGTCCAGCACGTCGTTGACGAATGCGCAGATGGCAGGCAGTCCGGCGGCCAGCCCGGCGGTCTCCATCGTGAGGCGCGATTCGAAGAAGACGAGCTCATGGCCGAATACTTCATTGACCTCCTCGAAGAACGTTCGCGTGTACGGCTTTGTGCTGAAAACGCCCACTTTCATGGTTATTGCCTCCCGCAGCGGCGATCAAAACCCCCGCGCTCGCGTTGACGAATCGGCTGAACCCGTCAGATGGTAGGCCCCCGCGGGTCGTAGGGCCAGTGGGCGGGTGTGTTGAGGTCTGATGCGTCACCAATAGAAACACCGAAGCGCCCCGCGTTGGGGGCATGCTTCGGTGTTTCAGCGTAAGGCGCGAGCCCGCCGGATCGCGGCTATTCCGCCAGCACTTCCTGGAACGATGCGAAATCCGCAAGGTCCACGTCGTCATCGATGTCAAAATCAAACGCCTGGATGCAGGTCGTCGCGGTCATTCCGGGAAGGGACGGAGCGGGCGTTGCGTTCGGTCCGGCCATGCAGTCCGGGAACACTCCGTAGTCGTCCAGGTCCACGTCGCCGTCATCGTCGACGTCGCCGAACAAGCGGACAGTCAGCCGAGCGGTCGCGCTTACGAGCGAGCCGCAGGAGTCCGTCAGCACGACATCATAGTGCCCGTCGTCCGTCAATTGGGCCGCGTCAATGTGAAGCGTGGCGGCGTTCGTTCCCGTGAAGTGGCCGTCGTCCTGCAATGGGGTCCCGTCCTTGTACCACCGATAGGCCAGCGAGCCGGACGTGGTTTCGGCGATGATCGTCAGGTACACGGGATCTCCGACGGCGGCGAGCACGTCCGTCGGCTGCGCCGTGATCTGAATGTCGGCCGAGCCGTACAAAACGGTGCCGCTGTTGCCGCTGAAGTGGCCGGTGCCGCCGTCGACGTCCACCGTGAGGTTGCCGATCTGCCAGCCGCACGAGTACAGGGCGACGCGGCCTCCCGCGCCGCCGCCGGCGCCTGTGTTTGTGTCGAAGACGCGGCCGTCTCCACCGCTGGCGGAGATCGCACCGGTGCCGGTTACCGTGCTTGCCGATACCCATATACTGCCGCCGGAACCACCGCCGCTGGCGGTGAAGTACGCGCCGGAAACACCGTCATCTCCGTACGCCCGGATTTCGCCGTCGACGCAGAGCGTTCCCCCGCAGAACAGCCGGACGACGCCGCCTCCGTGTCCGCCCGGCAGTTGGGTCGGGCTGTATCCCCAGCCGCCGCCGCTGCCCGGGCTGGCCGGCTCGTTAACGGACCCATAGACTCCGCCGCCGAGCGCCACGTCGGACGAGCCTCCGATTCCGCCGTGTCCGGCACCGCCGCCGCGCCACTCACCGGTTCCGGCACCGGGACCGGCGGCTGACTCATGGCCGCAGCCGGACACGTCAATCAGGCCGCCGGTCTGGATCACGGCATCGGTCTGAATGTCGAGGTGCACGCCTGGGCTCCCCACGGACTGCGTGAGAATGCCGCCGGGGCCGACGTCCAGGCCGCCGATCGAGAGCGGATCGTCCGCCAGGCACCGGGCACCGTCAGACACGTGCAGAACGTAGGGGCCGGAATCTGCCAGCGGTGTGTACGGCGTATTGTCGGCGCCCGTCCCTGCGATGATGAGGCTTCCCGCGGTGTCCTGCGTTTTGACGTAGATGGTCCCTGCTCCACCGCACGGGTTGCCGGTGCTCTCGCCTCCAAGCGTTTCCATCGCGCCGGAGAATGAGTCTGTGTCACAGTAAATGGCGATTCGGCCGCCGGCGCCTCCTCCACCGCTGAGGTTTCCCCCGTCGCCCCCGTTCGCCGCGATCAGACCGTTTCCTGCGAAGGCGTTGGCCGTCACGTGGATGCTGCCGCCAGAGCCGCCGCCGCCCGCCGTGCCGTAGCCGCCGGGGCTCCCGTCAGCCGCGCTTGCCAGGATTTCGCCGTCCACCGTTAAGGTCCCGTCGACGATCAATCGAAGAATGCCCCCGCCGGCGCCGCCGGGTGCCGTACCTCCGGTACCGCCTCCGCTGCCCGCTTCTTCCGGTTCGAAGAGCGAGTCGTACGGACTGCCGCCCGCGACGATGACTGCGTCTTGGCCAGTGCCGCCAAAGCCGCCGTGGCCGGCGCCGCTGCCGGTCCATCCGTAATTGCCGGCCCCGGGACCGTCGGCAGCGGCGAAGCCCAGGTACGACACGTCGATCTGTCCGCCGCTTTCGATCGTGGCGTTGCCGTGCACGATCACTTCCGTACGGGGGATGCCGGCCGGGCTGGAGACCACGCCACCGCTCTCGATCGTCAGCCCGCTGATGTCGGCTCCTGGCTCCGGGTAAAAGCGGGCACCGTCGCCCACGACGAACTCGTACGCGGCAGGCCCGCCGAGCGGCGTGAACGCTGCGTTTGCGTTCCCGCCGTTGTCGATGCGCACCACAGGGGTTCCCGAGCCGATCTGCCGGAAGACCGTGCCCGCGCCGCCGTTGCGGTAGTCCGCCGTTCCGCCTTTTGCCGAGATCGTTCCGGCGAAGCCGTCTGTGTTGCACTTCAGGGCGATTCGCCCGCCGCCTCCGCCGGCGCTGCTTCCGGCCGTGCCCAGGCTGTTGCCCCCGTCGGCTGACAATGTGCCGGAGCCCACGATGGTGTCCGCTTCGAGAGAGATTGACCCGCCGGCTCCGCCGCCGCCGCCCCGGTTATAGTAGCCCCTCAGGCCGTTCGTGCCGTCCGCGTGAATGTCGCCCTCCAGCGTCAGGGTCCCGGCGACTTGCAGCCGGACGGCGCCGCCGCCCGTTCCACCGATGGCATTGACGATTCCGGCGCCGCCGCCGCTGCCGAGATCGTATGGTGCATGCGTCAGGTCATTGGCCGGTCCGCCGGCGGCCGTGGACGAATCGCCGCCGTTTCCACCGTGGCCGCCGCCGCCGCTACTGCCGTCCGAATCGCTGGAGCCGGCGCCGGGGCCGTACGTGGCGGTGTAGCCGCGTCCGGTCACGTCGATCTCGCAGCCGCTGTTGAGGGTGAGGTTCGTGGCGATGACCAGGTCCATCCAGTGCTGCCGGGCGCTGGTGTTGGCGGAGTGGGTCAGCGTGCCGCCGTTTGCGACCGTCAGGCTATTGAACGGATGGTAGCCGTTGATGGTGACGATGCATCCGTCGACCACCACGTCCTGTCCATCGTACGCTGCATCGCCGGCCGCAATGAGCGTGTCCGTTGTGAAGGTCACCGCGTTCAGCGCCGTCGGCCGGACGACCAGGCCGGCGAAGCCCGCAATCAAAACAAGCAGTCGGATCGATGGCGGTTTCTGTCTGTTCGAGACCATCGCTTTCTCCTCCTCATTGCCGTGAATCGGCATGCGTAAGTGGATCGGGCGGTTGCTTTCGCTCATCCGGAACAAGACGCGGGTGGTTCACCGCCCGCGGAAGCCCCAATCCAAGAGCGGGATTACGACTTCTGCGCCACGCCCGCCGGAGTTGGGCTGCAACGTCTTGGCCCGGAAGGCGTTACATGGTTCGCATCGCGTTGCCGGGTGTGCTCGCGGGAGAGGCGTTGCCTGTTCTCAGGTCGTAGTAAGGGTGGTCAGTTTTCGGAAGTGAGTGTCCACTCGCAGGAATCGGTGACGATCGCGTCTTTGATTCGCCCGACGGCGCGGATTGCGTTGCGGCCGGATTGCAGGGTGACATCGGGCCAGACGAAGGCGCCGTGGTCAGCGCGTTTGGGGCCGAGGGACTTCTCATTGACGAACAACTCGACGTCTTCGCAGTTGGAGTATACGCGGACGTTTGCGGACGCCGTTGTTCTCTCCTGGAATCGCCGGCTTGCGATGTACACCATCGGCTCGTCGGTCCAATTCGCCTTGTAGGCGTGGAAGGCGTCTTTGCGCGTGCGCCGGTCGTACGTGACCAGGCCCTTGTCGTTGCGGCCGGGCGTGTCGCCCTCGTTACGCCCGTCGACGGCGAAGTCGAACATGTTCCAGATGAAGGTGCACCAGAGGTACGGCCGGTCCTGCATTGCCCGCCAGTGCTGCTCATGGACCAGCGTCTGCCATTCTTCCGGGTGCCACGGGCCGTTGTGTTTGGGTTTGGCGGGCGGGTCTTCGTGGTGAAGGATGCTGGCCCCCGCGCCGTACTCGCTGATGCCGATGGGTTTGTCGGGATGGGCTTTCCGGATACCGTCTATCCAGGGCCCGAAGCTCTCCGGCCCTCCGACGTACCAGCCGCTGTAGTGGTTGAGCGCGACCACGTCCGTTTGCCAGTTGGCCGGATGGTCGATCGGGTCGCAGCCGGCGCACGTGGTGAGGCGGGTGGCGTCCTCCGTCTTCGCGAGGTTGTGCAGGTCGCGGATCAGGTTTGTGGGATCCGGGCTGCCCTTCAGCCAGGGTGCGGTGATTTCATTGTGGACGCCCCAAAAGAGAATGGACGGGTGGTTGTAGTTCTGCCGGATGAGCTCGACAAGCTGCTGCCGGGCGTTGTCGCGAAAGGCTTGCGAATCGTGGATGCGATTGACCAGGGGGATTTCCGCCCAGACGACCAGGCCGGCCTTGTCGCAGAGGGAATAGACGTAATCGTCGTGCTGGTAGTGGGCCAGGCGAACGCCGGTGCAGCCGAGTTCCCGGATCAGGGCGAAATCCTCGTCGTGCTCGGTTTTGCCGATGGCCCAGCCCTTGTCGAGTCGGTCCTGGTGGCGGTTGACGCCGTGGAGTGCGTACGGCCGGCCGTTCAGGAAGAAGCCCTTGTCGGCGTCGACGCGGAAATATCGCAAACCCAGGGGCTGGCGGACTTCGTCGAGGATCTGGGTTTCCGTCTCCAGCCGCACACGCACGGCATAGAGATACGGGTCTTTCCGGCCGTTCCAGAGGTGCGGCTTGTCGATGGTCAAGCGCTGCGAGACGTCCAGGTTGCCCGGCCTGGAGAATGCAACGTTCTGCGTGGCCTCGGCCACGGTCTTTCCCTCGGCGTCCTCAACGGAGGCGATGAGGCGTGCTGTGCAGTCCGCGTTCGCGCCGTGTGAGAGGCGGGTGCGCACGTCCAGATCGGCGCGGTCGTCGGTGACGCGAGTCTGCGTGATGAAGACGCCGGGCGAGGCGTGATCCAGCGGGCTGATGCACGTGGGCCCGGTGATCAGAAGCTCCACGCTGCGGTAGAGCCCGCCGAAGAACGTGAAATCGGCCGACCAGGGCGGCACGTCTTCGAAGTGGCCGTTGTCGACGCGGACGGCCAGAACGTTTTTCTTCCCGAACTGAATGTGCGGGGTGATCTCGAAGGCAAACGCGGCAAAGCCGCCGCGGTGCCGGCCGAGGTGGGTGCCGTTGAAATGGACGTCAGCCACGGTGTTGGCGGCGCCGAAGCGCAGGAACAGTCGGCGGCTGCGCAGCGATTCCGGGATTTCCCAGGCGCGCCGGTACCACGCGGGGCCGCGATAGTAGTTGTTGCCACCGTCCTGCCCATCGCGTGCATTCCAGGTATGCGGCAGAGTGACGGAATCCCACGCGCTGTCGTCGAGCTCTGGCGACGCGGCATCCGCGGGGTCGGCCTTCTGGAATCGCCATTCGGTGTTGAGATCGTGGGTCTCCCGGGCGGTATGCTCCTCGTGGGCCTGAGCCATTATACCAAAGGTCAGGCTAAGAATCAGGAATTGCATGGCGACGGGCTCCGCGGTTGAGGTTTGTGACTCGGCAAATACTGCGACGGCCGCCTATTGAAGGCGCCGGAGGGCCGGACCGCAAGCGTCGCGGGTCAGCTTGCCGCGGGAACGGCGATCTGGACCCGTTTGTCCCTCGGAAAGGGGACCATCCACGCACGAATATCCGGTTACTATAGCTCCAAGCCAAGGTGGACGGGGGGCACGACTGTTCGGGAATGGACATCGGAAGAGTCCTTTTCAGAGCAGTACCAGTCTGGCATTGACACAATAAAGAAATTCGGTGGTATGGAATATCTGTCAGCCCACTTGCGGTGATCCATGAAGCCTGGGAGACAAGCTATGGTTCAGGAATTGCTGGACGAGTATGTTGCTTGTGCCACGCAGTGTATGTCAGTCGATTACGGCGACAAGAAATCGGTACGCCGATACAACAAGGCATCCGATCGTATGCGTGCCATCACGGACGAGGTTGTGGCGATGGGGCACGACGCGGTGGGACGACTCGCCACGTTGCTTGAAGTCGAACCTGCTTCTGGCTGGGTAGCACACCATTTGGTGGAGAAGGCGGATCTGGATCCGGAGACAACCCGGAAGTGCTTTGCGAAAGTGGAAGAGATGATTGCAGAGGCCGAGGCAGAGGCGAACTTGCCCGACGCCATGGGGGAGAAGATGTGGTTGCAGGAATGGAGGACCAAGAAAGGACTGGGCTGACCGCTCACCTGGGCAGAGGAGGTCAAGAGACGACCGGATGACAGCGGGCTGTTCAACGGGCGCTGGCCAGACGCGCTGTGGCCGCTGCTCTCAGCGAAACCGCAACCAGCCTGTGCCATTCGAGACAGTCACCCATTATGAGTGCAAGTGCCACTTTACTGGCACTATCATTCCTGGGAGTCGCACGGCCCGGGGATGGGAGGCGCGGCCGGCTTCAGCCGGCCGGACAGTGCCCTCGGCTTCAGCCGAGGGAAGGCATGCCCCTCGTCCTTTTTTCTGCGAATGTGACCCGCGGAGCGCGCCCGGGAAGCCGGCTGAAGCCGGCTCGCGCAGAAGAGGGAGAAGAAGGGAAGTGATGGAGGTTTCGCCCACCCCCATCTGAAGGTGGCGGCGCTGGCCGGTCGGCTGAAGCCGACCAGAAAGCGCGCCAATCCGCGCCCCGGTCGGACGGACTGCTATTCGGGACAGTCTACGAGTGCGCGTGCCACACAGAAACGATTCCTGCCCCCTCCGTCGCGGGACTGGCCGGCCGTGGTGAACCGGGCGGAGACGGCCGCAGAACTGGAGGCCTTGCACCAGTGCGTGAATCGGGGTACTCCCTGCGCCCAAGGCCCGTGGCTGTCGCGAACGGTGCGGACGCTGGGCCTGGAATCGACGCTTCATTTGTCCGGCTCGGCTTCAAGAAGCGTTTCTCGCTGTGCGAGTGATGTGAGTACCGTGATCTAGATCGGAGGATTCACCATGAGATCCAGATTGGTGCTCTCGAGCGCCGACCACCGACCCCGGGCGGCCGTGGAACGGGCGTGGTATTATTGAGCGGAAGGAACGGCCTATGATTGAACTGCAGCAAGGCGACATCCTCAAAGCGAAAGCCGACGCGCTGGTCAACACGGTGAACTGCGTGGGCGTGATGGGCCGGGGGATTGCGCTGCAGTTCAGCAAGGCATTCCCCGAGGTCTTGCGGGCCTACGAAGCCGCCTGCCGACGGGGCGAGGTGCAGCCGGGCAGGGTATTCACGTGCGACCTCAACCGTTTGGAGCCGCCACACTACGTGATCAACGTGCCGACCAAGGAGCACTGGCGCGGCAGGAGCCGGATGGAGTATATCGAAGCCGGGCTGCATGCACTGGTGAACGAGGTCCGGCAATTGGGGATCCGGTCGATTGCCGTGCCACCCCTGGGATGCGGCCTAGGCGGACTCGATTGGCCCGATGTGCGGCCGCGCATCGAGCAGGCATTCGAGGCGTTGCCCGACGTGCGGGTCCTGCTGTTCGAGCCGGCGGGTGCGCCATCCGCGGAGAAGATGGCCGGTACGGACAAAACGCCGGACATGACCGAGGGTCGAGCGCTGTTGCTCGGACTGATGCGGCGATACCTTGCGGCCGTCATGGACCCGACGGTCACGCTGCTGGAGATCCACAAGCTGATGTACTTCATGCAGGAGTCGGGCCAGGACCTCCGGTTGATGTGCGCGAAGGGGCCGTATGGACCCTACGCAGAGAATCTGCGGCACGTGCTGACGCACATCGAAGGCCACTTCATCATCGGGTACGGCGACGCCGCGGACAAGCCCGACACACCCATCGCGGCGAAGGCCGAAGCGGTTGCCGTCGCCGAGGCGTTCCTGAAGGAGCGCCCGAAGGTGCATGATCGCTTCGATCGAGTGGGAAGATTGATCGACGGATTCGAGACGCCGTACGGCATGGAACTGCTGTCCACCGTACATTGGGTGGCCAGTCGCGAGGGTGCTGCGGACCTGGCCCGGGCCGTGGAAAAGACGTATGCCTGGAGCGATCGCAAGCGGATGTTCCGGCCGGAGCACCTGCGCGTTGCGTGGGACGCTCTGCATCGGGAAGGGTGGTTGGTACCGGGCAATTGCGACGGACGGGCGGCAGCGAAGACCGGCGACGGGCCCCGTAGCTGAGGTTTGTTGTTCGGCAGATGCGCTCGCGGCGAGCTTATTGAACAGACCGGCGGTCCGAATCGCAAGTGAGACTCCCGCCAGGGTCGCAGGGCGTTCCGCATTCCGGGCAGCGACCGAATTGTCGCGATGCTCGCAGGTCGTATCCGCAGTGCGTGCAGAGCCCTTCCCGGTTTCGAAGCCGCTTCCACGCGTCTGCAAGGTGGATCCAGATCCAGATCGCCAGGCCGAGTACCACGATCCATCCCGTGAAAAGAAGCGTGGCATTGGCAACGATGGTGATCCACACTGCCCGTGGCGCGATCACTTTGCTTTCGAACGGATGGGCGGTCCATCGGGCGATTTCTTCTTTGTCCGCGCCTCCGGCGGGACGCTCCGCGATCCATTGCCGCTTGTCCGCGTCGCTGACCGGCCCGACGCCCCCCTTGCGATAGGCCCACCAGTGAACGTCGTATCGTTCGAAGCACACGAGAGGCCAGCCAAATCGATAGAGAATATCGTGCCGGTGGATGTCGTATCCGCCTTCCACGCCGGAGCCTCCCTGCGCGGGAACGTGACCCTGGGGACCGAAGTTGGTGGAAGAAGGGAACAGGAATGGCACCGGCAGCGTTGCCAGGGTTGTCCCGACACATACGGCAAGAAAGGCTACGGTCCGCGCGTGGCGGGGTTCGTCTGATGGTGGTGTCGTGGAGCGAGTCATCGTGGCTGTCCTGGCCTGCGGCACGAGACGCAGACCAGTATCCTCACGTCGCATCTCGCCGACAAGCGATGCGCGGCGGGGTCGCCTCTGTCCGCTGGAGCAGGATCGTGACCGCGGTTCTCGGGGTGTTCCGGTCTTCGAGGCATCCCGGGTCAGCTTGCGGCGCGGACGGCGGTGGACGGCTGTGGGCCGGAAGGTCGAGCGCAGCAGAGGGTTTCCTGCGACAGGTCGGGGTCGGGCACGTTTTCGATGGCCCACTGGATCTGCTCGCGCGTATGCACGTCGATCAGCGGGATGCGGGCGGGTTCCAGGCCGGTGGCTTTCACGATGGGCCCGCGTTTCAATCGCCAGGCCCACGCGAACATTCGCGGGATGGTCAGCACCAGCCCCACCTGCCCGATGATCTGGAACATGAACCGCTTGCCGGGGATGGAGCTCTTGCGGAACAGCCCGAAGAAGGCCCGTACCATGTTCCAGGGGTTGTAGAACGCCAAATACGTCCAGAGCAGGTTGAGCTGCTTGCTCCAGGGGCGCGGGTGTTTGGAGGCCGTCACGTGGTTGCCGTCGAAGAACGCCTGGGGCAGCGGCTTGCCGCCGACGGTCCGGAACATGGTGCCGTCCTGAAAGGCGGGCTCCAGGTTCCGGCTGCCCAGGGCCGGGCCGATGTACGTGCACTGGTACGACACGGCGCCGGCATCACGGACGAACCGGGCCTGGTTCAACAACCCGGCCAGCGTGCCGCGTGGTGATCGCAGCGGCTGGTCATCGCTGTGGATCATCATCACGTGCGGCTGAATGCCCAGATCGCACAGGGCGCGGAAGGCTTCCTTCGTCTTCTGGGCGTTTTGGCCTTTCTTAACGAGTTCGGCGGTGAGGTCCTCGATGCCGAACCAGATGCCGCGCAGGCCGCCCTTGCGGCACGCGGGCAGAATGTCCTGGTTCTTCGAGACGTCGAACTGGGTGGCCTCCGTGTAAAAGCGAATCTGCGCGGACAGCGGCTTGCCGTTGCTCTCGGTGGACGCGACGGCCTCCATCAGCTCCAGCACCGTCTCGCGGTTGTTGAAGAAGTTGTCATCCGTGCCGAAGAACTGGCGGATGCCGAAGTTCTCGAAAACGTGCTTCATCTCGGCCGCCATGCGGACGCCGCTCTTGTGCCGCCAGGTACGCTGGTTCACCGCGGGGATGGGGCAGTACGGGCAGGCGAACCGGCATCCCTGGGTGACGATCAGGGAGGCGATCATGGAGTGCTTGCCCACGGTCTCCGGCGGCAGTGGGTGCGGCCTCAGGCCGGTGCCGCGGTGGGGCGGTTCCAGCAGACGATATCCCGCATCCGGCATGGGCAGCTCATCGAGGTCGCGCAGCAGCCGCTGAACGCCCGTGCTGATCGCAACCGGCCGCCCGGGCCGGGAGTTCGGCGAGAGATACACCAGCCCGGGGATGTGCTGGAGCGATCCGCTCGTGCGGGCGCGATCGTACGCGGCCCGCGGTGATTCGGCCGGGTCCCACTCCCGCAAAACACTCTCCAGCAGGTCGAGCAGGACGAACGCCTCGCCGGTCACCACGCAGTCCGCACCGATGCCGGGTTGCGGGCCCAGTTCAAAGTAGTC
This sequence comes from Phycisphaerae bacterium, assembly GCA_016929015.1. GTDB lineage: Bacteria > Planctomycetota > Phycisphaerae > UBA1845 > UBA1845 > JAFGJQ01. Next base: position 8,426 of record JAFGJQ010000127.1, on the reverse strand, counting down.
AGTCGGTTCGTAGATGGCCTTGGGGCCGCCGGCTACGATCCACGGGCGGGCGTCGCCCAAGCGGTGGGCGTCCCGAATGTGGTTGTATGACGGCTCGGCGTGGACCTGCATGGCCGACACCAGCAGGATGTCCAGCGGCCGGCCGTTCAGGATGGCCGCGCTGGGCCGGAAGTGGGGCGTCCATTGCTGGAGCACGACTCGCAGGTGCCGGAACCCGGCGGCATGGAGTGTGTCCGCCAGCGTCCGCACCGAACAAGGCGCCATCCGCTTATCCGCATACCAATACGGGAGCATCCGGGTCCGGAAGTCGAATGCGTTTACGATCCCGATACGCAGGTTGTGGGCGTCCTTGCGTTCGCGCAGCCGCTCCAGCGTCTGCCGGAACAAACCATCCGGGAGGTATATGTCATCGCGATCCCGCCGCGGGAGTTCCATGCCACTCTTTCTGCAGCCCCGCGGGTCTGGCCGCGGACGGCTCTGGGGTTTGCCCGGCCCATCCTGGAGTCCGGCCCCGATCCAGGTTGAGCCCGTGCCCGCCGCGCCGGACGTCGGCTCGGGCTTCCGCGATCATTTCCGTTGCCCGACTGGGTGAGGAAACGTTCCGGGCAAGGAGTGATCCAGGGTTTTCGGGTCTGCGGGCATGGTAGCCGCGGTCGGGGCGGCTGCCAAGGATGGCCTGCCCGCGGTCGCGGGTGGCTGCTGGGGCCCTGCGGTCGAGGCGTTCGGTGGAGTCTTTTCGTCCCGCGTCGCAGTACTGGCAAGTGGATCTGGAGAACCTTTGCGGGTCAGTCCGCGCGTGAGGTCGATTTAGGCTGGGGCTGGCCGGATACCATTGCGGGGTAAGAAGTTGCGTGAACGAGTCAAGAACCTTCCCCAGCTTCACCCGATACTGGCATTACTTGCCCCGCAATTGCTATAAGGCATTGTTCCGGACCGTCTGCCGGATGCCTCACGGAATCGAGCGCAGACGTACGTTTCCGCCTCGGTCGAGGTCCGGCAAGCCGAGTCTGCCGCGGCGCGGTTGCGCAAGCATGAGATGCCCGATTCAAAGGGAGCCTGAAAAAGATGCTCGGATACAGATGGAAGGCAAGGCACCTGTGGGGTGCGGGATTCGGAGTGGTAATGCTGGGACTGTTGATTCCGGCGGCCGTGCGGGCGGCGGACGACCCGTCGGAAGTGGAGGCGGCACCGGCCAAGCCGCCGTCGGCGGAAAGAGCTGCCCAGAAAGGCGGCAAGGCCGAGGAGAAGCCGGAGTTTCCTCCCTTTGAGGAGGTCGGCAAGGACCACGAACTGGTCGCCAAGGACGCCTTCCTGCCGCTGTACTACAACAAGAAGAAGGACCACCTGCTGGCGGTGATCCCGAAGGATCGCATCGGGCAGAACTTCCTGCTGGCGACGAGCATTTCGGGCGGGCCGCGGTTCACCGGTTTCCAGTTCGGGCACCGGCTGGTGCAGTGGCAGGAGCGCGACAAGAAACTGCTGCTTCTGGAGCCGGAGCTGCGCTACAAGATGGGCGACGAGAAAGGTCTGGGGGACGTGATCCGTCGCACCTACACGGACCGCATTGTTCTGGCCGTTCCCATCGTGAGCCGGAAGGACGAGGATCCGGTCATCGACCTGGACGCGATCTTCAAGAACGATTTCGGAGGCGTGGCGGCGGCCCTGGGCGGGTCGATGAACGCCGAGTTGAGCCAGTGGGCGAAGTACAAGGCGTTTCCGAAGAATGTGGAATTGGAAGTCGATGCGGCCATCATGCAGGGTGGTTCGGGCAGCCGGACCCTGGTGCATTACAGCATCTCGGAGATGCCCGAGACAGACTACCAGCCGCGTGAGGCGGACAATCGCATCGGCTACTTCCTGACGGCCGTGATGGACTGGACGCGGGATCACAAGGACCCCACGCTGTTCCACCGGTACATTCACCGCTGGCACCTGCGGAAGGAGGACCCGACGGCGGAGCTGTCGGACGTGAAGCCGGAAGACCAGATCGTCTTCTACATTGAGAAGACGGTGCCGGAGGCGTTCCGCCCCTACATTCGGGAGGGCATCCTGGAGTGGAACAAGGCGTTTGAGAAGGCCGGGCTGCGCAACGCGATTGCCGTGATGCAGCAGACGGACACCGTCCACGCGGACAAGGACCCGGAAGACGTACGGTACAACTTCTTCCGCTGGATCGTCACCGGCCGCGCGTTTGCGGCGGGCCCGTCGCGGGCCAATCCCATCACGGGCCAGATTCTCGACGCGGATGTCGTGTTTGACGACTCCCTGGTGCGGGCGTTGAAGCGGCAGTATGCCACGTTGTCGGCCAAGGGACCGGCCACCGGGGAGGACGCGGCCCTGCAGTCGTTCCTCCAGCAGTACCCCGCGTGGGACCTGCCCGCGCAGCGGGAGCGGCTGGCGTGGCCGGGGCTGGCCCCTGTGGGTGTGTCGGGCGATGCGGCCGGGGGATCCCTGACGCTCCCGGGCTTCGACTCGCAGCACGTTTGTACCTACGCCCAGGGAATGGCGCACGAGCTGTGTTTCGCGAATGCGGTCCTGGCGGCCACGGGCGGCGGCGAGCTCAGCGACGAGTTCATCGGCCAGACGCTCAAGCTGCTGGTGACGCACGAAGTGGGCCACACGCTGGGGCTCCGGCACAATTTCAAGGCGAGCAGTTGGTTGGATCTGGACACGATCCTGAACAACAGAGACCCGGATCGGCCGACCTGCGCTTCGGTCATGGATTACATCGCTCCCCTCTTCGCGACGGAGCCGGAGGGCCAGTCGCGGTTTCAGACCACGGTGTTGGGGCCGTACGACTACTGGGCCATCGAGTACGGGTACCGGTGGCCAGGCGAGGATGAGAAAGAGGACGAGATGCTGCGGAAGATCGCGCAGCGATCGGCGGAGCCGGGTCTGGACTTCGCGACCGATGAGGATACGAGTTACGTCGGCCCCGACCCGCTGGTAAACCGGCACGACCAGAGCAGCGATCCCATCGCCTACGCGAAGCACCGCATGGAAGTGGTCCGAAAGCTGCGAGAGTCCATCGATCAGTGGTCGGTCAAGGACGGCGAGAGCTACAATGAGCTGCGTCGCGCGTTTGACATGCTGCTGTTTGAATACGGGCAGTGCGCCCGCTATGCCGTCCGCTTCGTCGGCGGGGAGTACGTAAATCGCCATCACAAGGGCGATCCGGGCGCCCGGCCGCCCTTTGAGGTGGTGCCCGCGGCCAAGCAGCGGGAGGCCCTGGCGTTCATCGTGGACAATCTTTTCTCGGCGGAGGCGTTCCGGTTTGATCCGGCGCTGCTCGCCAAGCTGGCCCCGGGGCGCTGGCAGCACTGGGAGTCCGACGCGTTTGACGCGTGGCAGGAGTATCCGCTGCACGATCGCATCCTGGCCGTTCAGTACTGGCCGCTGTTCCACTTGTTGAACCCGTTCACCCTCACGCGAATGTACGACGCGGAACTGCAGGTCCCCGCGGACCAGGATGCGCTGACGGTGCCGCAGATGGTCGGCCTGGTGACGGACGCCGTCTGGTCGGAACTGGAAGGCGTGGATGCGGCGAAGACCTGGACGGATCGCGATCCGTTTATCCCCAGTGTGCGGCGGAACCTGCAGCGCCGGCACCAGGAGATGCTGGTCCAGATGGTGCTGGATCGGGGCGGTCCGCTGCCGGCGGACGTGACGGCCGTGATGCGAGCCACGCTGGCCGACCTGTCGGATCGCATGACGACCGTGTTGCAGGAGAACGGGTCGCGGATGGATGCCTTCTCGCGGGCGCACCTGGAAGACGCCAAGGCCCGGATCGACAAGGCCCTGGACGCGGACTTCCGGCTGTAATCCCGACGGATTCTCGATCGAAGGAGTGGACTGAACATGCGCAGCATGAGACTGGCCATGACGTGGTGGGCGCTGATTGTGGTGGGCGTTGCCTGGCCGTTGTGGGCCGACGAGAAGGCGGAGAAGCCGGATTACCCCAAGTTCGAGGACGTGACCAAGGACATGGAGGTTCGGCCCGGCTTCTTCACGCTCTACTACGACGAAGACAAGGACACGCTGCTGGCGGCCGTGCCCAAGGCGATGCTGAAGAAGCACTTCCTGCTGGCCAGCACGGTCTCGGGCGGTCCCGCCTTCACCGGCTTCCAGTGGGACGACGGCGTGGTCTACTGGGACCGGCTGGACAAGAAGCTCGTGCTGATGGCGGCGGACCCGCGCTACCGCAAGCCCAAGGGCGGCCCCGTGGAGGACGTGGTCCAGCGCACCTACACCGACGCCATTGTCCAGGCGATCAAGGTGGTGACGGAGACCAAGCAGGGCGACCCGGTGATCGACCTGGCCGAGCTGTTCAAAGGCGACTTTGCCGGACTGGCCCGCGTGTACGGACGGCAGGTGGACTCCGGTCTGAGTCGCTGGAGTCAGGTCAAGACCTTCGAGAACAACCTGGAGCTGGCCGTCGACGTGGCCCTGATGGGTGACTCCGGCGACGGAATCCAGGCCCGCGTTCACTACAGCCTTTCTCGCCTGCCCGAGAAGGACAACTACCAGCCTCGGGAGGCGGACGATCGGATCGGTTACTTCCTGACGGCGATCAAGGACTGGTCGGTTCCGCACGATGCAAACACCCTGTTCAAACGCTATGTGAATCGCTGGCATCTGGAGAAAGTGGATCCCAAGGCCGACGTGTCCGACGTGACGCCGGAGACGCAGATCACGTTTTATCTCGAAAGGACCATTCCGCCGCAGTTCCGGCCGTACATTCGGGACGGCGTGCTCGAGTGGAACAAGGCCTTCGCAAAGGCGGGGCTGCGCAACGCGATCCAGGTGATCCAGCAGACCGACACCGTCTACGCGGAGGCAGACCCCGAGGACGTGCGGTACAACTTCATCCGGTGGATCGTCAGCGGCGAGGGGTTCGCGATGGGTCCGTCGCGGGTGAATCCGTTCACCGGGCAGATTCTGGATGCGGACATCATCATTGACGACTCGATGCTGCGGTCGTGGATTCTCCATGATTACGGCGTGTACGGGCCCAAGGCGATCCTGCCGTTCACGGATTACCAGTTCGACGCGCTGTGGCAGGGATGCCCCGCTGCTTCCGAGGGTTTCGCGAACGGGCTGGATGAGATCGTCCACGCCGCGTCCCCGGTGGACCGCGTGGCGTTCGGCTTGCAGCGGCCGGAAGGACCGATTGAGCCCTACCGGTTTCTTCGGGAGCACTTCGGACATTCGTGTGAGCACGCGCGGGGCGCCGTTCGGCAACTGGCGATGGCGTCGGCCCTGGCCCAGGCCGAGGGACTGGACGATCTGCCGGAAGAGTTCATCGGGCAGGCCCTGAAAGAGACCGTCATGCACGAGGTCGGCCACACGCTGGGTCTGCGGCACAACTTCAAGGCCAGCGCCTGGAAGCCGCTCGACGAGATCCGGACCAGCCGCTCCAAAGACGAGCCGATCACCGCCTCCGTGATGGACTACAACCCGTACAACTTCGCGGCGGTCAAGGACGGGCAGGGCGTGTTCGCCACGCCGACGCTCGGTCCGTACGACTACTGGGCCATCGCGTACGGCTACCAGCAGCCGGGCGCCGCGTTCAATAACGAAGAGGAGATGCTCAAGGCCATCACGTCGCGCGTGGCCGAGCCGGGCCTGGACTATGCCACGGATGAAGACACGGGCATGTTGGAACCGGACCCGCTTGCCATTCCGTGGGACAGCGGCGACGACCCCGTGGCGTTCGCCCGGCTGCAGGTGGAGACATACCAGCGGTTGCTGGCGGAGTCGCCGACCTGGGCCGTGAAGGACGGAGAGAACTACTCCCGCCTGCGTCGCGTGGTGGAGATGCTGCTGAATCACTACGCGTACGGCATCTACGTGTCCGGCCGGACGGTCGGCGGCATGTACGTGCATCGCGACCACAAGGCTGACCCGAACGCGCGGACGCCGCTTGTGCTGGTGCCCGCGGAAAAGCAGCGGGATGCAGTACGGTTCATGGCCCAGACGGTGTTATCTCCGTCGGCGTTTGCCTTTAAACCGGATCTGCTGAACCACATGGGGCCGGGCCGCTGGCAGCATTGGCAATCGGATGATTTCGATGCTTCGCAGGAGTTCCGCATCCACGACCGCGTGAGACGGCTGGGTGCGCTGACCTTCAACGTGATGCTCAACGCGATCACGCTCACGCGGGTCCACGACGGGCAGATGATGGCCGGCCCGCAGGATGACGTGTTCACCGTGCCGGAACTGCTGACCGCGCTGACGGACGCCGTGTGGGCGGAGTTGAAGGAGCCAGGCGGCGCCGGTCCGTGGACGGAGCGTCAGCCGCGCATCCGGAGTTTCCGTCGTGACTTGCAGCGGGAGTACGTGGAGCGGCTGATCCATATAGCGCTGCAGGAGCCCGGCGTCTTGTACCCGGCCGACTGCGTGGCCGTCGCCCGCATGACCGTCGAGAACATGGGCAGCCGCGTGCGCGGCGTGCTGGAATCCGAAGGCTCGCAGCTAGACGCCTACACCCGCGCGCACCTGGAAGCCTGCAAGCAACGGATCGACAAGGCCCTGTCGGCGAAATACGAGCTACCCTGAGTTACCGGGCCTCGGGCGGCGGGCTGCTTTGCACTGTTGCCGAGCCGGCCTTGAGCCGCAACCAAGGCACAATCCCAACGACGATTGCATCCGTCTGACCGCGAGCGGGTTATGACGATCCGCAGGGAACATGCGCAAGGCGCCACCAGCTTGCGGCCGAAGGGTTTGGGCAACAACCTCGCGCAGCCACCGCGGGATAGATTCATCCGTTCCGCGAATACTCCGTAGCCTGCAAACCACTTCACCATGACTGAACGAAATGGAGCAGAAGCACATGGGCAATCGGATGCCGGGGCGCAACGCCCTTGTTCTGCGGTGGGGTTGACAACTCCGGAACCCTGTTTCATTCCAGAGGACTGGAGAAAAGAGTGGGCGCGCTGGGGGACGGGGCTGTACGATGTACAGACTTCTCCCGGTCTCGTCGCAGACAAAGCCGGAGGGGGAAGGTCCGATAAGGATATTCTGTTCAAGAGGGGAGAAGCATGAACAGGTCTTACCGCTTGAGGTTGCTGGTCGTGCCGGCGCTGCTGCCCATTGCGATGATGGCCGGTCCGGCCTGGGGCCAACCCGTGGTTTACGTGGACGCAGCGGCCACCGGTGCGGGTGACGGCACGAGTTGGGCCAATGCGTTCACGAGCGTGCAGGCGGGTCTGAACGCAGCCGCCAGCGGCGCGCAGGTCTGGGTGGCGTCCGGCACGTACGTGGAGAACATTTCCCTCGCCGAGGACGTCGCTCTCTACGGCGGCTTCGGGGGCGATGAGAACCCGGCCACGTTCGACCTGGCCGACCGGGACTTCGCGGTCAACGAGACGATCCTCGACGGCAACCAGGGCGACAGCGTGGTCACTGCGCCTACGGAGGCGACCGAAACCACCCGGATCGACGGCTTCACCATCACCAACGGGACGGGAACGTTGTCCGGCTCCAGTCGCTACGGCGGCGGGCTGTACGTCAGCAACTCCTCCCCGACGATCGCCAACAACACGATCACGGGAAACTCCGGTTCGTACGGCGGCGGGATCTCCTGCAGTGATTCCTCCTCCCCGACGATCGCCAACAACACGATCACGGGCAACTCCGGTTCCTGCGGCGGCGGGATCTCCTGCAGTGATTCCTCCTCCCCGACGATCGCCAACAACACGATTACGGGAAACTCCGGTTCCTCCGGCGGCGGGATCCACTGCTCTTACGCCTCCCCGACGATCGCCAACAACACGATCACGTCAAACTCCGCTCGCTCCGGCGGCGGGATCTGCTGCCTGTTTTCCTCCCCGACGCTCGCCAACACGATCGTCGCCTTCAATTCGTCCGGTATCTACAGCATCGGCGGCACGCCGGTCCTGCGTCACAACTGCGTGTACGGCAACACGGCCTACAACTACTCCGGCTTGACCGATCCGACCGGGACCGACGGCAACATTTCCGCCGATCCGAAGCTGGCCGACACCGCCTACGGCAACGTCCACATCCAGCCGGACTCCCCTTGCCGGGATGCGGGCGACGACGCGGTGGTTCAGCCGGGCTGGCTGGATATGGACGGTGAGGCACGGACACAGGGCAGTCACGTGGACATCGGCGCGGACGAATCCGACGGCACCGCCTGGCCTGCAGGCCCGTATGCGATCGTGCGCGTCCGCCCCGAGGGCGACGACGCGAACGACGGCTCGTCCTGGGCGCTGGCCAAGCGGACGGTGCAGGCGGGCGTCAATGGCGCGTCGGCCGTGGGCGGCGAGGTCTGGGTGGAAACGGGGACCTACCTGGAACGGATCACCTTGATGCCGTACGCCCACGTCTACGGCGGCTTCGCGGGCACGGAGACGCAGTTGTCTGAGCGCGACTGGGTCGCCAACGTGACGATTCTGGACGGT
>JAFGJQ010000126.1 GCA_016929015.1 Phycisphaerae bacterium | reverse complement strand
TGTTGTGCCGGAGTTCTCATGTCTGCGCACGACGAACCAAAGGGTGATTGTATGCGTTCATCCGAGCAGCGGTGCTTGCCACCGGTACTGAGACCATTGTGGTCCACATCTGTTTTGGAGGATCCGATGATGAAACGATTGATCAAAGCCACCGTTGGGATTCTGGTCGTTCTGCTGGCCGGCACGGTGCAGGCGGAGCTGCAACTGGTGGCGAATTTCGAGGGTCTTACCGGGAATCCTGACGGTCAGGCGTGCAACGGGGTCCTGGGAGGCACGCTGGACACCAACACCGAAGGCACCGGGAATTCGAGCCTCCCGGCGGTCGACGGAAGCACGACGATGAGCGTGATCGGCCACAGTTCCGGCACCATCGATCGCGCCATCGGGTTCGGGGGCATCGACAACCCGATCGAGGACGGGGAGACGGGGATCGGGTTCTTCCGGCTCAGAGTCTCCGGAGGCAACATACGCACCCACATGGGATTGGTTGCCGACCCGATCGGCAACCCCGTCAACGCCACGAACAACCTGGATCCGGCGACGGTTCCAGCGGGTTTCCAATTGGTCCCCAACGGAGCCGGGTTCGACATTGTCACACTGGACGGCACGACGGTGCTCAAGGCCGGCCTTGCCACGGCCCAATGGTACAACGTCTGGATCGTGGCGGACAACGCCGCCGACACATTCGACCTGTACCTCAGCGAAGCCGCCGGTCCCGCCGGCGAGGCGACCCTGCCGGCGCCCGGAGACCTCGTCGAACGTGGCGTTCCTTTCGCCGTCGCAACGACCGATCCTTTGAACGGCATGATCTTCGCCAATCCCAGAGGAACCGGGCAGGCGGCCCGAATCCACGTCGATGAGATCTGGTGGGATGGCGATCAGGGCCTCTCGAAACCGACGATGGCCCGAAACCCGAATCCTGCCGACCAACAGCCGGATGTGTCGAGAGACGTGATCCTGAGCTGGACACCCGCTCCCTCGGCCGCTACGCACAACGTCTACTTCGGAACCGGTCCGGACAGCATCGCACTGGTTGCCGAGGGTCAAGAGGCAAACACGTACGATCCGGGCGGCCCTCTCGAATTCGACCGGACGTACTACTGGCGCATCGACGAAGTCAATGCTGCGCCGGATTTCACGGTTTTCGAAGGCAGCCTCTGGTCGTTCACCGTCGAGCCCGTCTCGTACCCCATCCCGAACGTCACGGCCACCGCGTCGAGCGCCAGCGAGAACATGGGACCGGAAAGGACCGTCGATGGGTCGGGCCTCCAGGGCGATCAGCACTCGACGGAACCGCCGCAGATGTGGCTCAGCGCCAACGGCGGACCCCAGCCCACGTGGATTCAGTATGAGTTCGACGAAGTCTACAAGCTCGACCGGCTGCTGGTGTGGAACTCCAACCAGTTGCTCGAACCGATTCTCGGCTTCGGCGCCAGGGCGGTGACGGTGGAACATTCCACGGACGCCACCGCATGGACAAGCCTGGGCGACTTCGAGTTCGCCCGCGCCCCGGGCCGCGACGCCTACACCGCCAACACGACGGTGGATTTCGGCGGCGCGGTCGCGAAATACGTCCGACTGACGATCCACAGCAACTGGGGCGGCGTGCTGCCGCAGTATGGCTTGAGCGAGGTGCGATTCTTCCACCTGCCGGTCCTGCCCAGGGAGCCCCTCCCGGCGATCGGACAGACGGAGGTGACGGTCGATGCCATGCTGAGCTGGCGTGCCGGACGGGAAGCCGCTTCTCACCAGGTTCAACTCAGCGAGGATCGGCAGGCCGTGATCGAAGGCGCCGCTCCGGTTCAGACCGTCGTCGAGAACAGCTTCGACCCCGGTTCGCTGGACCTCGGAACCACCTACTTCTGGAAGGTGACGGAAGTCAACGACGACGAGACCCCCACGGCCTGGGAAGGCGAGGTCTGGAGCTTCACCACCAGAGAGTACCTCGTCATCGAGGATTTCGAGAGCTACAACGACGACGACAACCGCATTTACGATACCTGGATCGACGGCCTGACCACCGGGGCCAGCGGCTCGCAAGTCGGATACGACGTCTCGCCGTTTGCTGAGAAAGCGATCGTTCATGGCGGTAGGCAGTCCATGCCCCTGCACTACGACAACACGGCCTCACCATTCTTCTCGGAGACGGAGCGGACCTTCGCCCCGCCACAGGACTGGACGACGAACGCTGCCGACACCTTCACGCTCTACGTGCGCGGCCGGTCCGAGGGCAACACGCCGGACGTGCTCTACGTCACGGTTCAGGATAGCGGCAACCGCACGGCGACCGTGGCCCATCCGGATCCGCCCATCGCCACGACCGGCCAGTGGACACCGTGGAGCATTCCGCTGAGTGCATTCACCTCGGCGGGCGTCAAGGCCGACAGCATCAAGAAGCTCGTCATCGGCGTAGGTGATAGGACCCAATCCACCCCCGGCGGCACCGGCCTGCTCTACATCGACAGCGTCAGCTTCGGGCGGCCTGCTTCGCAATAACACCAGGTCGGACGCCTCACATGCCCGGGTGGTTGTATCACGCGGCGACGCCACCCGGGCGTTCATGCGCGACCCTCATGGTCCTGTCAGGCCGATCACGTCCGCCCGGCGGGTCTCCGGCGTGACTCTGAGCGACTCGAATTTGCCACCGTGATATTCGCCTTCGATCACTGTCTGCAGGGGCGCATGGAGCTTGAAGCTCACGTCCCATCCTTGGGGCCAGGCGGGCAGCAGGAAGATTTTCCGCCCGTCGGTCTGCATCAGCATGGACTGGAAGGTCTTGAGCAGGACGCCGCCGTGGCATTGGTCGGGAGTCCAGTCGTAGTTCGGGCCCCAGAAGGCCGGGAAGCGCTCGCCGGGATCGTGATGGCGGGCACGGTCGATCAGCCCCCGGCACGCGTCCTCGGCGAGCCCGAGGTAGGCCATGAAGATGTCATCCTGCCGCCAGCCGCTGTGGCCCTTGTCCCAGCGGTGTCTGAGGGCTGCGACACCCCACTCGGGGTTCGGCCGGCCCAGGGCGACCAGGCGGAACGGGAACACGGCGTAGAGTTCCGGATTTTCGATGTTCCGCTTCATGTCGAACTTCTCGGCCGGCGCCAGAGCTTTCGCACCTTCGACATCCCGCAACGGCAACGCTGGCAACTTGTCCCGGAGCCGCTGCCACAAATCGCGTTCCATCGGCGGAATCGGAGGCGCGGGCAAGATGCCCGCGACACGCAAAGGTGGCCCCGAACCGAAGGGCCGCTGCGCGTCCGGCTCGCCAGAGAGCGACAGCAGCCGCTCCGTCACGGCGATACACCCCGCCAGCTCCGGCATCGGATTGGTGCACTCCCACCACGTCTCCACCGCCTGCGACGGATGCATCACCAGCTTGCCCTGCTCGTTCACAGGGTAATGCCGGTCGAAGAAGATCAGAATTTCGTGCGCGAACGGGATGGCCGTGTCGCGCAGAAACTCGCGGTCCAGCGTATGCTCGTAGTAATCGAGCATCAGCCAGCACAGTTCGAGGCCGCCCACCCATTCCCACTTGTGATAGCGGCTCTCCTGCAGCTTGTCCGTCCGCTGCTCGAAGGGCGTCCAGCCGTAGGTCTCGCTGAAAATCGCACCCCAGAAGTAGATGCACTCCGGCAGGAACGCCCCCTCGTGGCCGCAGTACAGCTTCGTGCGGTACTTCGATAGTTCGAGCACTTCGCCCGCATACATCTTCCACAGCGGCGCCATCAGATCGAAGTCGCCCGAGGTGCACATGCTGAAGTACGGCAGCCGTGTGTTCTGCCACCAGTATCCCGGCCCCCAGCGACGATAGTCCGGGTCGTCCTTCTCGCCTGCGGGCGCGGTGAAGAGACTGCCGTTGAATTTGATCGGATACGCACCGCGACCCGCGCAGGCGTTGATGAACCGCTGTAGATGGTACATCTGGCTGATGTAGGCCGCCTTGTCGGAGATCGAAGCGCCGGAGTTGTCCGCCACGAGCTTGCCGTTCATATAGATCCGGCAGCTCCCCGCGTCGGCATCCGCGACCGCCGCGACGTGGGTCCAGCGTCCGGCCGGCACGGCGTCCTTCACATTGAGTTCCGTCGGCCCGCAGATCAGGCGCAGGCTGTTGCCCGGATAGGTATCGAAGAGGAAGCCGTCTCGCTGCCCCGGCGTGATCTTGTCCACGATCCGCGCTCCGCCGCCGGGCAGCTTGCCGGGCTTGAGCCACGCCTCAATCGTGAAGCCGCGGCGGAAGTCCCACGAGGCCGAATCCGCAAGGGGCCCTGCTGTCTTGCCGGCCCACAACCTGTCTGATACCTTTGCCGGCACGGCGTCATGCGCCAGCGCGGCCAATTCTCGAATCTGATC
>JAFGJQ010000125.1 GCA_016929015.1 Phycisphaerae bacterium | reverse complement strand
GGAATAGGAAAGATGCGCGGAGTTGGGAAGCTTTGGGTGTTCGCTGCTGGGGGTGGGGGAAGCAGGCAAACGCAAAAACGGGGAAACGCAAAACGCAAAAACAAAGAGGAATGCCGACGGGGCGGGACGGCGCGGGCGGGGCAGGCGCGGGGGAGGATGGACTCGATGGACTTGATGGACGGAATGGACGGCGGCGCGCCGGGGGACCTGTCGGAGACGGCTGAGCGGGTAGAAGAGCAGCACGAAGAGAATGGGAAGGATGGTTGATTGAAAGAAGTCGGGAATGTGGGTGCCACAGGTGGGCACTCGGAAAGCCGGTCCCATAGCGAAGACTGGAGGACCACTCCTGCGTGGGAAACCGGCGGTCCGCTCCTCTGCCCCTGCCGGGGCAGGTTTTTTGGGGGGATCGGCGATCCACGGGCTGCGCTGCGCGTCGCCCGTGGCCACGGTCCGCCGCCCCCGTTGGGGGCGGAATGAGCCGGGCCAAACGGGACATCTGATATTGACATCTGAGCGAAGGCCGGGGCGGCATGCGGGGGATGAAGGGGTGGGGAGCAAGATCGGTTCGACGGGGGTGATTGATAGACCGTCTGTGAATGTCCCGAAACCACTGCTCAAGAAGCAGTGGCACACGGGGAACGGGCACTGCTCCAGAAGTGGCACAGATTCATCCGGTCCCTACAGGACCGGGGGGTGGGGGTGGGGCGGAACGGACCCGCCGTTGAAACGGCGGGCTCATCTCATCCGGGCCTACGGCCCTTGGGGAAGTGGGCCGAGGTGGGGATCTCGGCCGAGCGAAACCGAGATGTCCAGGCGCGCCGGGATCGGTCCAGCGGTGTTTTCAGAGCAGCGGGGGACACAGGCAGACCATGCCCGAGGCTGAAGCCTGCGGGCACCCGAGACTCGGCGCGTTTTCAGAGCAGCGAGGATGCTACCTCGTTATAACCCGAACGGGATCGCGTTCGCTCCGCTCGCGGTCCTCGTTGCGATCTCGGCGGTTGCGGTCATCACTACGGTCGCGTCTGTCGCGATCCGCATCGCGGTCGCGCCGGTCGCGGTCCTCGTCGCGGAATCGCCTGTCGCGATCGTCACGGCGATCCCTCCGGTCGCGATCCGCATCGCGGTCGCGCCGGTCATGGTCGCGATCGTAGTCTCGCCGGTCGCGATCCCTGTGGACGTCACGGTCGTGGTCGCGGCCCCCGTGGCGTTCCGGATGTACCTCAATCACCCGGACCTTCTCGCGCTTTTCCCCACAGCCGGTGGTCAACCCCCCCACGAAGACCACGGCCACCACCAGCAGCCCCACTGCAAACCAGCCCCGTTGCATAACGCACCTCCTCGATTCAAAGCTCCGCGCACGAACCACCCCGCAATCGATGAGAAACGAAAGTCCTCCATCGTCGTACTCGACAGGAAAGGGCAATCGAGCCTGCACTCGATCCTCCATTGCGATGATACAGGACCGTCTGACGAACCGCCAGACGCAGGGAACGCCGGCGCAGGAACCGTGGTCGGCACGGCGGGTGCTGCATTCGGTGCGTCTCAAACCGTGCGACGCCGGCGAGGTCTGCGCTGCCGCCCATTTGCCCTGCCCTGCCCCTCGACTATGATGGCTCCGGTTGGTGGGACGTGCCTGCTCTGGCAAGTCAGCGGGCCTTCAGGAAGAGGCGTTGCGTTACGTGCCGTATCCAGACCTGCAATCATTCGTGGCCGAGTTGGAGCGCAGGGGGCAGCTCTGCCGCGTTCGGGCGGAGGTGGACCCGGTGCTGGAGATCACCGAGATCGCCGACCGCGTGAGCAAATCGGCCGCGGCGGGCAACGCGCGGCCGCCCGCGACGGACCCCGTTCACGGTGGCCGGGGCGGGTGCGGGCTGCTGTTCGAGCGGGTCAAAGGGTCCGGCATCCCGCTGGCCATCAACCTGTACGGCAGCTACGAGCGGATGCGGATGGCGCTGGGCTGCGAAAGCTTCGACGCCTTGGCCGACCGCATCCAGGCGCTGATCAAGCCGGAAGTCCCCTCCACGTTGATGGACAAGATCCGCAAGCTGCCCGACCTGGCCCGCCTGGCCGGCTATGCGCCGAAGGTCGTGCGCACGGGCCTGTGCCAACAGGTCGTGCATACGGATGACGCGAACCTGCTTGACCTGCCGATCATCCAGTGCTGGCCGGAGGACGGCGGGCGTTACATCACGTTCGGGGGCGTCTATACGAAGGACCCCGACAGCGGCGACCGAAACGTCGGCATGTACCGCGTGCAGGTGTTCGAGCCGAAACGGACGGCGATGCACTGGCACATGCACCACGACGGGGCCCGCCACCATCGCAAGTACGCCGCCCGCGGCGAGAGGATGCCGCTGGCGATCGTGCTGGGCGGCGAGTCGGTGCTGCCCTACGCGGCCACCTGCCCCCTGCCGCCGGACGTGAGCGAATTGCTGTTCGCCGGCTTCCTGAACGACGGCGGCATCGAGCTGGTCCCCTGCCGGACCATCCCTCTGGAGGTGCCCGCCCACGCGGAGATCGTGGTCGAGGGGTTCGTAGACCCGAAGGAGACGCTCCTGGAAGGCCCGTTCGGAGACCACACGGGGTTTTACTCACTGGCGGATCGGTATCCCGCGTTCCAGGTGACGGCCATTACGCACCGCCGCGACCCGATCTATCCGACCACCATCGTGGGCAAGCCGCCGCAGGAAGACTACTACCTGGGCAAAGCGACGGAGCGCATCTTCCTGCCGCTACTGCGGGTGGTGGTGCCGGACATTGTGGACTACTCGCTGCCCATGTTCGGGGCCTTCCACAACTGCATGTTCGTGAAGATCCGCAAGGAGTACCCCATGCAGGCCCGCAAGGTCATGTCGAGCATCTGGGGCGCAGGTCAGATGATGTTCACCAAGCTGATCATTGTGGTGGACGAGCATGTGAACGTGCATGACGAGCAGGACGTGCTGTTCCACGTCGGGGCGAACTGGGACCCGCGGCGGGACACGGTGATCGTGGACGGCCCGCTGGACATTCTGGACCACGCCGCGCCGTTCTGCGGCACGGGCGGCAAGATGGGGATCGACGCGACGCGGAAGGTCCCCGGCGAGGGCCCGGTGCGGGAGTGGCCGGCGGAGCTGGAGATGACGGGTGGCGTGAAGGAGCTGGTGACGCGGAGGTGGGGGGAATACGGAATCAATGTCAAATGACCAATGACCAATGACCAATGGCGAATGGCCAATGCCGAATGGCTAGTGAAAGAGCCTCAGGGCAGGGCCACCTTTGACATTAATCATTGGACATTGGACATTTTAGAGCAGTGAGGTGGGTATGCAGGCTGAGGGAAAACTGGGCTGGCGATTTCCGCGGACGTTCTGGTATGCCAACGGGGCGGAGCTCTGTGAGCGGGCGGCGTACTACGGCATGTTCATCACGCTGGTCCGCTACCTGAATGCGGACGTCGGCTTCACGGACACGGAAACCGGGCTGATCACGGCGCTCTTCGCCGGCGGACTCTACTTTCTGCCCACCTTCATGGGCATCATGGCAGACAAGATCGGCTTCAAGCAGGCCCTGATGATCGCATTCGCCGTGCTGACCGGCGGTTACGCTTTGTTGGGGGCTTACCAGCTCAAGTGGACGGCCGTCACCGCGCTGGGTCTGATCATGTGCGGCGGTGCCATCATCAAGCCCGTCATTTCAGGCACCGCGGCCAAGTGCAGCACGGATGAGAACCGGGCCCGGGCGATGTCGATCTTCTACATGGTAGTGAACATCGGCTCATTCTCCGGGAAGGGATTGGCCGGCGTGCTGAATGAACGACTCGGCATGGATGTCATCAACTTCTACGCGGCGGCGATGTGCTTTCTCGCCCTGGTGCTGGTCACGCTTTTCTATCGCAACGTGGATACGGAAGGCACGGGCAAGACCGTCTCCCAGGCGTTGCGCGGCCTCTGGACGGTCATGCGGAACTTCCGCTTCCTCGGTCTGATCGTGATCATTGCGGGCTTCTGGCTGATCCAGGGACAGCTTTACGGGGCGATGCCCACGTACATCGAGCGGGTGCTGGGGAAGGGCTACAAGCCGGAATGGCTGGCGAACATCAATCCGCTGACGGTGGTGATTCTGGTCGTGCCGATCACGCATGTCATCCGGCGTTTCAAGCCGCAGAGCGCCATCGGCATCGGCATGTTTATCATTCCGTTTACGGCACTGGTGATCGCGCTGGGCACGTTGCTGGAGAAGCACACGGGGAACTCGGTGGACCTGGGCCTGTTCTCCATCCATCCCATCGTGCTGTGCATGATCGTCGGGATTGCCCTGCAGGGCCTGGCGGAGTGCTTCCTGTCGCCGAAGTTTCTCGAGTTCGCCTCCAAGCAGGCCCCCAAAGGGGAGGTGGGCCTGTACCTGGGATACCAGCACCTGACGACGTTCTTCGCCTGGCTGGCCGGTTTCATCGCCGCGGGTCTGCTTCTCAACCGGTACTGCCCCGATCCGCGGAAGCTGGACCCGCCGACGCGCCATGAATGGCGACTGGCAACCGATCCGCAATACCGCTTCACGCTGGATCCGGCCGACACCGACGCGCTGAGGCCAACGGCCGTCGTGCCGCCGGCACTCTGCGACGTTCTGACGAGCCGCGGCCTGGACGTTGCGGCGGACGCGGCGATCCGCGAATTGAAGGCGCGTGACTGGTGGCGAAAGGACCCGGAGCGTTCGTGGGTCATTGAGTCTCCGGTCCGAACGATGGCCCGATCCGACCTCCCACGAGAACTGCACAATGAGTTGAAAGACGGAGAAGCGGTGTCGGACACTCTATGGACGGGGATTGTAGCGGGTGACGAACCGCTGCCACCACATTCCTATCTGCGTCGAGTTGAACAGGCGGGGAACGACGAAAACTGGCTAATCGTCGTACGACAGGCCAGGATCGACGAATCCAAGCTGGAAACGGACGCCGACGCCCAGAAGGACGGTCGAGACCGCGCGCGGCGGGACACCGTAGTCCTGGCCATGGGGCCCCCGACAGGCAAGCCGTCCCCACTGCCGGTGGAGTATGCCCACGCGGACCGCATCTGGTATGCGTTTGCGATCATCGGGTTCGGCGCGTTCGGCGCCATGCTGGTCTACATCTTCGTCACGAACACGCTGGACAGGAAATCCGCAGGACAGGGCACGCCGCCCGTTTGAACGCTCGGCCGGTCGGCATCGGCCCCGGAAGGACGCGCCCCAACCCTGTAGCACCGGGAGGTCCGAGCGGTGCTTCAATGCGTTTTCGTTGACTTCGCGAGAGGCCGGACGTACCCTTCGCCACCTGGAACGCGGATTTTTACGAGGGAGTAGGTGTCCTTGCGCATTGCCTTGATCAACCCTATTACGCGGCGGACCCAGGGGTATCACACCATCGGCAGCAAGATCCCGCAGCTTGGCCTGCAGGTGCTGGCCAGGCTTGTGCCGCCGCCGCATGAAGTGGAAATCATCGACGAAATATTCGGGGGTGACTTCACCGAAGACGCAATCCGCACGCGCGGATACGACCTGGTAGGCATCACGTCCTACACCAGCGGCGCGACCCGGGCGTACGAGATCGCCGCCCAGTGCCGCCGGCGCGGGATTCCGACGGTCATGGGCGGCCCGCACGCCTGGGCCGTACCGGACGAAAGCGCCCGGTACGTGGATTCGGTCGCCGTCGGCGAGTGCGACGAGATCTGGCCGCAGATCGTGGACGATGCGGCCTCCGGCCGGCTCCAGCCGCGCTACGAAGGAAGGCTGAGCGAGTTGGGCTCGCGGTTCGGGGCGGGGCTCCAGACGCTCCAGCCCGTCAACGGGCGATACGACGTGTCGAGCATTCAGACGTCGCGCGGCTGTCCGGTGGGATGCGAGTATTGCAGCGTAACGCTGTTCAACGGCGGACCGATCCGGCGGCGTGACATCGGCTCGATCATCGAGGAGTGGAACCAGACGCCGCGGCGGTTCATCTTTGTCACGGACGACAACTTCTTCGGCGTGGGGCCGCGGCACGCTGAGTGGGCCAAGGAACTGCTCAAGGCCATCATCAAGCACGGCAAACGGCGACTCTGGTTCAGCCAGACGACCATCAACATGGGAGATGACGTCGAAGGCCTGAAGCTGGCGTACAAGGCCGGGTGCCGCGGCATGTTGATCGGGTTCGAGTCCCTGAACCCCGAATCCCTGAAAGATTTTCATAAGGGCATCAACCGCAAGAACGCCAACCGGTACGACGACCTGGTCAAGGGCTACCACCGCGCGGGCATCAGCGTGTTCGGAGCGTTCATCATCGGGGCGGACCAGGACACCGTGGATACGGTGTCGCAGACCGCGTTGGAATCCGTTCGGCTTGGCGTGGACACGATCCAGATTACGAACCTGACCCCGCTGCCCGGCACGCGGATGTACGACCGGTACATGAAAGAGGGGCGCATCTTCGCCACCAACTACCCGGAAGACTGGGAACGCTTCACGTTCGTGGAAACGGTGTATCACCCGAAGAACGTCTCCGCGCAGCAACTGGACGAGGCGATTTATGAGCTCCGCCACACGGCGGCCACCGTGCCCTGGGTGTGGCGCCGCACGCTGCGGACGCTGATCCAGACACGAAGCCTTACGGCCGCCCTGTTCATCCACGGCATGAACAAGGGGTGGAAGCGCATGGCCCGCATCCAAACCCGCTACGACCAGGTCCGATTCGGCGGCATCTCGGAAAACGCGGCCGAGCGGATCGCCCGGCTGCGGCAGGCGTTTGCGCTGAGCTAATCAGGGTCTCGACCCGATCTTCACGGCCAGCGTATAGAAACCGGACAACGCGGCAAACAGCACGATCAGACAGACGGGGACGGCCTCCAGCGAGACCCGGCGAGCCAGAATCCCCACAAGGCCGGGGATGACCGCCATTCCCAGACCGCCCGCGGCCACCTGCATGCCAATGGTGTTCGCAGCATGGTGCACGCCCACCCGCCGGCTGGTTCCGGAGATCAGCGCCGGAAAGATGGGCGCGATGGCGCAACCGATCAGCGCCACCGCAACCAGGTTGGCGACCTGGGCCGGATTCCACCACAACAGAACGGCGCCAAGCAGTGCCGCAATGAGGCTGCACCGCATGAGGAGATCGACGCCCAGCCGTTTGGCGTACAGGCCGGCCACGCCGCGCCCCACGGTGAATGTTGCCCAATAGCTGCCCGTCCACAGCCCGGCCATCCAGGGGTGGGTACCCCGCGACTCAACGAGGAGAGTGTAGGCCCACGTTCCGAGCGAGGCTTCGCAGCCGGTGTACAGCAGGAACAGCAGCACGCTCAGCCACACCCTGGGCCGGCGCAGTGTTTCACCCAGGGGCGTCCTGTATTCCGTCAGGCGCTTGGGCTGCTCGCGCCCGCCGGGAGCTTCCTTTCGACTCCACATGGGCAGGGTCAGCACAAAGCACGCCGCCAGCGCAAGCTGGAAGACGCCCACAACACTGTAGCCCACGCGCCACGAATGCAAGGCCGTCACCGCAAAGGTCATGAGAACGGACCCCAGCGTCACGCCGACGCCCCAGCTTGCGTGCAGCCACTGCATCAGCCCTTCGCCGAAATGCGCCGCCACGTACGTGTTCAGACCGGCGTCAATCGCCCCCGCTCCCAGGCCGGCCGCCACGCCGAGCACAACCATCATCCACCAGGCCGGGACCAGGGTGTAGCCGACCAGACCCGCTCCGGTTAGGGCACAGCTTGCCGCCAACAGTCTGCCGATGCCCAGGCGCGCGACCAGAGGACCGCTCAGGAAGCTGGTGGTCAGGTAGCCTGTCACGGACGCCAGAAGCAACAGCCCTACGGCATCCAAGGGAATGCAGAAACCGGCCCGGATCGAAGGCCAGGCGATGCCCAGCACGCCGTCCGGCATCCCCAGCGCGATGAAAGCAACATAAGCCAGGACGAGCAGACTGGTCTTGGGGTGGTGCCTGATTCTGGTCCAGATTCTCATGTTTGGAATCTCTCGACGGTTTCGCCGTCACACGTAACGCCGCTGCATCGCGACAGGCGGTGGGCCGGCCCGGGCGGGTCCATGCGTTTATCCATCCGGTGTGGGGAAGGAAGGCGGGGAGTGTCGTGTTCTCTTCCTGTCGCGAAACACGCCAAGGAAGAAGACAGCCAGCCCGGCGAGCAGGCCCGCAAGAAACACGTCCCAGCGGAACGGCGCCGGCACGCCGCCCGCCTGGATGTTGCGCCAGTCCCAGCAGAAGGCCAGGATAACAACCAGACCGGCAACGACCATGCCCAACCAGCACCACACAGGGAGCCGCAACGGGTGGCCGCGTCCCTCGCGGACGATCGTCCAGACGCTGCCGACGATCAACCCACACGAGACCAGCACCGGCGCGATCACCGGGCCCGTCCAGATGACCGGCAGCAGGAAGAGAATGTCCCAGTCAAAGAGAGTGGCGGGCCACCCGATCGTCAGCCAGAGGAAGACGTAGTAAGCGATGTTCCACACCGCGAACATCAACGCGAAGAAGGCGAACCATTCACGGCGTGACCGGCACACCCCCCATGCCACGGACGCCAGCATCACCAGCGTGGCCAGCTCCCGACCCAACTCCACGTACAACTGCCGCTCCACCTCCCGGCCGTGTGCCCTGAGCTGGTCCAGCGTGATAGCCGGCAAAAGGTCGTGCGGGGCGATGCCCGGGTGGAGTTCCAGCCGGATGGGCTGGTAGACGGCCCGGAGATAGACGACGACGGCCGCCTCCACGTAGCCGAAGGCCGTCGCGAAAAGGACCGCGGCAATCACACGAGTCTTCCAGGAGGTCATGGGCAGGTCCGCGAACGGCAAGATGAGCAACGTCAGGGCTGCGGAACGGGTCCGCAATCGTGGATGGGCGCGGCGTCCGCTTCCGCCTCCCCCGCCGGTTCGGCCGTCCCTTCGGGCCCCGACGCGTCCTCGAGGAGCGCCATCGCACCGTCCGGCTGGCTCGCCAGCCAGTCGCGCAGGTACCGATACGGGTCGGCAACACTCGCCGCCGCGCGAAACACCCGCATGGAATCCGGCCAGCTCCGGCCCGTGGCGGCGTGTACATCCTCAAAAACGTCCAGGTCCTGGTTGTATCGCACGTTGGCAAGCACCCACGCGTTGTTGGTGGGCAGGTTCGCCACACCGGTGAAGCTGTCCGGCCGGTTCATGAGCGGAAGCACCTCGCTCACGAACCGATCGCGGCCCGCCTGATACACGGCCTCCCGGCCCGCCACCTTGTCCTGCCACGGCATGTCCTGCGCATAAAACTCGCGCAGGTCGTCATACAGACTGGAGATGAAGGCGTTGTACCGGGCCATGTCGTCGTACCAGTCGATCGCCGTCTGCGCCGCCTCCGGCTGATCCGGATAGTGCTCCTGGAAAAACTGAATAGCGCCGGTCTGTCCGACCCACGTGGCGAGGCTTTCGTTGAAGGTGGTGTCACTCGGATGCCAGACCGTGCGGTGAAGCAACTCGTGGCAGATGGTATCCACGATGGACAGCGCGTTGCGGCTCAGCATTCCGGAAAACACGGGGTCGGGAAGAAAGCTGAGCGTGCTGTAGGCATCCACTTCGTAGTGGAGCACGTCGTATCCCTGTGCCGTAAGCTCGTTCACCTTGCGCGCCGCCTGCTGCCAGTTGAAGTACCCAAGGTAGGGCAGGGTACCGACGATGGGAAACTTCCAGGTCTTCGGCACAAACGCGTGTTTCACACAGGCCGAGATGTTGTAGGCAACGGGTCCGTCTCCCGTATCGAAGTAGAGCTTGTAGGCGTTCTGCGTGTCCAATCCCAGCGTGTTCTGAGCGAAGTCGCGTGCGTCCAGCAGCACTTCCATGTTCCTGGTCTGCTCTTCCGTCAGCATGCCGTCCCGGATTGCGTCCTCGATTGGGATGGCGTTTGCGACGATGTCGAGTTGGCCGCGAATCTGCGGTACCAGATACGTCAAGTCCAGACCGCAGCCGCCCGCAGGCAGCACACAAACCCCGACCGCTAGTACGCGCATCGTGGTTGGATTACGGTATCGGCCGCACATCAGCCCCGCTCCATCTGCGTGTCCGCCATCGCGCACCGACAGCCCGATCGCCGCACCTTCAGACCACCTCCGAACCCGCCGGATTCTAACGCGCTCCAGTTGTCTGGCAACTCGATTCCACGCCGCGACCGCCGCCGGACGGTTTACGCCGCCATCGTCCGCCGATACAGTAGCCCAGGAGACGGGCGATGCCGCACGTCTCGCACCTGAAACAACCGCAGCGGCCAGGATGAACATGGTTAGAGACTGGATCCTTCAGTCATTGCCCAACGCACAACCGTTCTCGGCCGGGTGGAACCTGCCCCCGGTTGTCGTCCAACTCCTGCAAAACCGAGGGATCACCACGCCCGAAGCCGCTCGCGCCTTCATCGACCCGCAACTGCGTGACCTGCATCCACCTGACCTGCTGCCGGGGGCCCGCGAGGCCGCCACGCTGATCGCAGCAGCGGTCCGGCGACGGCAGAAAATCGTACTCTATGGCGACTACGACGTGGACGGCATTACCGGAGTCGCCGTCCTGTGGCATGTCCTCCGAGCCGCCGGCGCGGCCCCCAGTTTCTACGTGCCGCACCGACTGGAGGAGGGATACGGGCTTAACAGTGCTGCCGTCCGCAACATTGCCGCAGACGGGGCCGCCCTCCTCGTCACCGTGGACTGCGGAATCGGGTCCGTCGATGAAGCACGGGTCGCAGCCGAGTGCGGGCTGCCCCTCATCATCACGGACCACCACACGACGGGCGGGGCCCTTCCGGAAGCCGCGGCCATCGTCCACCCGACGGTAAGCGGCGCCTATCCCAACCCGGCTCTTTGCGGCGCCGGGGTGGCGTTCAAGGTGGCGTGGGCGTTGGGGCAGGAGCTGTCCGGCTCGGACCGCGTCGCTCCTGCATATCGCCACATACTCATGGACCTGTTGCCGCTGGTCGCCCTGGGAACGGTGGCGGACGTGGTGCCTCTGGTGGGCGAGAACCGGGTCGTGGCCCGGCACGGACTCGCCATGGTCAAATCCACGAACAACCCCGGGCTGGTCGCCCTCCTGGAATCCGCCGGGTTGACCGGTGCCAACATCAGCGGGTACGACGCCGGGTTCAAGCTGGCCCCACGGCTGAACGCGGCGGGCCGGATGGGCCATGCCCGCCTGGCCGTTGAGATGCTTACCCGCGCCGACGCCGGCCGCGCGAAGGAGATCGCCCTATACCTGGAGGAGCACAACCGCGCCCGCCAGTCGAAGGAGCGGAGCATCTTCCGGGCGGCCTGTGAAATGATCGAGGAGCGCCGGCTCGATTCCGACGCCGTTCGGGGGATCGTGCTTGCCAACGACAAGTGGCACGCCGGGGTCATCGGCATCGTGGCCTCTCGAATCGTGGAACGGTATTGCCGAGCCACCGTTCTGATTGCGGTCGAGAACGAGGTGGGACAAGGGTCGGCCCGCAGCATTCCACCGTTCCACATGCACAACGCCCTGGCCGCCTGTGGTGAGCACCTCCTGCAGTTCGGCGGACACGCGATGGCGGCCGGACTCCGGGTCGACGCTCATCGATTGGATGCCTTTACCCAGGCATTCACGGAGGTTGCCAACTCACGCCTGACGGGTGCGGACATTCGGCCAAAGCTGCGTCTGGATGCAGAAGTGTCACTTGAACAGCTCGACCTGACGACGGTTCAAGCCATGCTGAACCTCGGGCCATTCGGCCCGGGCAACCCGACGCCGCGGTTGTCCACCGGTTGGGTTGAACTCGCCGGTGAGCCCCGTTGTGTGGGCAAGGGCGGGGAGCACCTGTCCGCGACGTTTCGGGAGGGTTCCGTCCGGTTGCGTTCCATCGGGTTCGGCAAGGCCTCGTTGGAACAACCGCTGAAAGAGAACCGCTGCTGCAGACTCGCCTTTGAACCGATGATCAATGACTTCAACAACCATCGAACCGTGGAGATGCAAGTGCTGGACATGCAGTTCCCCTCCGCCGCCAACGAGCCGGCGTCCACGGTCGATGACGGACCCGCATTGCTCTGAGACGAGGCCCGCGTCGTGCAGACCCTTGCCATCGCTCATCATGCCGCGCTGAACCCGGACGAACTGGCATTCGAGTTCACCCGCAGCGGCGGACCCGGCGGGCAGAACGTGAACAAGGTGAGCACACGGGTCACGGTGCGCTTGGACCTGACCGCGTGCTCGGCGTTCACACCAGAGCAGACGGCGCGCATCCGCCGGCGGCTGGCCACCCGGATCAGCCGGGACGGCGTGCTGCGGGTCGTTGCGTCACGCCACCGGACCCAGGGCGCCAACCGTGATGCCGCGGTGTCTCGACTGGTGGAACTACTGTCCGCGGCGCTGGACCGACCCAAACCCCGTCGAAGAACCCGCGTCCCCGCCTCCGTGAAGCGTCACCGCCGCGAGGACAAGACTCGCCGGTCGCAGCAGAAACGGGACCGGGCCTGGCGACCGCACGATTGAGCGAAGGAGGTTTGTTTCCTTCGCCGGGGCCCTTCAACCGCCTGCCGTGGG
>JAFGJQ010000124.1 GCA_016929015.1 Phycisphaerae bacterium | reverse complement strand
GTCCGCCACGTCATACACACGCGTGTGCAACTTGCGGTTGAATGCCTCCCGCGTCGAGATCTTCAGCGTGTCGCCCTGCCCGCGCCAACGCACGGTGTCTCCCTCCCCCAGTTGCTCCAGGACCGTCGTCAGAATCGACGCCACCGTGGCGTCCCGCAAGCGCAGCGTCACCGGGGTATCGCGGTCGATTCCCACGGCCTCCAGCTCGCGCCAAGAGACGACCACGTTCACGGACGCCAGGCTCTCCAGCCACTCGATCACGTCACCGAACGTCCGGTCTTCCCAGTCAATCGCGTCGATGCGCGTCTTCAGAAGCTCAACGACAGGGGCATCGGCTCGCTGCTTCAAACGCGGGGGGGTGGGCCCTGTCCGAGTAGATGCGGAAGAACGCTCATTCTTGACGCCCGTATTGGGCGTCGTCTGCGCACCGGCCGTTGCGGTCAGACAGAACACGAGGGCCAGAGCACTTGCTATGAATCGAGGCATGAGGGTGACCTCCTGAAGTCAGAACAGGCGGGAATGCCGGGGTTGTGCATGGATCTGCCGCGATCGACGCAGTCTGATCCCTGCACGCGTCTTGTTATCGTACACCTCTACCCCCCGCAGATTCAACTGACTGCCCGGCACGCAAGCCAGACCCGCCCCAAGCCAGGCCCCGGGAACGTCGAACAGCCGGGAGGCGCTACGAGTCCATTGCCCGTTCGGCAGCATAACCATATGAAGACGGATAAGTTGCGATCCGACGCCAGATCGGGGCTGGCCCCCGCTCCCGTCGACCGGCGCTCAATGTCCGGAAATAACTTGACAGGGTGTGTGCAAAAATGGAAAATCTGAGGAACTCTGCTGCGTTGCGTCACGCGCGAAAGCGTGTACGCAACCAGCATAAAAAAACCCACTCACCAATCCATCCCCCATGGGTTGGTTCCCCCCAAGGCCCGGTCCACCCCGCCGGGCCTACTTGATTTCCGGACACGGCATACATTTTTGCTGACAAAAAGGTGCTCACAGTTTAACGCTTGGTGACTGTGAGCAGCAGGTTTCTTCGGTCACCGCACCGAGATGAGCCCCGATCCCTGCTTGAAATAGCACTTTAGCAGTGCTATATTCTGCGCCTGTTGGATTTGGGCGGCGTAGCGATGTTCACGTTGACGCGAAAAACCGAGTATGCACTGATTGCCCTTTCGCACCTGGCGGCGGAGACAGACCGCCTCGCCAGTGCGCGAGAAATCGCGGACGAGTACCGGCTTCCGCTGCCCGTGCTGACGAACGTGCTCAAGACGCTCAACCGTTGCGGGATTGTGGGAAGCGAGCGTGGCACCAAGGGCGGCTACCGGCTGGCTCAGGATCCGTATCAGATTTCGCTGGCACAATTGATTCGCGCGGTGGAGGGCCCGGCACGGCTGGTGCGGTGTACCGGCGGCCAGACCGGTCCGCCCCGTCGAACCTGCGAGTTGGTCTCTCGCTGCCCGGTTCGACCGGCGGTGCTGAAGGTCCATCAGCGAATGCAACGGTTTCTGGAAGGTGTTTCCATCGGCGAGATCGTGGCGAACGGTGCGAACCGAACCGCGCCGCAGACCGAGACCTAGGAGTCGGGGGATGTCCCGAGTGTACCTGGACAACAACGCCACCACGCGCCTCGATCCCCGAGTGCTCGACGCGATGATGCCCTACCTGACGGACCGGTTCGGCAACGCTGCAAGCCGGAGCCATGCGTTCGGCTGGGAGGCGGAGGAGGCCGTCGAGAAGGCCCGCGAACAGGTGGCCGGCCTGATCGGCGCGGAATCAACCAAGGAGATTGTCTGGACCAGCGGTGCGACGGAAAGCAACAACATCGTCATCAAGGGCGTGACAAGCATGTACGCCGAGCAGGGCCGGCACGTCATCACGCAGCGGACGGAACATAAGGCCGTGCTGGACCCCTGCAAGTTCCTGGAGACGCAGGGGTCCTCCGTAACGGTTCTCGATGTGGATTCAGGAGGCCGAATCCGGCTGGAGGAGCTGGAGTCAGCCATCCGCGAGGATACAATCCTTGTGTCCGTCATGTTCGCGAATAACGAGATCGGCACCATCCAGCCGATCGCGGAGATCGGGCGGTTGTGCAAACCGCGAGGCGTGCTCTTCCACACGGACGCCACGCAGGCATTCGGCAAGGTACCGATCGACGTACAGGCGATGGGCATCGATCTGCTGAGCTGCTCGGGCCACAAGATCTACGGTCCAAAAGGCGTCGGCGCGTTGTTTGTTCGCCGGCGGGCCCCGCGGGTGCGGTGCCGGCCGCTTTTTCACGGGGGCGGGCACGAACGTGGTTTTCGGTCGGGCACGCTGAACGTGCCGGGCATCGTCGGCCTCGGGCAGGCGGCGGCGCTGACCGGCGCAGAGATGGCCGCCGACGCCGCGCGCATCGGGGCGCTGCGCGATCGTTTGTGGACGGCGTTGCGTGACCGAATTGAGCCCATTACCCGCAACGGGGATCCGCAGCACTGCCTTCCGAACACCTTGAACCTGAGCGTTCACTACGTGGAAGGCGAGGGCCTGATGATGGCCTGCAAGGACCTGGCCTTCTCCAGCGGCAGCGCCTGTACCAGCGCGTCCCTCGAGCCAAGCCACGTGCTCAAGGCCCTGGGCGTGGCGGACGACGTGGCCCCAAGTTCGATTCGCCTTTCACTGGGTCGATTCAACACGGCCGACGAGGTGGAGACGGCCATCGACCAGATCACGCGGGCGGTGGAGCGTCTGCGGGCGATGAGCCCGACCTATGAGATGGCGTTGCAGGCCGGCAGCCTGCAGCGAAGGACGGGATAGAATCGGTTGTCCGCGTCAGTGAGAGCGGACAACCGTGGAACGGAACGAGAAGCATAATGCCATACAGCGAAAAGATCCTGCAACATTTTGAGCACCCACAGAATGTCGGATCGCTGGACACGGACGATCCCCACGTGGGCACCGGCGTGGTGGGTTCACCAGCGTGCGGAGACATGCTGAGACTGCAGATTCGGGTCGGGGACGACGGCCGGATTGTCGAGGCGAAGTTCAAGACGTTCGGGTGCGGCAGCGCGATCGCAAGCAGTTCAGTGGCCACCGAGTGGCTCAAGGGCCGAACAGTAGAGGAGGCCCTGGCCCTGAAGAACACGGACATCGTGGAAGAGCTGCAGTTGCCCCTCGTGAAAATCCATTGCAGCGTGCTGGCCGAGGAGGCGATCCGGGCGGCTGTTGCGGACCTGAGGGCGAAGCAAGCCGGCGGCGGCAGTTGACCGGCTGGAAAGCCGGTCCCACAGGAGAAGGACCGGTACCACGAACATCCTGGAATGATGCCACCTTCTGACACATCGGATGATCGACCGGCAGGCCGTGCCTTCACCGTGCGGTTCGAGCCGATGGGGGTGACGGTCACGGTGGAGCCGGACCGGATTCCCTTTGGCCGGACCGGCCTGCCTGGCAGTCTACTGGACATCGCTCTGGCCCACGGCGTGGAAATCGACCATGCCTGCGGCGGCGTGTGTGCCTGTTGCACGTGTCACGTGATTGTGAAGGAGGGTTTCGGCTCCCTCCGCCCGGCCACGGAGCAGGAAGAGGACATGCTGGACAACGCCCCGGGCCTCACCACGCGCAGCCGGCTGGCCTGTCAGGCGATTCCCGATGGATCGTGCGACCTTGTGGTGGACGTACCGGCATGGAACCGCAACCTGGCGAAGGAGTCGGACGGTCACGCGGGGGCGACGGGCATGGGAACCGGGTCGAGCCTCCGGCTGGGCTGGACCGACTCTGAAGCGATCGGCCGGTTGTTGTTGGTGGCGCGGCCTGAGGTTCACCCGTTGTCGGTCGGGTTCACCAATCTGCATGCCTGGGTATGCAGCCTGCCGGGCTTCGACGACCCTCCGGACGCCTCGAACGAGGGGCGTCTGGAAGCCATCCAAATGGCGTGGCTGAGGGCATACGAGGCGCTGCACGAGTGACGCCCAGAAAGATTGCGAATCGCGGATTGCGGATTGCGAGAGCGGCCGGTGGAGAGGTGCGGGTCAGTCGTTCGGCTGATTGCGGGCCTCGATCTCGGCGATTCGGCGGAGGATGGGTTCCTGCCGGATGGACAGTTCGTGTTGCACCTGCTCAAACGTCATCTCGCGTGAGCGGACCAGGATGGCCACTCGGTCGGCCGCGTCGGCCAGTTTGCGCAGTTGTTCCGTGAGTTCCGGGACGGGCGGCTCCGTGCGGAGTCGCCAGCGTCCGGCCCCGCGTACGAACTGGGCCTCCTCCAGCGGAACGCGACCCGCCACGGAATACTTCACCCACGCATAGTCGCCTTCGACGCGTTCTTCCACGATCTCCACGTCCGCCGAAAAAACGCCTGCCAGATTCGCGATTTCATCGGCCCTCACCAGACTGGCCGTCCCGGGGCCGATCCGCTCCAGGAGCAACTCGTTGAGGTTACGGTAGGCCATGGTCAGCCGGTCAATTGCGGCCAGTTGGGCCAAGACTCCCTCCCGCTGGTCGGGCTGGATGAACACGGTCAGCGCATCGACCGCCGATTGCTGATGCAGGTGTCGCATGTGCTGGACCGTCTGGATTGGTGTCGTAATGCGATCGATGTTCGGCGTAGAGCCGGCATCCGACGTGGGCGAGTCTTCGGCGGACGCACGGCCCGGCTGACGGTCACAGCCCATGCCGAGGCAGAGGGTCGCGGCCAGGGTCCAGGTTAGGGCGATGGGCAAGCGCAACCATCCGGCCTCGCCCGGCCTACGACTTGCGGGTCGGTACCTTGAGACCTCGCGGCTGACTGCGGACCACTCGGCCATCCACTCCGGTGAACTCGACAACGACTTCCACCTTGTATCCCAGCACATCCGCGTTCCCCCAATAGAAGGAAGGGGCGTACCCCCACCCGAGCGCCGTTCGCTGGGTGGAGTATGGCAGCGTGTACGCCGGCACCGGCCTGGATTCATACACCAGGTTGCGCGTCACGATGCCCTGGGCCGTCGGCTCCAGACGATACATCTTGACCTGAAGTGTGCCCTCCGGGTGAATGCCTTTTCCGGTATGGGCGGACTGGAGATACAAGGTGAAGGCAAACCCTTCGGGGTTGGGGTCACCTTCCGGATCGAAGCTCCGGAAGCACGCGGGGGCCGGCTGGAAGAACGGAACCACCTTCATCACGGGGTCGGCGGAATAGCCCGGCAGCCGCCGGGCGCCGCCTTGGTCCGGGCCACCCAATCCGGCCCGGCCCGGCCCCACGCAGCCCGCCGAGGCGGCGATCAGCAGCAGCGAGGCCCAACGTCCAACTTCGGCAACCGCGATTCGTACATTGGATGGGTCGTTCCACATGGCTCGATTGTCCCTCAGGCACGGGCCCGCAGAGGGCCCGCGAACGCCTACCGCGTATGCGTGTGGGCTACGGGTTCTCGTGACTCACCAGGATCGGTCCGTACACGTTCTTGCTCTTGTCCTCCTCCGCACTGACGGCCCGGCTGATCTGGGTCGGCTGTGGCACGCTTGGGCCGTAGACGTCCGGATTCGGACCGTAGAGGTCACGGTCCTTCAGAGGCGTCGTGGACGGCTCCCTCGGGCTCGGCGTCAGAGGCCGTCCTTCCTCATCCACCGGCTGCAGACCGGCATCTTCGTCCGGGAGGATGCGCAGGCCTCCCATGAGCGGATTGCGCTTGATGCGGTCCGGAATGATGCCGGACTGGTCACGCATTTTGGT
>JAFGJQ010000123.1 GCA_016929015.1 Phycisphaerae bacterium | reverse complement strand
TATTTCGGGCGTGATTCGGGTGAGCGTGCGAAGCGGGCGGCGGCGGCCGGCGAGGTGATTGCCTTCATCCGGGGGCACACGGCAGAAGACGCACCGTTCGCCATTTCGGGGAACACCTTCCTGCAGCGGAACGATTTCTGGCTGCGGCACACGCCGGGCCGGCCGGTGGTGCATTCGTGGAAGGAGGGCACGATGCTCAGCCACAACTACAAAGCAGCCGTTGCCTGGAAGAAGCGGGAAGAGCAGGAGGGGAGTCTGCGTTCGCGCGACCTGCGGCTCCTGTACGGATGGCGGGAGCTGGCCGCCAAGAACCACCAGATGTCGCCGGAGGACCGGGACCGGAAGCGGGCCGCGCTGCTGGCCGCGGCGGAGGCGCTCTGGCGCGACAAGCTGCGGGTCTGGCAGGAGTGGGGTGCGGCGTATGCGCTGCAGCCCGCGTGGAGCCGGCCGCCTCGGCCGATTTCGGTGGAGTTTGAGAACAGTCTATGGTACGTGGCGCGCGTTCCGAAGCCTGCCGGGCAGCCGGGGCCGGCTACGCCTGAGTAGAGTCACATCTCGGTCGGAATCACGTTCGATTGGCGCTTGGGGGCGGGTTGGCGCGGGGCAGTCGAATGCGCTGGAGGCCGTGTTTGCGCGTACGCAGTCGGATGTGCTCACCAACGTATCCGATCATGCGGGCGTGGAAGAAGGCGATGACAAGCGGCAGGGTGATGAAGGTTTCCCAGACGGTTTTCGCCTTGCGGAACAGTTCATTATACAGGATGGCGGCAAGAGAGAGGGTCGCGAAGGCGGCCGGTACGAGTCCCAGCCAGACATTCCAGGCTACGAGCGGCAGCGTGACCCACGCCAGGAACAAGGGAACAAGCTCCACTCGGGGTGGCAGGTAGTACTTGTAGCCGAGCCGTGCCGTGGAGACGCCGCCGCGGAGGGCGCGGTGGAAATAGGTGCTTGCGGTGTAGTGGTGGTCGTGCAACACCACGGCATCGTGAGCGACTCGGATTTCATGGCCGGCTGCGCGCATGGCCAGGTAGAGTCCTTCCTCGTCTCCACGGCCGGAGACGGTTACGTCCTTCGGTACGCCGGCGCGATCCTCGTCGAGCATGTGGCGATTGAGGAGGTCACGGCGGACGCACATATTGCCGGCCACCATACGCGTTGCCTGGACCTTCCCGTATACGCGATGCGTTCCCTTATGCGCCAGGTCAAACAGATTGCAGGGTGGCGGATCCACGACTAGACCGGTGACTGCGCCCACTCTCTCATCGGCGAAATGTTTGAGCAAGCGTTCGATCCACGTCGGTTCGGCGATGCAGTCGTCGTCCAGAAACGCGACGACGACTCCCGAACTCTCGCGGATACCGTGATTCCGACTCGGATTTGCACCCATTGCGTTCGAGTGTCGGAAGACGCGTACGCAAACCAGCGGGTCCGGGCTGACAAACCGGTTCAGAAAGGCCGGAGTCTGATCCGTTGAGCCGTCGTCCACGACGATGATTTCCAGCGGGCGGTAGGTCTGCCGCAGAAGCGATTCAAGGCAGGAGCGGAAGACCGGGAGACGGTCACGCGTCGGAAGGACAACGGAAACGAGGGGTCTGGCATCCATCAGGGGTGGCTATTAGCCGGGGGGGAAGCCCGTGTCAACATTCCCACTCGGTCGAACGTTTGTGCAGGTACCGCAAGGTGCAATGGGGGCGGTTGGGCACCGGACGGCGACGATCCTGCGACAGTCGCGCCTTTACAATCGCTGTGCATCATGATATACTTATATATATGGGACATGGTGAGCTAACGTACTGAGGTGAGGTGCAGTGACACGCAGCGCCGCACAAGCTTAATTGATGTACGACTGGACACCGCTGTTGCGGCTGAAAACGCAGGCAGTGCACTCCGTGTGATGTGACAATCACGTGGGGCGTCTTGATAGGGCATGGGTGAGGGAGAGTGACGTCGTATGACGCATGCTCTCCCTCTTTTTTTGTTTTTGGTGTTTTGGTTGGGTGGTCAAGTTGCGCGATCTCTCTACGGAGGACAACAACATGAAAACGACGCTGTTTCAAAGAGCCGGTTTCCTGACGCTGGTTGGTGTGATGGTTGGCGGCATTCCCGTTACACCAGCGATGGGTTTGCCGTTCTCGGACTTTGACGACGGAACCTTGCAGGGGTGGACGCAGGTCGAGGAGTTCCTGGGCACGTTAACGGTGGAGCCCACCGGAGGGAACCCGGGTGGATGGCTGTTTGTCACGGATCTCGCGTCGGGTGGGGCCTTGAAAGTCAGGGGACCGTCTGCGTTCAGCGGTGATCTCAGCGTATACACCGGGATCAGCTGGGACGAGTTCATCATTACCCACCCCGGGGAAGACAATACCTCTGCGACGGTGCCTGTGCTCTGGGGTACAGATGGATCTCAGTACCGTTACTATGGAGAACAAGGACCCCTGGATGTCTGGCGTGATCGCTACGTCTCCTTTGACCCAGCGGGGTGGGTTCAGTGGTACGGGCCCAGTTCGTTCACGGAAGTGCTTCAAGACGCGACGCTGGGTTTCGAGCTCGCTGTTACGAACGGACTCGGGCCGGAGGCGGGCCTGGACAATATCCGTCTGGTGCCGGAGCCGTCGATGGGTTTGCTTTGTCTGGCAGGATTGGTGTTGGTGGCACGGCGGCGTCGAGTGGCTTGACCACGGAGCGCGCGTGGCATGAATCTGGCGCGGGGCTGCGACGAACTCGCGGCCCCGCGTTCATTTGAGGGCGCTAGGCGGGTGCGACGGTGGCATCCAAGCATTGATGCGTATCAAAGGAATGGGCACACGACGGCGCGGACTTCGCTTGACACCGGTGACAGGGAGTTCTAGGCTTCGAGTCGATGTTGAAGTGCGTCAGGGGTCAGGCGGCGGACCACGCGAGCGGGCAGATGCGTGCCGCTCGCGCGGCGTTAGCCGCGATAGATGACAGTGTGCGTTGCGTGAGCCGGGAGGTGCGTCGGGTGGCCCACGGCGAGGACCGGGTCGAGTGTCCGTGTTGCGGCGGGCGGTATGAGGCATTTCGGCCGTTCGGCGTTCCGAAACGGCTGAACGCACAATGCCCGGAGTGCGGGGCACTGGAGCGGCATCGCCTGATCTGGCTGTATCTGCGCGACCATACAAACCTGCTCCACAGGCCGGCTCGCGTGCTGCACGTTGCCCCCGAGCCGGCGCTGCGTCGGCACCTCTCCACGATTCCGGGAATCGACTACGTGTGCGGTGATCTCGATCCCGCCAAGGGTGATCGACAGTGTGACATCACGCAACTCCCCTTCGAGGATGAGTCATTTGACGTGATTCTGTGCAACCATGTCCTGGAGCACATCCCGGATGATCGGCGGGCGATGGCGGAACTGTTCCGCGTGCTGCGGGCGGGGGGCTGGGCCATTCTGCAGACTCCCATGGATCGACGGCGAGCGCAAACGTTTGAAGACCCTGCGGTGACGACTCCGGAAGACCGTGAGCGAGCGTACGGCCAGCACGACCACGTGCGCATTTACGGCCTGGATCTGTACGACCGGCTGGCCGCGGCGGGATTCGTCCTGGATTTGAACTACGTTGCCCGCGAGCTTCCGGCGGACAGGGTCGTCCGTTACGGCGTGCCGGCCAACGAGCCGGTGATGGTGTGCCGCAAGCCGGCGGGTCCGAACGAACCGACGGGGTCCCACAGATGACGGCGCCCCCGCGCGTGGCAGTCTGTGCGATCACCTACAAGAGGCCCATCGGTTTGCGCCGGCTTCTGGAGGGGCTCAATGCGCTGACGTTCCGGGCGGCGGAGCCGGTCTTGCGGTGCATCGTAGTGGACAATGATCCGGAGGGATCGGCCCGAGCGACGGTGGAGGCGATCCGGGCGGAGTTCCGGTGGGGGTTGGAGTTTGCGGTTGAGCCCCGCCGAGGGATTCCGTTTGCCCGTAACGCGGCGCTGCGTACGGCGATGCCGGACGCGGAGTGGATCGCATTCATCGACGACGACGAACAGCCGCGTCCGGACTGGCTGGATGAGCTGCTTCGCGTGGCCGCAGAGTACGAAGCGGACGTCGTAACCGGCCCGGTGGAGCCTCGCTTCGAGTCCGCGGCGCCCGATTGGGTCGTCCAAGGAGCGTTCTTCGCTCGGGCCGTCAGGCCGAGTGGCCGCCGGCTGGACCGATCGGCCACGAACAACGTCGTGTTTCGGGCGGAGATCCTCAAGGGGATGAGGCCCTGGTTTGACGAGAGAATGGTCCTGACCGGGGGAAGCGACATACGCTTCTTCCGCCTCATGCATCGGCGCGGGCACCGGATCGTTTGGGCGGATGATGCCATCGTCTATGAGTGGGTGCCGTCAAGCCGGACCACGGCCAAGTGGATTTACCAGAGGGCCTTTCGGTGCGGAACCACGACCAGTCTGACCGAGCACGTCTTGCGGCCGGCCGTGCAGAGCGTGCCGTTGATCCTGGCCCTCGCGGCATACAAGCTGCTGAAGGGCGCCGTGTTCCTTGTCCCCGCGACGTGTTTTCGCGGGCGGGCGGGCGTTGTGAAGTACATCAGGCTGATGTGCTATG
Organism: Phycisphaerae bacterium; assembly: GCA_016929015.1. Taxonomy (GTDB): domain Bacteria; phylum Planctomycetota; class Phycisphaerae; order UBA1845; family UBA1845; genus JAFGJQ01. The sequence goes on along the minus strand of JAFGJQ010000123.1, from coordinate 1,193 downwards.
GGGCGGGAATGCTCAACGGTCTGGTCGGACGCACGTACGAGGAGTATCGGACCACTCACGGAACTTGATGGCCACGCGGTCCTTGCGAAGCGTCGCACTTTGCCGCCGCGTCGTAGATCTCAAGCAGGCGGTCGGTGAGTCTGCGATTATCAAAGCGCTGTTCCACCAGCCGCCGGCCCGCTCTGCCGATCTCCGGCCAGCGCTCGGGGTGGGCCATGAGGAATCGCAGGCGTTCTGTGAGGGCGTCCACGTCCTTCGGGGGTACCAGGAATCCGGATTGGCCGTCCGATAGAACTTCGGGCATCCCGCCCACCGCGGATGCCACGACGGGCAGGCCGACGGCCTGCGCCTCCGCAAGAACACGCCCCTGGGCCTCGACGCTTCCATTTCGTGCCACCACGCCCGGCTGGACGTACAAGTGGGCCTGCGCATAGAGTCTCCGCACCTCGTCGTGGGCGAGTCCTCCGTGAAAACGGACCGTCTGCCGCACGTGCAGATCGGCGGCGAGCCGCTCCAGACGCTGACGCAGCGGACCGTCACCAACGACGTCATATCGGAGCCGCGGCCACTCCGAGGCCAGCCGAGCGACGGCGCGCAGCCCGTACTCCGTGCCCTTGAACTCCACCAGTCGGCCCACTGTCAAGAGGCGAATCGGTTCGTGCGGGCGAATCGACCTCTCAACACAGCCATACTGGTCGAGATTGATGCCGACCGGCAGTGCATGCACGAGGTTGGGGTCGCAGCCGAGGTCGATGGCCCGTTGGCGCGTGTATTGAGTGTTCGCCGTGTACACGTCACCATGGCGGAAAAGGTGCCGGTACACGCCTTTGCCATAGAAGCGGGGATACGTCAGAACGTCATAGCCGTGAAACGTCGTGACCAGTCGGCCGGACAGCAGGCCGCATTCCCGGAGAAAGACTGCCTTGAGGCCGTTTGGAGCGAAGTGCGCGTGAATCACGTCGTACGCGCGCGGCTCGCGAATGGGCTGCATGGCGAAGGGCAGTACCAGGCCTACGGACAACTGGCGATAGCGGGGTACATTCAGCGCCCTCAGCACAACCCGCGGCTGAGACGCCAGCCGGACGGCCAAAAGGCCACACCCGCGGAGGACCCTCGAGAGCAGGTTGCCAGGCATGGGCCCAACGTGGGTCCGCTCCAGGAGTCGGTAGCGCTTCACATCCGCCTGAACGATG
>JAFGJQ010000122.1 GCA_016929015.1 Phycisphaerae bacterium | reverse complement strand
GGGTGCCGGGCCGACTCGAACGGCTGTTCGTGGACTACACGGGGGTTCCCGTACGCAAGGGCGACCCTCTCGTCTCTCTCTTCAGTCCGGCACTGTTGAGTGCGCAGCAGGAACTGCTTCAGGCCATCTTGATTGCCGACCGGCTGGGGACGGGAGGGGTGGAAATCGTGCGGCAGACCACCACGGCGACCATCGATGCGGCCCGCGAGAAGCTCCAGCTCTGGGGATTGACGAAGCAACAGGTCGACGAGATAGAGCAGAACGGAAAGCCCAGCGATCATATCACGATCGCGGCCCCCTCCGGCGGAATCGTGATCCACAAGCACGTGCGTGAGGGCATGTACGTGCAGACGGGCACACCCATTTACACGATTGCGGACCTGTCCCAGGTCTGGGTGCGTCTTGAGGCATACGAGTCCGACCTTCCGTGGTTGCGTTATGGTCAGCCCGTCACGTTCACGGCTGAAGCGTATCCTGGGGAATCGACGACGGGAACGGTGGCGTTCATCGATCCCGTTGTAGACGAGCAATCCCGCACGGTGCGTGTGCGGGTCAACGTGCCGAATCCTTCGCTGAAGCTGAAACCGGGAATGTTTGTGCGCGGAACGCTCGAGGCAAAGGTAGCCGAGGGCGGGAAGGTCCTCAGCACGTCCCTGGCCGGGAAGTGGATTTGCCCCATGCATCCGGAAGTGGTCGGGGGCGAGCCCGGCCAGTGTGACCGTTGCGGCATGCCGCTGGTGCCGGCCACCGATTTGGGGTACGCGGGTGAACCGGACGCCGCGCCGCCGCTGCTGGTTCCGGCTTCCGCCGTTCTGCTCACCGGATCCCGTGCCGTCGTCTACGTGGCCGTTGCGGGGCGCGACCGCCCAACCTATGCGGGAAGGGAGATCCTGGTCGGCCCGAGGGCGGGCGACTGGTACATTGCCCTCAAAGGGTTGAAGGAAGGGGAAGAAGTCGTCGTGAACGGCAGCTTCATGCTCGACGCCGAGTTGCAGATCCGGGCTCAACCCAGCATGATGATGCCGCAGGATCCGGAGCCGGACGGCATGTCGCACGAAAACAGCGCCATGAAGGCGGTCATGATCAGCGACGGGTTCCGCGACCAACTCCAGCCGGTCATCGAGGAATACCTGGCCGTCCAGACGGCGCTGACGGCGGACGATCTGACGGCGGCCGCCAAAGCGGCGGGCAGGATGTCGGAGGCTCTGGGCAGGGCGAGCCCGGCGGCGCTCGATGAGGAGGCACGGTCGCTCTGGGAACGGCAAGCCCGGGAGCTGGCGTTGTCGCTCGACGTCCTTCTCACGGCCGATGCACTTCAGTCGCAGCGAGAATGCTTCGCGGCGCTGTCTTCCGTCATGATCCGGACGCTGCAGTGGTTTGAACCCGATCAGCCCGCGATCTTCCGGTTCCATTGTCCGATGGCATTCAACGGCCGGGGCGCAGATTGGCTTCAGACCGATCCCGAGACGGCAGCCAATCCGTACTTCGGCGCCGTGATGCTCACCTGCGGCGAACGGGTGGAAGACAGCCGTTTCGACGACAGGACGGAGTAGCCTCGTATGGTGGACGAGGTCCTGACACAGAGCCGTACACCTGAGCAGCGCTCACCGGTTGGGCGACTGGTGTACTTCTGCCTCACGAACAAGCTCATCATTCTCCTGTTCGTGTTGGCCGTGGTTTTTGGCGGATTGCTGGTTGCGCCTTTCGACTGGCGGTTCGGCCGCATCCGGCGCTACCCGGTTCCCGTCGATGCCATTCCGGACATTGGCGAGAACCAGCAGATCGTGTTCACCCAGTGGGCGGGACGCTCGCCGCAGGATGTCGAAGACCAGGTTACCTATCGCCTGACCGTCGCTCTGCTGGGGATACCGAAGGTCAGGACGATCCGAAGCTACTCCATGTTCGGGTTCTCCTCGATCTACGTGATCTTCGAGGAAGGGGTGGACTTCTATTGGTCGCGGGCGCGCCTGTTGGAGCGGCTGAACAGTCTGCCCTCCAACACGCTTCCCGAAGGCGTTACGCCGGTCTTGGGGCCCGACGCCACAGCCCTCGGACAAGTCTTCTGGTACACGCTTGAAGGACTGGACCCCGACGGCAACCCCACCGGCGGCTGGGGTCCGGCCGAATTGCGCAGTCTGCAGGATTGGACGGTCAGGTACTGGCTGCTCTCTGCCAACGGTGTCGCTGAGGTGGGGTCGGTCGGCGGCCACGTCAAGGAGTACCAGGTGGACGTCGACCCGGATGCCATGCGCGCTTACGGGGTCACGCTGGACGATGTGGTTTCCGCCGTGCGTGCCGCCAATCTCGATGTGGGCGCCCGCAGCCTGGAGATCAACCAGGTCGAATACTTCGTCCGCGGCGTGGGTTTCGTCAAGCGGCTCTCCGACATCGAGCAGAGCGTCGTGAAGTTGCGGGCCGAGAACGTGCCGGTGAGCGTGCGGGATGTGGCCAAGGTCACCTTCGGCCCCGCGGCCCGTCGCGGAGCGCTCGACAAGGAAGGCGCGGAAGTGGTCGGCGGCGTCGTGGCAGCCCGCTACGGCGCCAACCCGCTGCAGGTCATCCACAACGTGAAGGAGCGCATCGCCGAAACGAGCAATGCCCTGCCGGCGCGGGTAGTCTTCGACCGCGCCGGCGCGACGCCGCAAGCCGTGGCGCGTTACGCCGTACAGCACGGCTTCGAGCCGTATGGCGCCGACGGAACGCTTGACCGCGACGTCTGGCTGGCACACCTGCGGGCGATGCCGCGCGAGGAATGGCCGCCATGGGCGACGATCAGCCGGCTCACCATCGTTCCTTTCTACGACCGAACCGGCCTGATCTATGAAACACTCGGCACGCTGAACGATGCCATCTCCCAGGAAGTGCTCGTTACGATCGTTGTCGTCCTGCTGATGATGTTCCACCTTCGCAGCGGTCTTCTGATCAGCGCCTTGCTTCCCCTGGCCGTGTTGCTTTGCTTCATTGCCATGAAACTCTTCGGCGTCCAGGCGAATATCGTGGCACTTTCCGGGATCGCGATCGCCATCGGTACGATCGTTGATATGGGTATCGTCGTCTGCGAGAACATTCTCAGGCGCCTTCACGACGAACGCGCCGGGGACGAAGACGCGCCTGCCGGGTCGTCGACGGTCGCGGGTGACGCGACCGCGGCACGCGGCACCGCCCTGGAAACCGTTCACCGTGCCGTCAGCGAAGTCGGAGGCGCAGTACTGACTGCCGTGTCGACGACCATTGTCAGCTTCCTGCCGGTGTTCAGCATGACCGGCGCGGAAGGCAAGCTGTTCAAGCCGCTGGCCTACACAAAGACTTTCGCCCTGCTGGCGTCGATCGTGCTGGCCCTGACGGTCCTGCCCCCGGCCGCCTACCTGCTGTTTCGTGATCGGACCGGCAAACGCCGACGTACATTACACGCCTCCGGACGGTCCCGCCTGGTGTCACGGGTTACGGTCCTATCGGCGGCCGTGCTCGTCGCCGTGCTTCTGGCCCGTTACTGGGTTCCGCTGGGTCCAGCCCGGGGGGCCGTTCGGAACCTGCTTTTCGTCATTCTGCTGATCGGCGGACTGATGGTCGGCTTCCGCGCCTTCCAATGGGCCCATACGCCGTTGCTCCGCTGGTGCCTGGCCCACAAGAAGACCTTCATGACGCTGCCGATCGTACTTGTTCTGATGGGGATGACAGCCTGGTTGGGAGCAGACCGCTTGGTGTCGCGACTCCCGGCATCGGTCCGCAATCTGGGAGCCTGCCGACAGCTTGTTCGCCTATTCCCCGGCTTCGGCAGAGAGTTCATGCCACCGCTGGACGAGGGGTCGTTTCTATGGATGCCCACAACCATGACGCACGTCTCGATCGGCCAGGCGCTCGAGATCCTGGCGCTTCAGGATAGCGCATTCGCCGACATTCCCGAAATCGAGTCCGTGGTGGGCAAGTTAGGCCGTGCGGACACCCCGCTCGATCCCGCTCCGGTCTCCATGTTCGAGACCGTCATCAATTATCGGCCCGAGTACATCAGCAACGCGAACGGACACCCGATCCGCTTCCGGTACGACCGGCGGCGGGAGCAATTCGTGCGCGACGACAAGGGCGAACTGGTCCCCGACCGCTCGGGGCGTCCCTACCGCCAGTGGCGCGACCACATCCGCTCGCCGGACGACATATGGCAGGAACTGCTGAAGGTGTCAGAACTGCCGGGGGTAACATCGGCGCCCAAACTGCAGCCGATCGCGGCCCGGATCGTGATGCT
>JAFGJQ010000121.1 GCA_016929015.1 Phycisphaerae bacterium | reverse complement strand
TTCCGCCAGCACTCCCACCACGTAGGCGGCGACAACAAACCCGGCCAGATATCCCCCGGTCGGACCCGAAAACGCCGCCAGCCCCGCCTTGCCCTGGGCAAACACCGGAAAGCCCAGAAGCCCTTCCCCGAGGTAGGCCAACAGGCAAAGAACGCCCCGCCGCGAGCCCAAAAGCATTCCCGCCATCAGGACCCCAAACGTCTGCCCGCTCACGGGCACGGGAAATCCGACGGCAACCTGGGCACACAACGCGACAATAATGGACCCGCCGAAAACCAGGGCCATGTCATAGAAGCGGGCCAGCCTTTTGTCGGCCGGCCGCACAACGTCAGCAACAGTCAATCCGGCAATCATCTTCCATTCAATCCAAAACGACCCGTCCGGGCACACGGTGTTCCGTCTCATCACGACCGGCTGTACAGTAGGCCGGCGCGAACACGTTAACGCGACATTATAGCCGTCCCCTGTCGCCTCGTCAAACACGGATGCGTCGAATCGCCCGCAGGCATCTCCGCACCGGGAGGTAATCGGCGAGACGGGTACGACTGCGGCCGAATTCGCCGGCCCGGGGGCGAAAAATCCACTTTTGACCGAGGAAAACAGAAAACTGCGGAGTTCATTGAAACATTACCGTCCCGGTCCCCGACTAACCGGGAAGAAGACACCAAAAAGCTGGCGCTGTAGAGAGCTCGATTCGTTGCGTCCTCGGCGTACGAGCAGAAAGCAGCGGCGGCGGGGTGGATTTCTCTGTGCGCGCGGCCGCCGAATTGTGCTATGGTGCAGTCGCGCATACGATGGCAGCGTCCGCCAAGCCAATGCCGCCCACTCACGGCAAAATGCGTGCGGCGCAACGATATGGAGATCGAATAACTGTGGTCAACCGTACGACCAAAGGAAAAGGGTAGGAAATGAGAAAGAGATTCCCTGCTAAGACCCCGCTGATCTGCCTGTTCGGCCTGATCCTCGTCCTCTCCGGCTCCTGTGTCTATGTCGGGAGTTGCGACACGACGGCCCAGTACCAGAGGCAGGTATCGCTGTCGGCCCCTCTGGAGCCGGGCCTGTCGTTTTCGGCCGAGACACATGACGGATCCATCACCGTGGAAGGAGCCGAAACCGCCGAATGCAACCTGCTGGCCACGATCGACGCGCGCGCCCGCACGGAAGAAGAAGCCCGGGAGCTGGCCGAACAAATCGAGGTCAGGCTCGAACCTGCCGCCGACGGACTCAACGTCATCATTGACCGGCCGTCGCGCATCAGGAACGCACGCTGTGACGTCTCGCTGAAAGCGACGGTACCGGTGCAGACTCGTCTTCGGCTCGTAAGCGGCGACGGCTCGGTACGCATCGCCCACATCACCGGCACGGTCGATGCCAAGACCTCCGACGGCAGCATTCACCTCGAAGACATCAAAGGCGACGTGAAACTCAAGACGTCCGACGGCGGGATCGCCTGCACCGGTGTTGACGCCGGGACCCTGGACTTGCATACCAGCGACGGCAGTATCGAGCTCGCCGAAGCCGCGGCACAGTCCTGCACGGCACGCACTTCCGATGGGGGCATCACGGCCACCAACATGCGGGCCACCAGCCTGCACCTGCGTACCAGCGACGGCTCGATCCAGTGTCGCAACCTCTCGGCCGCACAGATGGACTGTCACAGCTCCGACGGCTCGATTTTGATCGAATGTGCGGCCGATGCGCCCGCAGCGCCCGAGGTGACCGTGACCACCTCCGATGGCGCGATCACCTTCGCCGCCCCGCCCGGCCTCTCGGCCGTGGTCGAGGCGGCAACCAACAACGGCTCGATCCACGCGAGCCTGCCGATTACCGTCACGGGGAAGGTCGGCAAGACCCTGCAAGGCACCGTCGGCAGCGGCGCCGGCCGGGTCTCTCTCACGACCCGCGATGGATCGATCACGATACGATAGGCTCAACATGGGAGAAACCTGAATGAAACAACTTCGCTCACGAGAAAACGCACTGGCATGTCTCTGCCTCCTGCTTCTCCTGGCCACGCTCGGCTGCGACATCGAGGTCGACAACTGGGCCCACGCCACTCACGAGAGGACCGTGGCCCTGGACATCCCGCTGACGCCGGGTTCGGCCGTGGACGTCGACACGCAGCTCGGCTCCGTGACCGTCACCGGCGCCGACGTGGCCGACTGCAATATCGTCGCCGAGATCGTCGCCCGGGCCCCGACGCAAGAGGAGGCCCGCCAATTGGCCGAACAGGTCCAAATCGCGACCGAATCGTCCCAGGGCACGCTGAAGATCCGGGCCGACAAGCCCCGCGTCACACAAAATCGCTCCATCAGCGTCAGCTATACCGTCACCGCGCCGCGGCAAACGAGCGTTGTCTGTCGCAGCGCCTACGGGTCTCTGGAGATCGCCCGGCTCAACGGCAGCGTCACCGGAAAGACCAGCAGCGGCACGATTGAGATCGGAGACATCGAAGGCGCGGTCGACGTCAGCACCTCGTACGGATCGGTCGCCTGCAAAAACGTCGCCGGCCCGACGGTGAAGCTGCGCAGCAGCAGCGGTTCGATCACCGCCACGAACGTCCGCGCCGAGCTCCAGGCCGAAACCGCCTACGGCCCCGTCACCTGCGACGAGATTGCCGCCGACGAGCTGAGACTCAAGAGCAGCAGCGGCACCATCTCCATTTCCAGCGCCGATTTCCGCACCTGCGACGCCCACACATCGTACGGCGCGGTCCGCTGCGACGGCCTCCGGGGCGACTCCATCAAGCTCCATTCGGGCAGCGGCAGCGTCGATCTGCTCACCAGCTCGGCCGACACGATGGACCTCTCCACGTCCTACGGACGCATCAAGGCCGATGGCATCACGACCACCCGACTGACCGCCAAATCCAGCAGCGGCGACGTCGATGTGCTCTGCTCCGATTCCACGCCGGCTTCCCTGACCGCCGACGCCAGGACCGTATACGGCAGCATCCGCTTCACCGCGCCGCCCGCCTTCTCCGGCGGCGTTTACCTCGCCACCAGCTACGGAACCGTCCGAACCGACCGGCCCATCACCGTCAGTGGAGAGCTCACCAAGAAGAAGATCAACGGCACGATGGGCGACGGCCCCGGCACGCTCCGCCTGGAAACCGGCAGCGGCTCGATCGTGCTCAAGTGACGCCGGGCCGTTACTGCGACGCCCGCGCCGAAACGCAAGATTTCTGCCGGACGGGCGGGGGCGATTCTTCGGAGTCGCCCCTGCCCCTCGAAATGGCCGAGCCGAACTGATCCTCATTCCTTCACCTCCGTTCCGCATGCGTCCCATGACCGCGCCGGCCAAACGCAAGAACGAAAGATTGCCACAACGGACCGTCCGCAGTATCCTGAGGCCAAACAACGGCAACCAGTGGAGGATACGGCTATGAGAATCAGACGTGCCGCGTGGACCGCTCTGACGGCAATCCTCTGCCTCATCTCGATCTCCGCAGTCGCGGGCGCCGAGAGCTCTCTGTCGGGCAATGTCCCCGTGCCGCAGATCGACGGGCCCTGGTGGCAGGTGGCGGGAAATCCGATGGACCACAAGTACGCCACCGAGAAGCAGCAGCCCGTCGATTTCGCCGTCTGGCAGGCGGCCGACGGCTCCTGGCAGCTCTGGTCGTGCATCCGCCACACCACCGCCGGCGGCCAGGGCGGCAAAACGCGCTTCTTCTTCCGCTGGGAAGGCCGCCACCTGACCGACACCCACTGGAAGCCCATGGGCATCGCCATGGACGCCGACCCGGCCCTCGGCGAGACGCCCGGCGGGCTCCAGGCCCCGCACGTGATCAAGATCGGCGCGACCTACCACATGTTCTACGGCGACTGGGTCAACATCTGTCACGCCACCAGCACCGACGGCAAGACCTTCACCCGCGTCATCCAGCCCCACGGCAAGACCGGGATGTTCAGTGAAGGCCCCGGCGTCAACACGCGCGACGTCATGCTCCTGCCCCACGCCGGGCTCTGGTACGCCTACTACACCTGCCACCCGAACGGCCAGGGCATGGACTGCGTCCGCACCACCGCCGACTTCAAGATCTGGAGCGATTCGACCGTCGTCGCCTTCGCAGGCAAAGCCGGCACCAAGCTCTGGTCGGCCGAATGTCCCCACGTCGTCAAGCGCGGCGACGACGACTTCTACCTCTTCCGCACCCAGTCCTACGTCCCGCCCAAGACGACCATCTACTATTCGAACGATCCGAAGCTCTTCGGCATCAACCAGGACGCCAAGTACCTGCTCAGCACCCTGCCCGTAGCGGCGCCTGAGATCGTCGTCCACGACCGACAGTACTACATCGCCGCACTCAACGAGAAAAAGCTGGACGGCATCCGCATCGCCCGGCTCAAGTGGGTCGCCCCATAGTACCGCCGCCGGCCCGGCTCCAACGAACGCGCGCCCTCCGGCCACCCCACGAGTTTTTCGGCTCACGACCTGCTCAGAGGCACCCCCCTGTCGCTGCTTTGCCCTGCCGCACATTGGCTTCGTTTCGCACAATCCCTCCCGGCGCCCGGCTGACCGGCCCGGAAAACGCGTTCTCTCCGGCCCGACAGGCCCGCGCCGGCCTCTCCGACGCACTCGCAGGCTCCGCCGTACCCCAGCATTTCTCCCGCCCGATTGGCTTCGTTTGGCGCACCGCCTCCTCACCGCCGGCGCCCCCGGCCTCCAGCGCCGCTTCATGCGTCGCACATGCAGGCTGGGGCTTGCCCCACCGATTGTCCCGCCGGGACGTTTTCTCCGCTGACGGCTCCAACTCCCGCATGAGACGCAACTTCTGAAGCTCGTTCATGCTCTTGTACAGGCTGTGCTCGATCCGCC
>JAFGJQ010000120.1 GCA_016929015.1 Phycisphaerae bacterium | reverse complement strand
AGCGCGCTTCCCCATTGCCCGGCGCCGGTTTCCGTCGTCAGCCGCTGCACACCTTCCTGGCGGTTGTAGTAGGCTTGCGCGACGGCGGTGTTCGTCTTGTGCGACCCGGTGGGGCTGGCGCCTTCATACTTGAAGAAGATCTTCGCCGGAGTCCCCAGTTGGCGCTCCAGGTTCCGCGCCCGCTGCAGCGGCGTCGGCCGCCACCGGCGATAGACATCCAGCACCGGTTCGGGAATGTCGATGTAGCGATCGGTCGATACTTCTTGGGCGATGCATTCCTCAGAGAACAGCGCGTGCAATTCGGCGGGGGCCATCGGCTCGCGAGTCGCCGGATGAAGCGGCGGATCCATCGGACGATCGAGATCGGCAAGCACGTTGTACCAGCGGTCCGGTAGATCGTTCTGATCGAGATGAAACAGGGATTTCGTGGTCATGGTGGGGTCTCCTTTCGTTTCCGGTTCGGTCGGCGTTCAACAACACGGAATGAAAGGTCGCCACCACGATTTGAACGGGGGAACGGAGAGAAGGCAAGGAAGCTGGCGTGCGATCGGCGCTACGACGCGGACGGAGGCTTGGATCCTATCCGAGCCAAACAAACCTCCCTATGCGCATCGTCCGCCTCCTCGAAGAGCTGCTTGCTTCAAAGCACTATAACCCGGTCGAAGGGAGAGGACAAGAGAAGCGCCCACGGAAAGCAACAGCGCGGCGTCGGGAACCGCGCCACCCGTGGGCACACACTCCGCAGTGAGCTGCGGCATTGCCCCGGGATCCGTCTTGAACCTATGCTGACTGAAGCGGGGCAAGGCCAAGGAAACGGATTTCAGAGGAGGGCAATCATGTGCCACGGCCTGCGGTGGATGCTCGGGGTGGTTGGGGTGGTGACGTGCGCTGCGGTGATCGGTGGTGTGACCGCATCGGCGCAATGGCAGCTGACCAACACAGACGGGTTCGGCGTGGACGCCAATTCCACGTGGGAGATGGTGCTGTTCAACGACGTGGTCTACGCAGGCACCGAGAGCCCAGGCGCGGTGTACCGCTTGGGCAACCCCACCGATCCGACGATGTTCTGGTGGCGAGAAGTGAGCCTTCCCACGACGATCCCCGGGATGGCGGGGACGTTCCGGATCGACGCGGTGCGCTCGATGGCGGTGTTTGCGGCGGCGGGCGCACGCTGGCCGTCGCTGTATGTGGCCGTGTCGGGAGAGGATACGGGCAATCGGCGCAGCAAGTGCGTGGTCCTGCGCACGGAGAACGGGGTCTCTTGGTCGGCCTCCGGCGACACCTGGGACATCGCCGATCAAGGCGAGATCCAGGACATGATTGTGTTCGACGGGCGGTTGTACGCGACGATGGGCGACACCCAGCGCCTTCATCCGGAGTACGCGCGGGTGCTGCGGACGTCCACTGACGGCCTACGGTGGGAGGTGGCGGTCCCCGGCGGCTCGCTCGCGCTGGGTGCCGGCGATTTCTACTTCGGGACGCTCGAGGTGTTCGGCGGAGCGCTGTACGCGGGGACTTCCGGCTTCAACGAAGTCGATGTGCACGATCCGACCCACACCTCCGAGATCTGGCGCACCACCAACGGCACCTCGTGGACGAGGGTCGGCGAACTCTCCTCGCCGACGATGGCCGAGGTGGAATCGATGGCCGTGTTCCGCAATCACCTGTACGTCGGCACCAAGAACCATCCGCCGACCCCGGAAGCCGCCGCCGGACCGGAGTTGTGGCGAACAAGCGACGGCACCACCTGGGAGCGGCTCGACACCCGCTGGGAGTTCGACCGTGACGCGCTGCACGTGGATGTGCTGGTCGCCTATCCGGACGAAGAGGGCGCGCTGTACGCCGGACTGGGATCCCCCTATGCCCATCTCTACCGCAGCGTCGATGGCGAGACGTGGACGGCGATCACCCCGCCGGAGATCCGCGACCATCCCGAGCACGGTAACTACCTCGTGGGTGCGCTCCTCGGCGCGGGCGAGTATGTGTTCATGGCCACGGGGTTCAACAATATCGCCGGGCGCGGCACCCAGGTGTGGCGGCTTTCGAGCCTGCGGACGGACGTCGGCCCGTGCCTGGCCACCCACGACGGAGAGCCCGTGCTGTTCCACCGCATCCCCGACCCGGAGGAGAACGTCGCCGAGACCGTCTACCGCGACCACGCGTTGCTGGCGCTGGAGCCGGTGCACGACGAGAACGTGTACCGAAGCTCGGCGTTCACCGACACCCAGCCCGCCGCGTACGGCTACAGCCACTGCGGGATGGTGCTGTGCGACCGCTACCTGCAGCTCGTGTACACCGGCCACAACAACGACGGCGTCTGGGTGACGCAGAAGCGTTCCCCGGGACGCGGCTGGTTCTGGGACACGCCGGTGTCGATCCCCGGTGCGGCCACCCGCTGCGCGCCGGGCGCCACGGCCTACGACTGGGCCGGCGTCACCGGGCCCCAGCTCACCGTGGCCTACACCGACCGCGACAGCCAGCGCATCCGACTGCGCGTTCGGCAGGGCGATGCGTGGAGCCGGGCGTATGACCTGCCGGCTGCGGCCGTCACCGCCAACGGGCCGGAGATCGTGTCGTTCGACGGCGACCTCTACGTGTTCTACCGCGGGGCGGGATCGGACAACGCGCTGTACGTGGCCAAGAAGACCTCCTCGCGCCTCTCGGACGGTTCATGGGGGATTTCCGGGTTGCCACGGGCGTTCACCCGCGCTTCCAACGCGGATCGCGCCGTAACGAGTGCCGTGGTCGACGGCCGGCTCGTGGTCGCGTATGTGGGTCACAACAACGACTACGTGTGGCTGCGCGCCACGCGCGACGGGGTCACCTGGGACCGGCTGGGCTACGTAGATCACGTGCTCACGGAACACACCCCGGCGCTGACCGTGCACGGGGACACCCTGTACCTGGCGTTCACCGCCGCCGGCGGCACGGAGATTTGCTTCGGCACGCTGGAGATCGACTTCGACAACCCCCATGACACCCCCGGCCATCGTTGGCAGTCCCTCCGCCCGATCGGCACAAGCTGTTGCAGCAACTGCATCCTGCGGATCATGGATGTGATCTTCCCGGAGCTCATGGTCCCGACACCTGAACCGGAGGATTGAGCCCGGCCGACCCGCCGGCGGGTGGAGGGAAGTCCGTTTGTTGGGTCGATGGAGTTCATGGTGTTCGTTGGGTTCGTGGCGTTCGTTCCGAGGCGAGGGAGGAAGGTCACGTTCGGGGCCGCGGTCCACGGTCCGCAGTCCGTAGTCCGGGGTCCGGGGTCCGGGGTCCGGGATTCCCTGGTCCCCAAGCCACAGGCGACAAGCTACAGGCAGTTTGGCTTCGTCGGCATCAGGGGAACAAGTCCGGGATCACCGGTTGGCAGCGTGGAACGCATCCCAGAAGATGGCCGCCAGTTCGCTCTTCTCGGACGCGTCAGCGATGGCCATGAAGTCCAGCACGATCTCCACGCACGCTCCCTGTACGGGACATCCGTCGTAGACTTCCAGTTCGTCTTCGAAGAAGCTGACCCGCTGCGAGACAGGCACACGGTAGTTTCGCAGGCCGCTGTTCTTGTAGTCGGTGCCCGAGGCCGTGCCGATCTGCTCGACACAGTCGATGACCTCCCGCGGGATGCCGGCTTCCCGGTTATCTGCAGGCGTTTCGCTGTCCGCGACCGACGGCGCCGCGACGGTCTCCGGGGGCCCCGCATCCCCCGGCTCCGTTGGTGCCCCCAGCAGAAGGTCGATCGTCATCGTCTGCGTGCCCAGCTTGTCGCTGGTGACGTCGAGGGTGAAGCGGCTGCCTTCGCCGACGCGCGCGGCGTCGGCGTCGATCCAGTACGGCACATCCAGCCAGCCCATTTCGCCTGCCCCAAGGGTCAGGACCTGGCTTCCCGGCGCAGTCCAGCCGCGCTCATCCGCCCAAACAGCCGTCATCTCCTGCGGATCGCCGGATAGGCACACCAACGGGATCGCGAGGCTCCCTTCTCCAACTGAGATGCCGGCCTCCGGGAGCGTCGGAATGAGGATCTCGTCGACGCCAGGAAGCTGCTGCGGCGCCGGTGTCATCGTCTGTTCGAGCGAAACCCCGTCGGGAAGAATCAGCGTGTCGGCATGCAACGTGATCGATTGGTCGGCGGCGATCCCCGCGGCGACTCCAAGCGCGACAGCAAGAGGATTCACGGCCTCCGCCGCGCTCGCTCCGACAGCTCCCGTCAGATCCAGTCCCTCGCCAGCCGGCACGGTCCATTCGATCTCGTCATACATCAGACGTCCAAGCCCTGGAGCAAAGCTCGCAAGCGGTGGAGGAGCGGCCACGATGTACGGCGTTTGTCCCAGGCTTCCCCAACCGCGATACGTCGCACCGCGGAGGCTGGCATCGACAAGTTCGCCGCGGACGGACGATCGCTCCGCGCCCGCGCGCGATGCACCGTCCCCACGGGAGCGGGTTCGCGACACGATTCCCCCGGACGCATCCCGCGCCGTTTTCTCCTCTTCCAAGTACACATACACCGAATCGTCTTCGAATCGAATCACGATAAGCCGACGCACGAACCGTGAAACGGTTCCACCGAGCGATGTGTGCGACGTGCTGGAGACCAGCGTCGAACGGCTGACGGCGTTGGCGGGAACGCCGACCACTCCGGAAGCGGCCACATGGTGGCCCGCCGGAGCCGCCGCTGCCGTTCGCGCAGCGTCCTCCAGTGTCTGTGCCTTCAGGTGTTGTTCAGCCTGGGTCGGCGCCGCCGCCTGTTGCGGCGAACACGCCAGGTCGCAGGGGATCTCCTCCGCGAACCGCCGGAACGTCACGTCCACCCATCCCGGACCAGTGGTGTTTTCGATCCGCCGTGTGGTCGACAGACCGCCTGCGAACACGGGGCAATCCACGGCCCGGATCCCGATGATGTTGTCGTTGCTCGTATCCTGCATCAGTTTCGCAAACACCAGGTCGATCGCGTTGTCGGTCGCCGCTTCGGCACGCAGCGACCAGCCGGCGGCGCCCAGGGTCCACGGATTGCGCGCACCCTGTTCGGACATCATCATCGACCGAGGGACCCAGAACAGGGCGCGGGTCATCGCATCGGCGTAGCTCTCATCCTCCTCGATGAGCGCGATGCGGATCTGGCAGTCGTGCCGCGGATCGCACTCGAGCATCGAGAACACCACATCGTCCACTCCGCTCGGCCGCAGCGCGAAATCCCGCCCTGCAACGTCGAGATTCGGGGCGTACCACACGTAGATCTGCTGGCAATCCGATCGGCACGGTCCCAGGGGAACCACCTGGATGAGCACCCACAGCTCGGAATCGCCCGCCTCGTCCAGCCGGTCGTGGAACACCGACTCCTCCCAGCGATTGCCGGTCCACACCTCGTAGGGGAATTCGATGCTCACGAGTTCCAGCCACTGCCGGATACACGGGGCATCCGGCGCGTCGTGGCAGCGGCACTCACTTGATGCGGCTGCTACCGGACTCAAGGCGTTCAACAACAGGAGAACGGTCCCGAGCGCAAGAATCGCGTCGAGTCGTTTTGCAGGAGGAAACGAGCTGCGTCGTCTTCGCATCATCTCTTCTCACCTCTGTCCTCCTCCCTTCCTCTTCGTCCGCGTGTTCTCCGAGAGTGTAGGGTTTCCGGCGCAGGAAGAGCAATCGAAGTCGGACGATCGCGAAGTACAGCGAGAACTCCCTACAAGCTATTTGCCTCATGTTTCTTCGCGGCTTACCCTGCAAGCGATGTTGCACCGGGAGAGGAAGGGGCTGGGAGGCACGGCCGGAAGGCCACGTGGTCAGGAAAGGAGGCTGGTGATGAGGAAGCTCAAGTCGATGGGATGCCTTTGGACCGTGGGGATCGTGCTGCTCGCGAGCTGGATGCTCGTCGCCGGCACGCCGACGACGGTGTCGCAGATTCCTCAGGCGCCGTCCCAATCGCAGATCGTCAGCTCGCAGCCCGCGCGCGACAAGCTGGCTGCGTTGAACCGGCTGATCGAGGAGATGCTCGAGATCCTTCGCCAACCGACGCTCGATTGGAGCGCGTTCGAGGCCAAGCTGCAGGAGATGTTCACGCTGTTCGACGCTTCGTTGAACGCTTTTCCCGACGCGTACAGCGTATCGTTCCTCGAAGCGTTCTACGATCTGTTCGATGTGCACGCGGCGATGGACAGGATGGCGGCGCTGTGGGATGACGGTGTTCGCTCGCCGTTCACCTACTTCCTCGAGTTGGCCACCGCGCGCGGCGCCAAGGAAGACCTGGAGTGGTCACTGGCGGCAGAGCAGCTTGCCCAACAACGTACGTGTGCGGGAGGGCGAAGGCTTCTGGTGGCGTATCCGGGGTTTGGTTGCGCCGACCTCCTCCGCGCCATCTCCGAGGCACACGCTGCCGGAGCGTGCGTAACCATCACCTGGCGGGAAGCGCAGGGGTACCAGCCTTCGCTCTCCGGACCGGCGACGTACGGTCCGAACCAACTGGAGCTGATCCAGTGCTTGACAAACGCCGGGTACCACGTTGGACCGACGATCGATATGCGGCTCGACGCTGACATCAGCGACGAGCGCTTCGACAAGGTCGACACATTCGGCGATGCCGACACGGCCGTGCACGTGTCCTCCCCGCCCTCCACCCCGCACCGCGCCTACGCCGATTCGACCCTGGCGGTCGATACGGACAGCCGCGGGAACCCCGTACGCCCCACGGCCGGGCAAAGCTTCCAACCGGGCGACGTGCT
>JAFGJQ010000119.1 GCA_016929015.1 Phycisphaerae bacterium | reverse complement strand
TTCGCCGGCTGCATGACGGGCCCCAACAACGGTCCGGTGGGGACCGGGTGCGACGTGTTTGACTTTGATGCGGACGACGACGTGGACCTGGAGGACTTTGGCGTGTTCCAGGAGGCGTTCACCGGTCCGTGACGTGCCGACGTGCGGATGTCAGGGTGTGAATCATGAGCGTACGAGCGGGGCCGGCCATGGGGTCGGCCCCGCCTATTGTGGCGAGTCTGAAGCGTGGGGTGGGGGTCATCCGGCGCGGCGTGTTGGAGACGGGATTCATGAAGAGCCTGTTGGGCGCATGTCTGCTGGCGATTGTCATGACGGAGACGCCGTGCGCGGCGGGGCCGGGGGATCGGGCGGGTGCGGAGGAGGTGTTTTACCATCTCATGCCCATCGCCTGGCGGGATTCCGACAATGACACGTATCGCTTCGGCGATTTCGGCGGGATGGCCGCGTCGCTGGATTACCTGGAAGACCTGGGCGTCACGGCGGTCTGGATGAACCCGGTGTATCCGTCGCCCGCATATCACGGGTATCACCACGGGCCGGCGGACCAGTTGAACAGTTGGTTCGGGACGGAGGGTGAGTTCCTCGCCTTCGTTGCGGCCGCCCGTGCCCGCGGCATCAAAGTATTCCTCGATCTCGTGGTGTACGGGATCAACCGGGATTACGAGTGGTTTCAGGATGCGTACGGCAATCCGTCCAGTCCGTACGATGACTGGCTGGCCTTCACGGACTCGGGCAACACGCAGTACCTCGGCTCCACCTACACGACGTGGACGGGCGGCGGCGTGCGGTTCATCCATTGGAACCTCAACAACCCCGGCCCGGTGGACCTGGTGACGCAGTGGTCGCTGCACTGGCTCGACCCGGACGGCGACGGCGATCCGTCCGACGGGATCGACGGCTACCGGCTGGATCACGTGTGGGAGTGGTACTCCCAGGGGCCCAACGGATGGGGCTACAACCTCGACGATTTCTGGGCGCCGTGGAAGCAGGCCCTGCTGGCGGTGAACCCGGCCGTGTTCACGTTTGCGGAGCAGGCGGACTGGGGCAGCCACGGGGCGGAGTTGCTGCCGGTGTTTGACGCGGCCATGACCAAGCCGTTCGAGTTCGCCGCGCGGGACGCGCTGGCGAGCGAGCAGGCGGCGCCGTTGTATAACCAGATGGCGGCCACGCTGGCGGCCCTGCCGGCGGAAGGCACGTTTGTGGGCATCATCGGGGACCACGACGTGGATCGTTTGGCGTCCGTGATCGGGGACGGTTTTGCCAAGGGCAAGGCGGCCGCGGCCGTGCTGCTGACGCAGCCGTTTCCGCCGATCGTCTACTACGGGGACGAGATCGGCATGCGCGGCACGAAGGCCAGCTACGGCAGCGACGCGAACGACATCCCGATGCGGGAGCCGTTCAAGTGGAACGCGGTGGCGGGTGCACCGATGAGCAACTACTTCGCGCTGCACAGCCAGGCGTACAGCAACCGGTTTTCGCAGAACAACGACGGACGGTCTGTGGAAGAGCAGCAGGGCGTGGCGGGCTCACTGCTGGAGGCGTATCGGGAGTTGGTTGCGGCGCGGAAGGGCAACGTAGCGCTGCGGCGCGGGACATATCATGCGGTGACGACGGGCAGTTCGCGGCTGTGGGCGTTCTTTCGGCACCGGGCGGAGGAGCAGACCGTGCTGGTGGTGATCAACGTATCGGGCAATGCGGTCACGACGACGCTGGACCTGTCGAATGCGTCCATTCCGGGCGGCTCATCCCCGGTTCAGGATGTACTGACGGGACAGTCGATGACAAACTTGACGACTGCGAACCAGGCCGCCTACCCCGTTTCGATGGCCGCTTACGGGTACCGCATTCTTGAGGTGAACGCGGTGCCGGGGGATCCGCCGCCGCAGGAGATTGACGGGCTGGACATTCCGACGGACCTGGGGCCGGGGTCGTTGCGGGCGACGCAGGACAACGTGACGGGGATGGGTGACAACGTGAACGAGTTGGATCAGCTTTTCGTCCGCGTACAGGATGAGACCCTTCGGGTGGGGATCACGGGGAACCTGGACACGGCGGGCACGGCGTTGATGCTGTTCTTCGATACCGCATCGGGCGGTCAGAACACGCTGGCGACGAGTTCCTTTCCGACGCCGCCGGGAAACCTGAACGCGATCAGCGGGCTTCTCCTGGATGCGGGGTTCGCCGTGGACGTGGTGGTTCATGTGAATGCGTACAGCGGCACGATCTACGTGGATCACTACTTGCTGGCGACGGGCGGAGGCGGCACGAAGCGATTCGTCGGTTCGGGTACGGTGAACGACCTCGACGGGCTTCTGACGGGGGCGAGCAACCCGAACGGGATGCAGGTCGCTCTGCACAACGGCAACACGGCCGGCGTGACGGACACGGACGCTTCCGGCGCGGGCACCGCGACGAGCGGTTTCGAGATGAGCCTGCCGTTTGCGGACCTGGGCATCGCCGCGGCGGAAGGGACGATTCGCATGGCCGCGGTTCTCGTTCGCAACAACGGCGTGATCGGCAACCAGTTTCTTCCCGGGCTGGGGGGCGGGTACGGGAACCTGGGTACGGTGCCGCTGAGTCTGAACGACGTGCCCGGGGCGCAGTATGTTTCACTGGCTCTGAAGGCGTTGCCCGGCGACTGGGACGGCGACGGAGACGTGGATGCCGCGGACTATGCGGTGTTCGCCGCGTGCATGACCGGTCCGACGGGCGGGGCGATGGGTCCGGGCTGCGCGGTGTTTGACTTCGACGACGACATCGACGTTGATCTGGCGGACTTTTGGGTGTTTGCCGCCGCGTTTACCGGGTCTTGAGAAGCGGGGCTTGCAGCGGCGGATCAGTTGGGCCCCGTGAGGTTCCACACCAGTTCCGCTACGTCGCCTGCGTTCACGCGGGCATCTTCATTAAAATCGGCGTCCAGGCCGCAGCCCTGCACGCCGACCTGCTGTTGCAGCAGGGCGTAGTCATGCAGGTCCACGTCGCCGTCGAAATCCAGATCGGGGTAGCGCCCGGGCGGGTCCTCGTAGCGGAACACCAGCAGCCCCATTTGGGGGATGGTCAGGACGGCGGAATTGGACAGGCCGTCCCAGGCCACCGCTTCGGTCACCACTTGTCCGCCGTTGCCCACTCCGTTTCCGTCATAGGCCGACGCCTGGCTGTTGAGGATCTCATACCAGGTCCCGGCGGACGGGAAACCGATGCGGTAGTTGGACAGGTCCGAATTGTTGAGACTGGCCACCACCAGGGTTTGGTTTCCGGAGAGGTCCCAGCGGTGGAAGGCGATGACGTTGTCCGTGTCGTTGGTGTGGTGGACGTTGAATCCGGCGTTGGCCCGCATGGAGCAGTTGCTGCGGCGGACCCGAATGAGGTCGTGGAAGTACAGCGTGAAGGCCGAGCGGCTGGTTGCCTTGTTCCAGTCCAGGCGGTTGGCGTACTGGCTGTCGAAGTAGGTTTCCTCGAGCCATTCGCCCCCCTGGAAGAACATGGGGATTCCCGGTGCCAGCATGGCAAGCCCCTGGGCCAGCTTGCACCGTCCCTTTGCCCAGACGCTCAGCGGGTCACTGTCAAAGGTGTACGGCAAGCGCTGCTCGTTGCCTGCTTCGTCATGGGCCTCCACGTAGCGAACCAGTTTCGCCTTGTCCGGGTATGAGGAATCATTGATGGCATCGCGGATCTTCCAGACCTCCACGCCGGCCGCCCCGTAGCGGGCGTCCGTGATCTCCTGCCGCACGTTGTCCACGAAGGAATCGTGCCATTGTGCGTCAAAGCCGCCTCCGGAGGGGTTCGTGATCGCGGTAGTGTTGGGCAGTTCCTCGGCGATGGAGATCTTATGCACGGCGCGGCGGTCGATGGCGGCGTTGACCCGCTGCATGAGTGCCCAGCCGGACGGCTGCCCGCCGGGGAACATGGCGGTGTTGCGCATGTACTGGGTTGCGTCCATGCGAATTCCGTCCATGTGGTACTCGTCCAGCCAGTAGATGGGGTTGTCCGCGATGTAGTCCTGCACCTCCCACCGGTCGAAGTCGGCCTGGCTGCCCCAGGGGGTGCTCACCGCGGGATCGTCGAAATAGATCTGTCCCCCGTCATACCACCACATGTAGTTGCCGTCGAAGGAGAAGTGGTTGTAGACCACGTCGTGCACCACGGCGATGCCCGCCTCGTGCAGTCGGTCGATCATGTACTTGAGGTCGTCCGGGCTGCTGGGGGCGCTCTCTGCGTAGGATTCCTCGACGCCCCACTGGTTCGTCGGGTTGTAGCCCCAGGAGTTGTACCCGTTGAACTCCGCGACGGGCATCAGTTGGACCACGTTCACGCCCAGCCAGACCAGATGATCCAGATGACGGTCGACCACGTCGCGGTATCGTCCCATACGGTCGCCCGTGCCGTCGTTCTTGCCGGAAAAGGTGCCGACGTGCAGCTCGTAGATGACCATGTCCTCGAAAGCCGGCGGCGTGAAGCCCTGATCGCCCCATTCGTACGCCAGGGGGTCTCGGATGATCGAGTTGCTGTTGTCGTTCGGGTTGTACGTGCGGAAGCGGGCATCCTGCTGCCAGGAGGTGCCGCTGAAGTAGAATTTGTAGTTCTGGTAGTCCTGTGCTCCGGATGCGTGGCCCCACCAGTAGTTGCCGTCGGAGTTGAGTGTGGTCTCACCCCAGCCGTTGAACTGGCCGCGCACGCTTGCGGACGACGCGCTGGGTGCCCAGACCTTGAAGGCGGCACCCTGGCTGGTGAGCGTGGCACCGATCGGAGCGTGGCTCACGGTGTCGTAGTCCAAAACCCAGCCGCCGTCGGTGGGAACGTCGTCGCTCATGCCGGTTACGCTGAGGTAGTCCGTCTCCGTGCCGTCGGTCAGTTCGATGTAGTACGAGAGCGTGTCCGACGCCGTGGCCGGCACCGTGGCAACCCAGACGTCATACGGGCCGACGTGGTGAGACCAGTGGGCGTCCACCCAGGTGACCGTGCCGTCGTCGACGCGTACGCGTACCGCGGTGAGGTCGTACGTGTAGCACTGGACGAGAACGTCAAACGTCTCGCCGTCGACCGGACAGATCGGGCGCCGGTCGAGCCAGTCGATGTGGCTCAGCCCGTTCCATTCGACGTTGTTGTCGTGGGTGGCGGCTACGGTGCTCAGCAGCAGTCCGAGGAGAACGGCGGATGCGTTCATGACTCACTCCCAGCGTGAAGAGCGACAACGTTCCGCGCACCGTCCGAAGCCGAATGCACAGCGGCGATGCTTCGAACGAACGCCGGAACTAAACCGGTTCAAATCCGGGCTGCACCTCCGCCGGGTTGGGAAGTCGGACGAGGTCCGACACGATCACCCGACTCACGCAGATGGCAGCCCATCCAGCGCCCGCGTGGACACATCTATTATAGCGGCGGCACGCCATTATCCGAAGCGCCGTTTTCCGTTTGGAGTAAGTAATTGTACTTATGGGGGCCGGCCAAGGATGGGGCGCAGGCTGCGGGTTGACGGTGGCCGCGGGCGGCGCCATAAGGAGGCGCAGGGAGGTTTCTGGCCATGCCCATCCGTCGGACTCGACGAACGCTGCTGACATGCTCGGGACGGGGAGCTCTTTTGCTGTTGCTCGTCCTTCTGTCGCTGTCGGTGTCCTGCCATGACGAGCGGTCGGAGGAGCCGATGCGAGCGGTGGCAGAGCGGGCATTTCCGCCATCCATGGAGGTGGTCGATCTGGGTGGCCGGCAGTATCAGGTGACGTTTCGGTATCGTCCGGACACGGCGATTGAGTCCGTCCATCTGGCGGGGACATTCAACGGCTGGGCCCCGTCAGCGCTGCGGATGGACGGTCCGGACGGCGAGGGGGTGTTCCGCACGACCGTGGTGCTGGGGTCCGGCCGGCATGAGTACAAGTTTGTTGTCGACGGGCGCGATTGGCGGACGGACCCGGAGAATCCATTACGCACGGCGGGGTACGCGAACGCCATCGTCCACCTGGGGGTTCCTCCGCAACCGGACGGGCCGCGTGCGGTTCCGGCGGATCGGCCGGTGGAGATGGTCCCTCTGGCCGCGCATCCGCCGAGCGTTCGTGAACTGAAGCAGCTGCTGGCGCAGGCGGACGCCGGGGCCGCCGTGGAGGTCGTGGAGACGTGGCTTGCGGGGCATCCGATGCCGCTCTTCAGCGAGAACGCCGTGTCCTGGGTGTACTGCGACCCGGAGGCGGTGGCCGTGGGCCTTTCGATGGCCGAGGTCGGCCGCCGTACGGGCTATCCGATGGACCGTCTGGTGCGGGAACGGCCGGTGTGGGTGGTCTCGCTGGACCGGCGTCGACTGGGCGATCGGATGGCGTACACCTACGAAGTGACGTCGGACCGGCTGTGCCGTGTGGTGGATCCTTGTGCGTGGAGTCTGACGAGCCGAGCGAGCAGTCCTGCGGGATTGGTGGTTGAGGCGTCGTCGGACCGCGGTCGGATCGAGGTGATTCCGTTGTTGGAAACGGGCGTGCCGGGCCTGAAGCCGCGCGACATCTACGTCTATCTGCCGCCGGGATACGACGCGACGGGGACCGACCGTTACGCGGTGCTATATCTTCACGACGGGCAGAACTGCTGGGATGACCCTGTGGAGCCGTTCGGGCACGGCGGCTGGACGCTGAATCTCCAGGCGGACGAGTTGATCCGGACCAGTGCGGTTGCCCCGTTCATTGCGGTCGGCGTGGGGAACACGGCGGACCGGATGGAGGAGTACGGGCCGGGACCGGACATTCGGTCCGCGGACGCACATCCGTATTTGCGATTTCTGGTTGAGACGCTCAAGCCACGGATCGACGAGCGGTATCGGACTCGACGGGAGGCCGCGAGTACGGCCATCATGGGTGCGAGCATGGGCGGCCTGATATCAATGCAGGCGGCGTTGCTGCGGCCGGACGTGTTTGGGCAGGCAGGTTGCCTTTCGCCGTCGTTTGTCGTGTTCGGTGTGGAGAACAGCCCGTATATGACCGTAGTGGAGCAGACGGAGAAGGTCCCGGTTCGGTTCTACTTCTACAACGGTACGGGTGGGCGTGGTGGAGACGGTGCGGCCGGAACGCGCCGGGTTGTGGAGACACTTCGCGAGCGCGGTTGGCGTGACGGCAAGGATCTGGTCCATCACGAGGTGGAGGGGGCCGAGCACAACGAGCGGGCGTGGCGTGAAGAGCTTGACGCGGCGTTGCGCTACCTGTTCGGGGCATGACGTTCGGGTACC
This sequence comes from Phycisphaerae bacterium, assembly GCA_016929015.1. Classification (GTDB taxonomy): domain Bacteria; phylum Planctomycetota; class Phycisphaerae; order UBA1845; family UBA1845; genus JAFGJQ01. The sequence continues at coordinate 6,329 of JAFGJQ010000119.1, read as the reverse complement.
GCCCATGCGGTGGGCGGCGGGGCACTTGACCGGTTTAGCGCATTTCGCGAGGATGGGGGTTCCCGGTCGCGTATCCGGGGATTCTGGACACGTGTAATGCCGAGCCTGCGTTACTGGATTGCCGGTGCCGTTCTGATCGGCCTGCTGTGGTGGCTGCATCCGCGCCCGGGGTCTGAGCACGTTCGGGACGCGGTGGAGGTCACGATCTGGTTCAACGGCGTGATCGAGGGCCGGCACATCGACGCCGTCGATGCGTTCGAGCGGGCATTTCCGGAATATAAGGGGATTCTCGGTTCCAGCGCGGCTCGCACGGGGCTGGAGGGGGAGGGGAATCCCCAGCGGCTGATGTGCGGGATTGCGGGCGGCGTTCCTCCGGAGGTGGTGGAATACGACCGCTTTGCCATCTGCCAGTGGGCGGCCCGCGACGCGTTTCTGGATTTGCAGCCGTTCATCGAGAAGGACCAGCGTGAGATTGAGGAGACGCGCCGGCAGCTTGAGGACATATCGACTGCCAAAGGCGATCCGCAGGAAATCGAGAAGCTGCAAGCCCGCCTGACGCATCTGGAGCAGTACGCCGTCCGGCCGGGAGATTACTACGAGGCGACCTGGGACGAGTGCAGCTACAAGGGCGGGCAGTACGGCGTGCCCAATTACATGGACGACCGCGCCCTGTACTACAACGCCAGACTCCTCCAGGGGGCGAAATTGGTGGACGCCGGCGGCAGGCCTGCGCCGCCGGGTACGTGGGAACAACTGCTCGCGAAGCGCGTCCACGTGGAGGATGCCCGTGCGGACGGCTCGCGTGTGGTCAGCGACACGGCGGATTTCGCGGCGGCCGGGGTTCGTCCTGGAGACACGGCCTGTCTGATCGATCGTAACGGCAACGTGACGCGCTGCCTGGTGGCTGAAGTTGAAGATCCTCGCACCCTGCGCCTGCAGACTCCGTATGCCGCCAAGCCGCTCGTCTTGAACCAGCGGTCCGGTCCGACGCTGAAGGTTTTTGATCAGGACAGCTACACGCTTCGGCTCAGTCGCTGGGACGAGGAGGGCAAGCTGAAAGTGGTCGGCTTTGAGCCAAACCATGGGAACGGCTGGCTCTTTCACTACGGCTGGATGAACGGCGGGGAGTTCATGAGCCCGGACGGTCGTAGGTGCACCCTGGATGATCCGCGCATCGAGGAGGCCCTGCAGTTCACGGTAGACGTCTACGATGCCATGGGTGGCGTGTCGGCCGTGAATGCTTTCAAGAAGTCGTTTCAGGCCGCCGCGCAGGATCCATTCTTCCAGGACCAGATCGCGATGTTCATCAACGGCGACTGGTTCCTGCGCGATCTGGCCCGCTACAAGCGCGACATGGAGTTCGGGACGTGTCCACCGCCCATGCCTCGGCGCGAGTTGGAAGCCGGACGCCGGCCTGTCACGTGGGTCGGAGGGTTCGCGTACTGTATCCCGGCCACGTGCCCGAAGGAGAAGCAGGAGGCGGCGTGGTGGCTGGTCAAGTACCTGTCGTCGCCGACGGGCGGGCTGATCATGAACAACCATGACGCCCAGCGGGAGCGGGCGCAGGGGCGGCTTTACATGCCGCGGCTGATGGCGAATCGTGTGCTGAACCAGCGGCAACTCGATTTGTACGTGAGCATTCCCGAGATGCCGGAGCGGCTGCGCCGGGCGCTTCAGACGTTCATCGATTTGCTGCCGGACGCCCGGTATCGGCCGGTCTCGCCGGAGGGGCTGAAGCTGTGGAACGGGCAGGCGGACGCGCAGGACTATGCCTGGAACCATCGGGGGACGCCGGCGGAGGCGCTGCGGCTGAACACCGAGAAAGTGCAGCGGGCGCTGGATCGTTTCCACGCGCCGCCCCGCGGGCCGGTGCTGCGCTGGCTGTACCCGATGCTGCTGTACGCGGTGCTGCTGCTGGCGCTGGCGGGCGTTGCGTACCGGCGTTTTCGAAGGAAGTACCCCACGCGCGGCCTGTTCCGGCGGGAGTGGTACGTGGGGCTCGGGTTTGCGTCGCCGTGGATCCTCGGGTTTATCATTCTGACCGGCGGGCCGATGTTCTTCTCGCTGGTCATGAGTTTCACCCAGTACGACGTGATCAGCCCGGCCGTTTTTGTGGGGCTGGACAATTATCGCGAGATGTTCACCGCGGACTGGGCGCCGGTGGGCGGAGTTCGGCAGGCGCTGGGGAACACGTTGTTCATGGCCATCGGGCTGCCGCTGGGCATGGTGGTCGGGCTGGCACTGGCCATGTTATTGAACGCCAGCGTTCGGGCCATGAGCGTCTATCGCACCACGTTCTTCCTGCCGGCCATCATGCCGGTCGTGGCCGCTTCGGTGTTGTGGATTTGGGTCTTCAACGCGCAGAACGGCCTGATGAACTGGATGCTGCAGCTTTCGGGCATTGAGGCGCTGATCGACTGGTGTCGGGCGAGGTTCGGCGTCGGGCCGCCCACGCCGATCAGTTGGCTGACGAGCGAGGCGACGTCGAAGCCGGCCCTGATCATCATGATGCTGTGGGGGTCAGGTGCGAGCATGATCATCTGGCTGGCGGGCCTGCGGGAAATCCCCAAGCATCTGTACGAGGCGGCGGCCCTGGACGGGGCCGGTCCGGTCGGGCGCTTCCGGCACGTCACGCTGCCGATGCTTTCGCCGTACATCCTGTTCAACCTGGTGATGGGGTTGATCGGGACGTTCCAGATCTTCACGCAGGCGTACATCATGACGCCGAACGGATCGCCCGTGCGGTCGACGTATTTCTACGTGTACAAGCTCTTTGACGAGTGTTTCTCCTACTTCCGCCTGGGCTACGGCGCGGCCATGGCCTGGGTGCTGTTCGTGATCGTGATCGTGCTGACGCTGGTCAACATGCGCGTCTCGAAGAGATGGGTGCACTATGCGGGAGAATGAGTAATGTCCAATGGCCAATGTCCAATGGCAAATGGCAGATGTCAAATGGCGAAGGCAAGAGGAACGTGCGATGCGGTGGCAGTGGGCATTGGACATTTGAAACTGGCAATTTGACATTTTGAGTTATGGATCGTCGTCGACCATTCTGGCAGACTCTTGTTCTCCACGCCGTGCTGATCGGCGGGTCGTTCATCTTTGCGCTGCCGTACTTCTGGTTGGTCGGGACAAGCTGGAAGCTCGACAAGGAGGTGCAGAGCGCCGAGGTGTCTATTTTGCCGCAGCGGCCGATCCCGCGAGACGTCAGCCCCTACGTGGACGACCGGCAGTTTCCAGAGGTGGAACAGCCCGAAGAAGTGGGGCGGCACCGGTGGGAACACTGGATGGACGCGGCGGTCCGCGAGGAACTGGGGGCACGGGTGGACGCATGGCTGGCGGCGGCCACGGATGACCGAGTGGAAATGCTGGACCGCGAGGTTCTTCGTCAGGAGATGGTGGAGGGGCTGTTCGGGGACCTGCGGCTCAGCGTTCCGCTGGACTCGTGGCGGAGTGACGAGCAAAGCGTCTTTCGCACAAAGTTGCGCAATGCCGTTGAGATGTCGGCACTGAACAAAGTGTTCGACCAGGCGTGTCGCTACTTTTCGGTCGGAAAGGTCCTGGTCAAGGACCGGCAATACGCCATTCATGACCTGACGGGCGACCGGCCGGTGCATGAAGTCTGGCAGATCGAGTCCGGCCCGGTGATATTGCACGCGCGAGAGGAGAGCGAACGGCCAGTGGCCCTGCTGCAATACGATTTCACCAAGGGGGAGGCATTCGAGCTTTCCACGGTGCTGGAGCTTCCGTTCGATTACGATGAGGATTTCAAGCGTCTCAGCCTGAGCCTGCGCCGTGACCAGACCTGGCACGATCTGCGCCTGTTCGTCGAGACGGGCGGTCGCCTGCTTCGTTCCGCCTCGCCGCGCTACCTGGGCGAGGACACCTGGTGGGATGTGAACCTGCAGGAGCCGAGCTCGGACGACGATCGCCTGGTCGCGCGGCAATACATCTTGCTGGAAGAAGTGGATCGCGGACCACAATACGATCACGGCCCGCGCACAATCAAGCTGCGCGTGCGGCTCAGCCGCAGCTCAACGCCCGAGGCGTTCTGGGCGAAGGGCACGGAGAACTACCGCAAGGCGTTCGAGCAGGTGCCGTTCTGGCGGTATTTCAAGACGAGTGTCTTTTTGGTGATCGTGAACGTGCTGGGCACGGCCCTGAGCTGCGCACTGGTGGCGTTTGCCTTCGCCCGGCTGACCTGGCCGGGGCGTGAGCTGAGCTTTGTGCTGGTGCTGGCCACGCTGATGATTCCGCCGCAGGTGACGATGATCCCGTCGTTCGTCGTGTACAAGTACCTCGGCTGGTACAACACGCTGGCCCCGCTGTGGGTGCCGAATTGCCTGGCCGTCAACGCGTTTGCCGTATTCCTGCTTCGGCAGGCGATGAAGGGCATTCCGCGCGATCTGGAGGACGCCGCGAAGATCGACGGCTGCGGCTGGACGCGGATCTTCTTCACGGTGGCCTTGCCCCTGATGCGGCCGACCCTGGCGGCGGTGTCCATTTTCACGTTCATGTTCGTCTGGAACGACTTCATGACGCCGCTGATCTACGTGAACGACCAGCGGCTCTACCCGCTGGCCCTTGGCCTGTTCAGCTTTCTGGCCGGCCGCGAGAACCAGTTCACCCTGATCATGGCCGGCTCGATGATCATGACCGTCCCGGTGATCCTGACCTTCTTCTTCGCCCAGCGACATTTCATCCAGGGCGTGACCATGACGGGGATGAAGAACTGAGCATCGTTTGCCGTCCTGCCGGTTCCCCGGTACTGTCTTCCTGCGATTTCGATGTACCTTAGCGGGGTCCGCCGTGCGGCCCGGTCCGGCTCGGCTGAACTGACGAGGAGATCGCGAGACCTGCGCCAAGGAGGGGGCGAAATTCGCGCTGGAATCGAAGCAGAACCATGAGTAGCGACCGGCCGCCGGAGCGTTTGCGAACCACGCGTTGGAACGACGTTCCCTTTGCGCCGCGGCAGTGGCGTTTCTTCTACGGCTGGGTCATCGTCGCCACCAGCACTCTCGGTATTATCGCGAGCATTCCCGGCCAGACCATGGGCGTCGGCGTCTTCACGGATGATCTCATCACGGCGCTGGGTCTGTCCCGCGTCCAACTCAGTACGGCCTATATGTTCGGCACAATCGGCAGCAGCCTGCTTCTACCCGTTGCCGGCCGTTTCCAGGACCGTCTGGGCCTGCGCGTCATGATGGTGCTCTCGTCGCTGGGATTGGGGCTCAGTGTGCTCGTGCTTTCACAATCCGACGGGCTTTCCGCACTGGTGGGCGGCTCGGTTACCGCGTCACTCTGCGCGATTCTTGTCTGCTTTTTCCTGATGCGTTTTTTCGGGCAGGGGTGCCTGACCCTGGCATCACGCGTGGCCATCGGCAAGTGGTTCAACCACCGGCGCGGCCTGGCCACAGGAATCTCCGGCGTGTTTGTGTCTCTCGGATTCAACGGATCACCGCTGCTCCTGAATCACCTGGTGCAGCTTCTGGGTTGGCGCGGGGCGGCCCTGACTTTGGCCGCGGCCGTGGGGGGCGGAATGAGCCTCATCGGCCTTGTGTTTCACCGTGACAATCCCGAGGCCTGCGGGCTGGTTATGGACGGCGTCCGGGACGAGCAGTGGCAGCGCCAGATGGCCGCCCGGGTTCCTGAAACACGGCGCGAGTTCACCCGGAGCGAGGCGATCCGAACGCTTCCCTTCTGGGCGTTCAACCTGGGGCTGGCCTCGCAGGCCCTGATCGTGACGGCCTTGGCGTTTCACATCGCGTCGCTCGGCGAGGAAGCGGGGCTCGATCGCAAGCAGGCCTACTCCGTGTTTCTGCCCATGGCCGCGTTTGGGGTGGTCTCGAACCTCTTCGCCGGCTGGCTGAGCGACCGGGTGCGCCTGAAATGGCTGCTTGCGGCCATGTTGCTCATGCAGGCCGTGGGGACATTCGGGCTTTCAGAGTTTGGTCACTTCCGGGGTCGGGCATTGTTGGTGATTGGCTATGGGATCGGGGGCGGACTGTTCGCCACCATTGCCACCGTGACGTGGCCCCGCTTCTTCGGGCGCGAACACCTGGGCGCAATCAGCGGAGTGAACATGTCCGTGATGGTGTTTGCCAGCGCCATCGGCCCGGTCTGGTTCAGCGCGGGCCAAACCCTGAGCGGCGGCTACCACGCCATCATCCTGGCCAGCCTGCTCATGCCTGCCGCCCTCGTTTTCTTGTCCCTCCGCGCCGAGAACCCGCAGGAACACGTTCCGCGTTCACGACCGTGAGCGAACGATCACGCGGGCGGGGGCACCGTCGCTGGCGGCGAGTTTCAGCGGCAGGGCGATCAGTTCGTAG
>JAFGJQ010000118.1 GCA_016929015.1 Phycisphaerae bacterium | reverse complement strand
GACGGCCGTTACTGTGACGGGTATGTTCTCGAAGTAGATGCCTGTCCACGGATAGGTCGCTTCGGGTATGCCCGGTGTCTCCGGCGTGATGTCAATCGTGTTCACGCGGACATGACCGTGCTGCGGATCGCTCACGTCCACGGTTAGGGCGATGTCGCCTGAAATGTCAAAATGCTCCCGAATATGCTGACGTTGATAGGCGGGTCGCTGGTTGGCGAAGTTGATCCAGGAGTCCACGTGGCTCTGGCTTCCTCCAGAGTATCCCCAACGCGTAAAGTGCTCACTCAACTCCGGCTGCAGAACGTCGAACACCCCTTGGACGATTTGCGAGATGCGCTCCGGTCGAAATGTGGAATTGATGTGATCCGCGAATCGGTTGAGAAAGAGGTTACGGAAGTCCGGGTTCTCCAAGAGGTTGCGCAGCAGCGCCGTTCGCTCGGGATTGCCGGAGTTCCAGCCGTTGCCTCCGCCCTCGGGGTGGATGAAATTCAGAAGGAAGTCAAAATCAGCGGTGCGGGGGCTGGAATCAAAATCCCAAACCATCATTCGCCATCTGCCGTCCTGATAGGGCAACTCGCTGGTTTCCCGCACACGCCAATACCGGAAATGCTTGTGGCCGTACCAGTCTATGTTGTTCAGGTAGATGAACATGACATTGTAGTCTATGTAACTCTGAAAATCGATCATAGTCTGGACGTGAGCGTAGTTTGCCGGATCGCTCATGTCGTTGCCCACGACAAAAGTGTACAGTTCTCTGTACAGCAGGATGTCGTCCGGCTCTCCGACTTCCACCATGCTGGAGCTTCCCAAGCCCCATGGCGCATCCAGCAGAACAATGTTTTCCGGGTCGATGCCATACTTGTATGCCAGGTAGTACTCGTCTTGCCTGTCACGAATGTTGGCTGCACCCCAGTACTCACCGTTGACGAAATGGACTACCGGGCGACTCTTCTGTACGTCAGCGCGTCCAGGCTCCATGATGCGGTGCACGGCGGCGTCCGTAATGAGGTTCATCAGATTCCCGCCCAGTCTCACGAGAATCCGTTTGTAGGTGTCCAGGGCACCACCCGGCTGGTAGGTCTCTTCCGGAAAGAAGCGATAGTGCATGAGGTTGCTTGGATCATACTCGGATCGGGCATAGAGCCGGAACGCCTTCATCGGCCTGCTCCTGCTGCCGCCACCGTGAATGCGCATTCCAAGGTTCTGAGAGAGTCCGGGACTCCCATCGTCCTCGTACAACTCCAGATGAATCGGGACTTCCCAGTTTGACCAGTAGTTGCCGGTATAGACGTAGGCGGTTTCACTTCCACCTCCGTCAAAATAGCCTTTGCCCTCCACATAGACACCATCCTCGTATCCCAGAAGGTGGTTTGCGTCACTGACAACGCTGATCACGGGCAACGTGTAGCGACTTGGCCCATCTGGAGAAATCAGGTACGTGGCGGTCTTCGTTTGGCTGGGCAGGATCGTATCAGTCAGCGGCCAGGCGCGGGCGCGAACCACCGTTGCCTTCTGAATGAGGCTTGTCGGACGGTTCCACCAGATGGTCGGCGCGTTCCGGTACGTGGTGATGATGTCGGACAAATCGTTCGCTTCCTGGCTGCGATCCGAGATGAAAATAGGGCCGTCGCAAACGAACGTCTGATTCTGGCGAGGGAGATTAACACTTTCGACCCATTCCCCCGGGTAGAAGTAGTTGACCAAGTACTCCAGCCCTCCGCCGATCGCGTCGGGATGCGGTTCAGAACCGTCGAGCGTGTAGAGAATGAGTGCAGATGGGTGATTGGCGCTCAGCGTCAGCGTGAGGTCGCCTGGCGACCATCCTCCTTCAGCAGAGAAGGTTGGAGGGGCGAGGATTTCCGTATAGCCGATGGTCGCGTTGCTTGCGCCGGGCGTGGGTTGATCGAAGTAGTACCATGCTTCCTCTCCATCGGGGAGTCTTCCATATGAAAGATCGCAAGGGAGCGGCGGCAGGATCACCTCGTCGACACGCACGCCAATCGCGTTGGTTAGCAGAACCTCTTCGCCGGAGGCGCTGATGCTGAAGCTGGTGTGGAGGGGGGATCCCAGTATTGCCCGGTTCTTCCCGGATGCCCAGACCAGGAGATACGCACCGGGGTCGATCGTTACTGGGGGAAACACCCACCGAAAGGGTTGTGCCTCGTTGTCCGAAAGCCCCCACCCGGTCAGATCGACCGTCTCCGAACCCGGGTTGTACAGCTCGATCCAGTCCTCGTAATCCCCGTCTTCGTCGGCGATGGTGCTGCTGTTGGAGGCCATCGACTCATTAATGACGATGTCCTGTGGCGTCGCGTGGTTAACCAGAACCAGCATGCCTACCTGGAACACCAGACAGAATGTGACGGTTTGACGCGACATAATACCCTCCTGCGCATGATCCTGCGGGGTTCGTGCCTTCGACATGCTGAAACGGCGAGCTACGACGAAACACACATTGCGCCGGCCGCCTGGGAGGACGATGTCATTCCTTCCTGCCAGAGAACCGATGCCCGGAGCAGCGGGGCGTCTTGCGACGCAACCGGCCGAAGGCGTCGACGCGGCGAGTGGTCGTGCGTGTCGTCCGAAATCGGTTTCGGCCACGTTGCGGCTGTTTTGTGCCACTCACTACGTCGCTTGCGGCACGAATGAAGTCCTGGCAAGCGTTCGGCAGCCCCGGGCTCGCGATCGCCGCTCGCACATGCCCCGAATCCCGGCATCCAGGAAGGCTCCCGTCCTCATTGCAGCGCAACCGGCACCCCCAAGCGGCGCCTCGGCTGATCGACTCTCGCACACGGCTGTGTTCTACGCGGCCAACCTGGTTGCGGACATGCAACGCTTGGGTCGATGACCGTTGAGCATCAGTAATCCTCCTCCCAGCAGCAGAAACACTCCGGCGGGCTCCGGGATTGCGTGCGCGCCCGGGCTGCCGACATCACCGCTTATCGCCGTCCACGAACCCTGGAAATCTTCGACGGTCGATAGAGTCCACGCGTACGGGTCGTTCGCACCGAGGCCGGCCAGATTGACCCACCCGCTCGCACCGTCCGTACGAACGCTGCCCGGGAAGTCCTGGTCGCCGTAGGTCAGTCGATCGACAAGGCCACCCAGCCCGTCGAAGATGTTGATCTCGTCGTTGCGGCCGAGGTTGTTACCGACGGGATCGCCCAGGTTGCCGATGATCTTGGTTGAGGGGTCGAGAAACCACTCGTCGCGGAACCGTTCGATTGTTGTCTCGGTGATGATCATCGATTCTCCCGGCATGACGAGGCCGAACGCGCTCAAGTCAAACGTGCCCGGCACTCGCTTGTCGTCGTCGAAACTCCAGCCGGTCATGTTGACCGGCATTGCACCGACGTTGGTCAGTTCGATGAATTCGCGATCGCGGTCCCCCAAACCATCGGCCACGCTACGGTACGTGTATTCCGTAATGCGGATGTTGGCTTCGGCGGCGGAAGCAACGAGCACACCAACCAATACTACTACTACCCATGCCCTGCAAACGGTCATCATCTTTCCTCCTCGTTATGTGTCCTGCGGGATAGCCTCTTTTTTCTCCGACAAGACGAGTTGCGCAACATCTCGCCCGCCGGCGCGGCGGCCAAGCTTCCATATGACATTATACGGAATTACCCACGTCGCGCCCAGCATCGTTTCGATCATATGTGCGGACCTGCGGGTGCAGCTATAGAGTGTTGTTGGGCGATGGGTTACGGTCGCTCCAGTGATTCGAGCTTTCGCATAGGGCACTTGGGGAGGGGAAGACCAAAAGGTGGATGCAAGGCAGGAACGCCCGCGGACAGAGTTGACACCCGCGAGCCAGAAGCGTGGGGGGTGTTCCGCGGTGACGGAGCCTGGACGAGGCACGCCGACTCGTGGCCGGGCGTGTGGAGCACTCCAACACGGTCCAACTGCACAGCGCGGTCGGGTGCGTTACTTCGGCGGACAAGCTGTGCGGCTGGAGAGCACGTTTTTCGACGAGTGGAACCGCCGGATCGAGATGGTTCGGACCGCGGCAGGGGCTCTTGGCGGGGGGCCCGCGACGTGGCCAGACGCGGATGGCTTGCTCGAGACTGCGGATCGATGCTATGCTCGAGGGCATAAGGCAATCCCGACCTGCCGGGGGCGCGAGTGCCGCGCGAAGGGCCAAGCCAAATGGCGAGTGGCAGTCGTTGCCGTTCCTCGGCGGTTCGTCGGGGCGCAGCCGCGAGCTGCGGAAGGCCGATGGAGTGCGACACCGGGAGACGGTCTCCCGGAGATACATGACTCAGACGCGGCGATCTTCCATTTCAAGTTGAACCAACACGACTCAGAGATGAGCTGAGAGGAGTCAGGACTCTGGCGAGCATCGTCTGGTTTCGTCAGGATCTTCGCCTGCATGACAACCCGGCCATCGACGCGGCCGTGCGGCAGGGAGGGCCGGTAGTGCCGGTCTATGTTTGCGCGCCGGCGGCCGAGGGTGGTTGGGTGACTGGAGCGGCCGGCCGGTGGTGGCTGCACCATTCCCTGACGGCCCTGGCGAAAGACCTGGAGCGGTTGGGATCGCGGCTGATCGTTCGCCGGGGCGAGCCGATCGCGGAATTGCTCGCGGTGGCGCGATCCTCGGGTGCGGTCGCGGCATTCTGGAACCGATGCTACGAACCATCGGCCGTGCGGTGCGACGCGGCCGTGGAGGATGCGCTTCTGCGGGGTGGGCTGCGCGTTCAGAACTTCAACGGTAACCTGCTGACGGACCCGGCCGAGGTGCTGACGCAGCAGGGCGGTCCGTACCGGGTCTACACGCCGTTCTGGCGGGCGTGCGGGCAGACGCTGGACCCCGGTTCGCCTCTGCCGGTTCCCCGGACACTGCCGGCCCCGTCACGCTGGCCGGCGTCGCAGAGCCTCGATTCTCTGAGATTGCTGCCGGAGCCTGACTGGACGAGCGGAATGCGGGCGGCCTGGGTTCCCGGCCGGGAGGGTGCGTCGCAGCAGTTGGAGGATTTCCTGGAATCGGCTCTGGCTCGATATGACGAGGATCACAACCGGCCGGACCGCAGGGGCAGTTCGCGGCTGTCTGCTCACCTGCACTTCGGAGAGATCAGTCCACGTGAGGTTTGGGTGGCGGTTCGAGAGCGAATGGGCCGTCGCGGCTTTGCGGGGGCGAAGTCCGCGGAGGCGTACCTCAAGGAGATCTTCTGGCGAGAGTTTGCCTATCATCTGCTTCACCACTTTCCCCACACTGCGACGGCCCCGTTGCGAAACGAGTTTCGGAGTTTTCCCTGGCGAAGCGACACGCGCTCGCTCAAGGCATGGCAGCGGGGCGAGACGGGGTTTCCCATCGTTGATGCGGGCATGCGCGAGCTCTGGACGACCGGCTGGATGCACAACCGCGTGCGGATGGTGGTGGCGTCGTTCCTGGTGAAGGACCTCCTCATTTCGTGGCAGGACGGCGCCCGCTGGTTCTGGGACACGCTGGTGGACGCGGACCTGGCGAACAACACGCTGGGCTGGCAGTGGACGGGCGGGTGCGGGGCGGACGCCGCTCCGTATTTCCGGGTGTTCAACCCGGTGTCCCAGGGCGAGCGGTTTGACCCGGACGGGGAATACGTTCGCCGATGGGTCCCCGAACTCGGCAAGCTGCCGGCGGAGTGGATTCACAAGCCGTGGGAGGCGCCGGTGGCCGTGCTTCGGAAGGCGGACGTCCGGATCGGTCAGACGTATCCCGGCCCGATCGTGGACCACGGCCAGGCGCGGGCGCGTGCCCTGGCGGCCTACGCATCCATCCGCAGGAGGTGAATCCTTTGGCAGGGATGGGAGCGGACGCCGTCTCGCCCTGCAACGCTCATCATTCACAGTCGCCGGGGCTTTCTGTGCCTTCATCGGTGTTTGACGTGTTTTTCAGGCGGCGGTACGCTGGCTGCCGTATCCGGCCGCATGAGCACGGGGGAAGCGGGGGATCCAGTCGTGGACGAAGCGTTCAAGAAAATGGCCGACCAGTTCAGTTCCATGATGGACGAGATGATGGGCGGGAACCTGTTCCGCTCATCGGCGCCCGACCTGTGGGTGCCCGCGATCAACGTGTACGAACTGGCGGAGCGGTACGTTGTTTGCGCGGACCTGTCGGGCATGGAGCGGGAGCAGATCGACGTGTACGTGGAGGGGCGGACGCTGCACGTCCGGGGCGTTCGGCCCAAGCCGAGCGTGCCGGACGGCGAGGGGCGGGTCAGCGTACACCTGATGGAGATCAACTCCGGCCGCTTCCATCGCAAGGTCCGCCTGACCCCGGACGTTCGGGTGGCGGACGTGAAGGCGGTCTACCGGAAGGGGTACCTGTGGATTGACCTGCCGCGCGAGCGACAGAGCGTGGACGAATGAACCTCAGAGCACCCGGCGGGGCAAGATGAAAGAAGAGGATTCTCAGCACGAAACACCGGAAACGGACCTCGATTTTGAGGACGATTCCGTGGAAGAGGTCCCGGTGTCTGCGCGTCCGCCGGACGAGACGCGGGCCATCGACCCCAGGGACATCGTCATCCCTGCCGTTCTTCCGATCCTGCCGCTGCGTGACGCGGTGGCCTTTCCGGGCACCATCATGCCGCTGGCCGTTTCCCGGGAGAAGTCCAAGCGTCTGCTGGACATGGCGTTGGCGGGGGACCGGCTGATCTGCGCGGTGGCCCAGCGGGTCCCGGAGAAAGACGATCCGGACCTCGACGACCTGCACCGGATCGGCACGGCGTGCATGATCCTCAAGATGTACAAGCTGCCGGACGGGACGGAGACCATCGTGGTCCACGGCGTCGTTCGCGTGGGCATCGAGGACTTGACGTCGGCCGAGCCGTACCTGGAGGCGAAGGTCCACCCCCGTCACGATTCGGAGGAGCTGTCCACGGAATTGGAGGCGCTGATGCACAACGCGCGTCACGCCGCGCACCGCATCCTGGAGCTGTCGCCGAACGTGCCGGACGAGGCCCGCATTGTGCTTGACAATATTCGCACGCCGGGCGGGCTGGCGGATTTTCTGGGGGCCAACCTTTCTCTGAGCCTCGTACACAAGCAGGAGGTGCTCGAGACGCTCGACGTGCCGGCCCGGCTGCGCAAGGTGCATGCCGCCATGGAAGGCCAACTCGACGTCCTGGAACTCTCGAAGAAGATCCAGTCCCAGGTCCGCTCACAACTCGACAAGGCCCAGCGTGAGCACTACCTGCGTGAACAGCTCAAGGCCATTCAGCATGAACTGGGCCAGGAAAGCGGCGCCGGCTCGGAGATCACGCGGCTGCGCCAGAAAGTCCAGGAAGCGAAGATGCCCGCGCCGGTCCTGGCCGAGGCCGAGCGCGAAGTCGAGCGGATGGCGAAGATCCATCCGGCCTCACCCGAGTACGGCGTGGCGCTGGACTACGTGAACTGGCTGTGCGCGCTGCCCTGGAGCGTACGTACCGAAGACCAGTTGGACGTGAACCGGGCCGACGCGATCCTGAATGAGGATCACTACGGCCTGGAGAAGGTCAAACGGCGGATCCTGGAGTTCCTGGCCGTTCGTAAGCTCAAGCCAGACGGACGGGGTCCGATCCTGTGCTTCACGGGCCCGCCCGGCGTCGGCAAGACATCGCTGGGCAAGAGCATCGCCCGGGCCTTGGGACGCAAGTTCATTCGCATGTCGCTGGGCGGCATGAGGGACGAGGCGGAAATCCGCGGGCACCGGCGCACGTACATCGGGTCGATGCCGGGTCGGATCATCCAGGAACTTCGCAAGGCGGAGTCAAACAACCCCGTCTTCATGCTGGATGAGGTGGACAAGATCGGTTCGGATTTCCGGGGCGACCCCGCGTCGGCCCTGCTGGAGGTGCTGGACCCGGCCCAGAATAACACGTTTACGGATCACTACCTGGACGTCCCGTTCGACCTGTCCAACGTGTTGTTCATCGCGACGGCCAACTACATGGACCCCATCCCGCAGCCGCTGCTGGACCGGATGGAGGTTATCCACATTCCGGGCTACACGCATCGTGAAAAGCTGGAGATTGCACGGCAATACCTGGTTCCGCGGCAGCTTGACGAGAACGGACTGCGGCCCGATCAGGTGGTCTTCGACGAGACGGCGCTGAATCGGCTCATCACCGGCTATACCCGGGAAGCGGGCGTCCGGAACCTGGAGCGCCAGATTGCCGGCGTTTGCCGGGCCCGGGCGGCGGCGGTCGTGCGAGGTGAAGAGGGCTCGAGCCGGGTGACGCCCAAGAGCATCGAGGCGGACCTCGGGCCGCCGCTGCTGGAGCCGTCGGTGGCCACCGCCGTGTCCTTGCCGGGCGTCGCCACCGGGCTGGCGTACACGCCGACGGGCGGAGACATCCTATTCATCGAGGCGACGAAGATGCCCGGGAACGCCAATTTGAACCTCACCGGGCAACTGGGCGGCGTGATGCGAGAGAGCGCGCAGGCGGCTTTCTCCATCGTGCGGTCGCGGGCGGCGAGCCTGGGGATCGATCCGGCGGACGTGTTGCGCCACGACTACCACATCCACGTGCCGGCCGGCGCCATCCCGAAAGACGGGCCGTCGGCGGGCAGCGCGATCCTGGCGGCCCTGGTTTCGTTGTTGAAAGATCGTTGCGTCGATCGGCACACCGGCATCACGGGGGAAATCACGTTGCGCGGCCGCGTGATGCCGGTCGGCGGCATCAAGGAAAAGATCCTGGCGGCCCACCGCGCCGGCCTCAAGCGGGTGATCCTCCCGGAAGGCAACCAGCGAGACCTTCAGGAGATTCCGCAGGACATCCGCGAGCAGCTCAAATTCGTATTTGCCAAAACCACGGATGATGTGCTGCGCCATGCCTTTGCGGGTCGAGACGGCCGATCGAAATCGCGCCCGGCCACTTCGCAGGCCGCCAGGCCGAAACGGAAGGCCGCGAAGAAGAAGGTCCGCCGCCGCAGGAAGACGACTCGCCGACAACCACGCTGACGGGGCCGTCACCCGCCCGAATTGACCATGGCAGAGCCGGTGCCAATCTTCGATCCGTCCCACCTCCTGGGGTTGTTTCCGGAGGAGCTTGCGTCCGTACCCGCGCTGGCGGGGCAGCCGGCGTACCGTGTGACGCAATTGCTCGAGTGGGTCTATCGCCGAATGGCGGGTGAGTTCGCGGACATGACGAACCTGCCGAAGGCCCTGCGAGAGGCGTTGTCGCAGACGTGCGGGCTGTATACGTCCGGCATCGAGCGGGACGTTGCGTCGTCCGACGGGACTCGCAAGCTGCTGCTGCGATGGCCGGACGGGGCAACCAGTGAATGCGTCCTCATTCCCGACGCGGACCGGCGGACGGCCTGCATCTCAACACAGGTGGGGTGTGCGGCCGGCTGCGTGTTCTGTGCCAGCGGGCTGGGCGGGCTGGAGCGGGACCTGTCCGCGGGGCAGATCGTTGAGCAGGCCATGCGGCTGACCCGGCTCTGCGGGGACGATCGCGGGCTGACGAACGTCGTCTTCATGGGCATGGGTGAGCCGTTGCTGAATTACGAGGCGGTGGTTCGAGCACTGCGCGTGATCAATGCGTCGTGGGGGATGAACATCGGGGCGCGGAAGATCACCGTCAGCACGGTGGGGTTGCCGAAAGGGATGCGCCGGCTGGCGGACGAGGAACTCCAGATCACGCTGGCCCTGTCGCTCCACGCACCGAACGATGAACTGCGCCGGCAGATCGTGCCGTGGGCGGCGCAGATCTCGATTGACGAGCTTGTGGATGCGGCGGTGTACGTGTTCGATCGCACCGGTCGCGAGGTGACGCTGGAATACGTGCTGCTGGGCGAGCTGAACGACCGCCCGGAGCACGCCCGGGAGTTGGCGGCCCTGTCCAAGCGCATGCGGAGCAACGTCAACCTGATTCGCTACAACCCAGTCCAGGGCTTGCCCTATCGGCGCCCGGAGGCCGACGCATCGCAGCGCTTCCTGGAGGTTCTCCGCGAGCGCGGCGTCAACGCGCACCTGCGCCGCAGCCGTGGTCTGGACATCGACGGCGCCTGCGGCCAGCTTCGACGACGTACTCTGTAGCAGATGCAAACAGGCATGCAGCATTGCCCGCAAGAGGCATTCACGCCTGCCGTGGTCGGGCGGATGCCGGCACACAGCCGGATAGGCTCAGTAGGCCCGCCGGATATCCATCTGCTCGAAGTAGTGGTGCAGGATTGTCGCGTAGTCGTAGCCCTGCAGGGCCATGCCCAGGGCGCCGATCTGGCAGAGGCCGGCCCCGTGGCCCCAGCCGGCGCCGATCAGGCGAATGGTCTGGAGCCGGTCCGCCTGGTCCCGCTCGGCCGCCACCTTGAACGCACTGCTGAAGAGAAACTTCTCGTGCAGGGCATGGCGGATCCAGTACTGGTCCTCGATCGTCGCCGTGCGGCGCCGTTGCTCCGGGTCGTGGTAGACCACGTGCAGGGCGGTGGCCCGACCGGAGTGGCCGCGGCGGGTGACGACGAGATCCAGCAACTCCGCCAGGGCTTCGCGGCCGGTGATGCCCGTTCGTTCGAAGAACTTGGTGCGGAGGATCTCTTCCAGCCGCGCCCGCGGATACTCGACCGTCCAGCGGAAGTAGCTGCCCGCCTCGTCCACCGCGCCCAGGTACTTCGCGAAATCCGCCGGTGAGACGACGTTCGGGCTGCAGAATACGTCGCACGTTTTGAGCCAGTCGCCGGTCAGGTACTCATCCAACTGGCCGGGCTGAAGTGGGACGAAGCGACGAGCATACGAGTCCGGCGGCGCGTCGGCCACCACGTACTGCCCGGGCTTGTGGACGCCCCAGACGGGTTCCGGGCCTTCGACGACACCGCCGCAGCACTTGGAATAGTTGGCGTCAATGAGGATGCCGCTGCGATGAATCATGACCTCGCCCCGCGTCGACTCCACGGCCTCGTGCCCCGCCGGCGTCAGATGCGTGAACCCCTGATAGCGCTGGCAGCAGTCGTCATTGCAGAAGTCAAAGCCCTGGGCCTCGTGCTTGCGCTCGGTCCGGGCCAGCAGCCAGGTACGGGCCGTAACGCATTGGGCCTTGAGAAGGTCCATGGGGCACTCGCCGCCCATTTCGGCGGTGATGACGCCCTTGAGGTAGTCCTCGATCGGGATTTCGTTGACCAGCAGAATCCGTCCGTCACGGGTCGAGGCGACAAAGGCGCCAGGCACCACCTGCGTGATACGCTTTTCCCAGTGGAACCCGCGGCCGGCCACCACGTCGTGCAGCGTGATGAGCGGGGGATGCGCCCGCTCCGCGACAGGTGGAGTGACCCTCCAGCGACGCGCTGTGTCCGCGGTCTTTCCATCGACCACCAGGGTGATTCGCTCGCCGTCCACGCGCAGGATGAGCGAGCGGGCGGCATACCCGCTTCCTTCCGCGTCGGATGTCGGGACTACGTGGTAGTCGGCCTCGGACGCATCCATCCGCACAGACACGGCGCCGTCTTCGGGCAACACAATGCCGACGCGGACGAGCGGCTCCTGCCGGCTCTCCAGCGTCCATCCGTCCATCCTGACCCTGTACAGCGGCTCACTCATGTGCCGGCGTCCCTTGCGGAGGGTGCGATCGCGTTGTGCGAGTCGGTATTCCCCGACGGTCATGATAGTGTAAACTGCCCCGGTTGCGAAGGGAGGTAAAGTCCCCAGGGTCCGGAGGTCCGGGGCGGGTCAATTGTGGAAGCCCGCAGGAACGCCACCCTGGCCCGCGTGGGGGACAGAAGCCTTTCACGTCGAAGGTTGAAACCGGGCAAGCGAAGGAAGGTGTGACATGAAATACCGGAAATTGGGGAAAAATGGTCCGAGCGTGTCCGCCATCGGGCTCGGCTGCATGGCGATGTCCGAGTTCTACGGCCCCCACGAGGAAAACGAGTCGATCGCCACGATTCGCCGGGCGCTGGAGGTGGGCGTCAACTTCCTCGATACGGCCGACATGTACGGTCGGGGACACAACGAGGAACTGGTCGGGCGGGCCGTTCGCGACCGGCGGGATCGCGTGGTGCTGGCCACGAAGTTCGGCATTGTCCGGGCGGATGGGGAGACGCGCTCCGTGGACGGCCGGCCGGAGTACGTCAAGTCAGCCTGTGAGGCGAGCCTCCGTCGTCTGGGGCTGGATCACGTGGACTTGTACTACCAGCACCGGGTGGACCCGGCGATTCCGATTGAGGACACCGTGGGGGCCATGGCCGAGTTGGTTCAGCAGGGGAAGGTACGATTCCTGGGGTTGTCCGAAGCGTCGCCGGCGACGATTCGTCGGGCGGCGGCGGTGCATTCGATTTCGGCGCTTCAGACGGAGTATTCGCTCTGGTCGCGGGACCCGGAGGCGGAGATTCTGGCGACGTGCCGCGAGCTGGGCATCACGTTCGTGCCGTACAGCCCGTTGGGGCGAGGGTTCCTTACGGGGCAGATTCGGTCGGTCGATGATCTGGCGCCCGACGACTGGCGGCGGATGAATCCGCGATTTCAGGGTGAGAATCTCAAGCGGAACCTGGAACTCGTGGCCCGGGTTGAGCAGATCGCGAAGGAGAAGCACTGCACGCCGGCGCAGTTGGCCCTGGCGTGGCTGCTGGCCCAGGGGGATGACATCGTGCCGATTCCCGGAACCCGCAAGGCGAAGCGCGTGGAGGAGAACGCGGCGGCGGCAGACGTGGAACTTGCCGCGGGCGATCTGAGGCGGATCGATGAGGTTGCGCCGCCCGGCGCCGCGGCCGGACTGCGCTATCCGGACTGGGCGATGAAACTCCTGAATGGCTGACCGGTTCGGTTCGACGGCATTCACCGGGCCCGACAAATGACAGGCAAACCACATGCAACCCTGGCAACGGCAGACGAGCCCCGGCCCGCCTGCCCGATGATCCGGGCCACACCGCTTACCGGTCGGCTGATGCTCTGCCTGGGACTGCTCTTCCTGGTGCCCGCGCTGTCGATCCAGGTTTCAGACTGGATTGGCGGGTGGCACTCGTGGGATGACCAGCAGGTTCTCAATCTGATCCTCACGGCGTTGACGGTGGGAATGAGTCTCTGGCTCTGGCGGCGCTTCGTGCGATGGACCCTTGGCCGCGCCGCCGCAACGGCGATTACCATGCTGGTGCCTCTGGCCCAGGTGCTGTGGTGGCAGCCGATGTTCAACGTCGGTTGTATCACGGACGACATCCTGCGCACCGGGCAAAACCTCAGCCTGATCGGCCTGTGGGTGTGGGTGGCCGTCTGGTTGTGGTGGGGCCTGGATCGGGGCTGGTCGGTCCTGCGGACACGTTGGCCGCTCACTGCTGACGGGAGGCGAATGATGACACCGACTGCGCGTTCCCTGGCCGCGGGCATGGGCCTGCTGCCGTTTGTGGTCGGCCTGTGGCTGATTCTCTGCGTCTTCCTGGTGGACGTGGTGCAGCTGGATTTCGCCTGGCATTCGGTCCTGATCTGCAACGGCGTGTGCGTTGTTGTTGCCGTCGTCGTCTGGATTCTGATTTGGCGGCGTCGCGTGACATGGACGCGACGAGCGCGGATCGGGACGATCCTTTCCTCGGGACTTCTTCTCCACGTAGCGGTTCTGGTGCCGCTGTGTGACGTGCTCTGCTTCGATTCAGAGGGGGAGGTCTGCGTCGTTGCGATTCCGGTTGTGGCGCTGGGGCTTTGGCTGATGCTCACCGCGTTTCTCTGGCCGGCGCGGGTGGTGCCCGTGCAGGAGCGGATCGACGCGGGTCTTCACTGCATGAAGTGTGGCTACAGTCTTCGAGGGCTGACGTCCACCCGCTGCCCGGAGTGCGGTTTCGAGCCGACGCTGGAGGCGTTTTGTGCCGGGTGGGTGGCCGAAGAAGGGCTGTGACGCCGCGCCGTTGCATACGGGGCCCGTCTACTGTGGTTCTCGGTCTCTTCTCGTGCATTGCGAATTCGGCTCGAAACGATGGTGGGAAAACGCCGGACAGAGTATCTCTTTGTTCCCTCGACGAACGGTTCAGGAGGGGATTCAGCCGCCATGAGCAGGCCCGCTTGATTTCGTGGGGGTGAGTGTTACCATGTGCGTCGCTGAAGTCGGCCCGAAGCAGATGGGCAGGCGGTGCTCGCGGTCTGACGCGAAGACGTCGGGTGACGAGGTGAAGGGCAGCCCGAAGGGGCGGGCGGCCATGCACGAGTAAGCCGATGTGGTCGAATGCCTCCGCGTGTTCGCCTGCGTCGGTTTTTTTGCCGCGTTGACGGTGTGGATGCCGGCCCGCGCGGGGACAGCCGGCGGACGCCGCACCGGGAGGGGGGAACGCCGACGTGAGTACAAAGGCAAGGGCCGGAAGGACAAGACATGGAACTACCTCCCCGTCCACGAGGCGATGAACTGCTGCGACCGGGGGAAATGCTCGATCTGCGCCGGCGATTGCGGCGCCTGGCCCGCGGGCACGACCTGACCACCGTGATCGCCTGCGCATTCGACCCGCGCACGCGAATGCTCCCTTTCGTTTACGCGGCCACGCACATGGCGCCGGCCGGCGTCCGGGCGGTCGGCGCCGCCATGCTGGACGCGGGCTTTGAGAAGACGCGCATCGTTCTGCAGCAGTGGAACCCGAACTTCCGACCGCAACAGATGCGTCTGGACGGGCGTGTTCCGGACCTCTTCATGGTCTCGAGCATGCAGCTTCATTCCGCTGCCTGCGAGGGGCTGACCCGCGACGCATGCCGCATTGATTCCCGGCATCGGCCACTGATTGTCGTAGGCGGTCCCAAGGCGATCTACGAGCCTTGGAACGCCTTCAGTGCCGATCCGCTCGACCCGTGGGGCGCAGACGTGGCCGTCACCGGCGAGGAATATGTACTGCTCGATCTGCTGGAGGTCCTGCTCTCCATTCGGGCGAACGGCGAATCGCTGCGTTCGACGTTTCTGCGGGCGCGGAACAGCAGCCTTCTCGACGACGTTCCCGGCCTGGTCTACGCACAGACGGATAAGGCCGGCGTCGCGGAGGCGCTGGTCGACACGGGTGTGCAGCGTTTGCTGGGCGATCTGGACGAACTGCCGCACCCGGTGCTGGGCTACCGGCTGCTGGAGCCTCCCGCTCGGCGGGCGACGCTCGCGGCACAGGCCCTTCCCGCCGGGCGCGTGGCCCGGTACAGCCCGATCGCGTCCCTCGTGATGACGTTTGGCTGCAGGTTCGCCTGTCCCTATTGCCCGATTCCCGCGTACAACCAGCGGCAGCATCGCGCAAAGAGCGGCGGGCGGATTGCGGACGAATTTCAGCGGCTGTATCAGGAGTACCGCATCCACAACTACTTCGGCACGGATGACAACTTCTTCAACCGGAAGGAGCGTGCGCTGGACATCATCGAGACCCTCGCACGCACGGAAATCGACGGAGCGCCGCTCTGCAAGCGGGTCCGGTGGGGCACGGAGGTCACTCTTCATGACGCGTTTCAGCTTCGCGACCACTTCAGGACGGTTCGCAAGGCGGGCGTGCGTGCCCTGTGGATGGGAATCGAGGACATGACCGGGTCACTGGTGAAGAAGGGCCAGAGCGTTGACAAGATGACCGAGGTGTTCCGCCTGCTGCGGTGGCACGGCATCTGGCCGATGCCGATGATGATGCACCATGACGCGCAGCCGCTGATCAGTCGCGGCCCTGCGCCCGCCGGTCTGCTCAACCAGGTCGGCCTGCTGCGCAAAGCCGGCGCGATCAGCATGCAGGTGCTGATGCTGGTGCCCGCGACGGGCTCCGCGTTGTATGCCGGAACATACACGTCCGGGATGGCCTACGAGAGTGTCGGGGGGCGCCGCGTGGAGGAACATATGCTCGGCGGAAGCCACGTTGTGGCGTCGTTCCATCCGAAACCCTGGCGAAAGCAGTTGAACATCCTGGCGGCCTACCTCTATTTCTACAATCCCGTCCGCTTCCTTCTGGCGCTGGTGCGGCCGAAGAGCCGGCTGTACCTGGTGGACGCCGGCGAGCAGTTGCTGGGTATGAAGGGTCTGCTGCTGACCGCTCGCCGAACGCTCGGCTGGGCCCTGCGACTGTGTCTGGGCAACATCCGACGCCGGTCGGCGCCGCCCATGAGCTCCCTGCCGATGCGCAGCACGGAAGGCCTGGAGGCGGACCACGCTCTGCCCGGCACGCGCCCGGCGGCCGCGGCTGGGTGGAAACGATCCACCGCCGCCGTCCGGTGCGGACGTTCGGGGACGGAGTTGCCGGCGAGCGCCGGTCGGACCTGAAGACGCATGGCCGGAACGCGACGCGATTGCTCCATCGCTTCGTCGATGCGGTGACCGATGCAGGAGGATGCGGGCGCGCATAGGCTCAGATGCTGTCGCCGCGGAAGAAGGCGGCGGCCATGCGGTCGGCCATCGGCTGGTTGGAGAAGATCAGGGGCACCAGGAACTGCATGTCGGTGTTGGGCGACCGCAGGTACTCCGCCATCTCCAATCGCCATCGCGTGTCGAACGTCATCAGCTTGTCCTGGGATTGCGGGCTCTTGAGGGCGGAGGTGACCACCTTGGCCGCGATGGAGGCGGACCACATGGCGGGCACCACGCCTTCGTTTGAGAGGGCGGCCACGAACCCACCGGCCTCGCCGATGAGAAGGGCGTGCTTGCCGACGTGCGTTTCCATTTCCAGGGCGTTCAACGGCGGCGGCACAATGACCAAGCGGTCCGGTTGAGGATCGACTCCGGCCGGAATGCGCTCGCCCTCCGCCAGGGACGCACAGAGGCGTGTCAGCCGCGAGACCGCGTCCGCCCGGGTGCCCGGCACGCTTACTGCTACGGTGAGTTGGCCCGCCGCGGACAGTGCCAGCCCGTAGCCGCCGTCCCGGGTCAGACCCAGGATGATGCTTATCTTGCCCTTGTCTCGGGCCGGCGGTGTGCCGGTGGGCGTGCAGAAGTACGCGGCCCAGCAGCGCCCGGACGTGGCGGTCAGGCCAATCCGACCGACCAGGGCGGACGAACGGCCGTTGGCAAGCAGGAGAATCCGCCCCTGGATCGGGTCGCGGTCCCGGAACCGGGCTTCCACGTTTTTCTCGCGAAGGCTGACATCGGTGACCGTGGCGCCGTGTATCGCGTGGGCACCGGCGGACGTGGCGGACTCAATCAGGGCGTTCTCAAACGCGGCACGGTCGATGAAGTAGCCGGGAGTCTCCCGTGTTCTGGGACTGGCGGCTTTGGCCAGGTCCGCGCTGAGAAACGTGATGTCTGCGATCGGGCGGTTCAGTACCGCTCGGGACGCGCCGAGACTTTCCAGCAGGGGGGCGGCCTGCGCGCCGACCCACCCGATGCCGGCGGGTTTGCAGGGAAAGGGTTGGCTGCCTACCATGGCGACGCGATGCCCCGCTTTCGCCAGCAGAGCGGCGGCCGTGCTACCGGCCGGTCCGCTTCCCACGATCAAGACGTCATAATCCACTGTGCCCGACCCTCCCGGTCAGCGCGGGCTGGTGCCCTTGTGTGTCGATGAAGCACTGGATCGACTTCCCGCTCCGCGCGAGACAGTCGCTTGCTCAGGCCAGCCAACGCGGGGCATCGTTCTAGTCTAATCCAGGTCGACAATCAACATGCGTCGGTTCTCCAGGACCACTTGGTGACGGATGCCGGCGGCCTTTGCCATGGCCATGGCCGCGTCGAAGTCGGCGGCGATGTGCTCTGGCCGGTGAGCGTCGGATCCGAAGGTGACGGCCCGTCCTCCGAGTTCGGCGTAGCGGGCGATGACCGAACCATCCGGCATGGGCCGGCCGGTGCCGGACCGGATGGTGGACGTGTTGACCTCCGGCACGAGGCCGGCCTCCAGGCAGGTGCGGAGGATGTCGTCCACCAGATCGGTCCCGACGTCCGGCACGTCGTCATCGAAGAAGCGGTGCGTGTAGCGCCGGACGAGGTCCAGGTGTCCGAGCACGTGGAAGACCGGTCCGTGCTGCCGAGCCAGATCACGTGCCCAGCCTGCCGCCTCCCGCACGGTTTCGAGATAGACGCGGACCCCCGTGGGCGGGTCCAGGTGTGCCCAGTCTTCGGGACGGTGCAAAGCGCCGCGACGCGTCCAGTGCACGCTCAGCATGACCAGATCGAATGTGTGACGGGCCAGATGGTCCAGGATGAAACCCTCATTACGCGGTTGATAACAGACCTCGATACCCTTGCCGATGCGGAGTTGATGGCCGTACTTCTGACGCAGCCACGCCAGGTCGGCGGAATAGCGTTCGTCGTTGTACCGACACAGTTGCCACTCGTCCGGGTGGGTGTCGAAGTGTTCGGTGAAGGTCAGACCCTGCAGGTTGAGTTCGATCGCTCGGCGCACGTTGTCTTCCGGGTCCGTATCGCAGTCAAACGAGTGCCGGGAATGGAGGTGCTGGTCGAATCGCATCATGCGACAGTCTACGAAGAGGATCGTGGGGAGGTCCAGTGGGCTGTGCGGGTGGGTTTTCGCGAGTACCGCTCCGAGGCTTGGCGAAAACGGGCGATGGCAGTAGGATATGTGCATCGCGCGGTCGAGTTTGGGCCGCTCACCGGCGCATGTGGATGAATCCTGTCTTCGGAGAAACCCCGATGCCACAAACGACGCAATTTTCCGTTTTTACGGCGAACAAACCGGGTGTGCTGGCAGAAATCTGTCGCACCATGGCCAGGGAGAAGATCAACATCACGGGTATGTCCATGATGGACGCCGCGGAGAGCGGGGTCCTGCGTCTGATCACGGACAAGCCGGACAGCGCCCGCGTGTTGTTGCAGCGAATGAACATCCCCATGACGGAAACGGAGGTCCTGGCCGTCACGCTGCCCAACCGGGTGGGGGCGGTGGCCGACGTGTGTGAGCGGCTATCCAACGCCCACATCCACATTGCGTACATGTACGCGACCACCGGGGGCCGGGGTGCGAGCGCCACGGTCGTTTTGAAGGTCAGCGACATGAAGAAGGCGGTTCGGGCGATCGAGGCCCCGGGCAGGCTGTCTGCGGGGAAAGACATGAAGATCAAGCTCCGGCACCCCCGCGTGGCCCGTCGGCGATAGGTCACATCCCAGGGGTCCGCCTCGGGGCGGCTTGCATCGGTCTGGTGGGCTCCTATGATGGTTGCCATGACCGCCAGCCGCCGTGAAGAGACAGGCGAGGAAATATCCCCCACGGTGCGGTCCGAAGCCGCATTCCGGGCCGCTCGCGAAGTGATGCCCGGGGGGGTCAGTTCGCCCGTCCGGGCGTTCGGCGCCGTGGGCGGCATCCCGCGGTTTATCGCCAAGGGGGCCGGCGCCATCCTCACCGACCTGGACGGCAACTCGTACACGGATTACGTCGGATCCTGGGGCCCGCTGATCCTCGGCCATGCGGATGAGCGCGTGGTGGCGGCCATCAACAAGGCGGCCGCCAAGGGGTGCAGCTTCGGCGCTCCGACGGAAGCGGAAGTCCGACTGGCCGAACTGGTTATCGCACGCGTGCCCGGCATCGAGATGGTACGCTTCGTCAACTCCGGGACGGAAGCCGCCATGAGCGCGGTGCGCCTGGCCCGCGGGTTCACCGGCCGGGACGCGATCGTCAAGTTTGAGGGGTGCTACCACGGCCACGTGGATCCGTTGCTGGTGAAGGCAGGTTCCGGGTTGCTGACGTTCGGCACTCCGTCCTCGCCCGGCGTGCCGGGCACCGCCACGGCGGACACCCTTGTGGTGCCGTACAACAACTTGAGCGCGGCAAAGGAGCTTTTTGCAGAGCACGGCAAACGGATTGCGGCGGTGCTGGTGGAGCCCATTGCCGGCAACATGGGCTGCGTGCCGCCGGCGGAAGGGTTCTTGGCCGGACTGCGGAGCCTGTGCGACCAGCACGGCTCGCTGCTGGTATTCGACGAAGTGATGACCGGCTTCCGGGTGGCGGCGGGCGGTGCCCAGCAGCTTTATGGCGTTCAGCCGGACTTGACGTGCCTGGGGAAGGTGTTGGGCGGCGGTCTGCCGATGGCGGCCTATGGCGGCCGGCGGGAGATCATGGAGCAGGTTTCGCCGTTGGGACCGGTCTACCAGGCGGGGACCCTCTCGGGCAATCCGTTGGCGACGGCGGCCGGCATCGCGACACTTGAGGCGCTGGCCGAGCCGGACGTGTATGAAACGCTGGAGACCCGGTCGGCTCGACTGGCCGAAGGGCTTTCGCAGGCGGCCCGATCGGCGGGAGTTCCTGTTTACCAGACGCGTGTGGGCAGCATGTTGTGCGTGTTTTTTGCGGAGGGGCCGGTGACGGATTATGCCTCGGCCGTGCGGTCGGATACCAAGGCTTACGCGCGGTTTTTTCACGCCATGCTGGAGCACGGGATCTACCTGGCTCCCTCCCAGTACGAGTGCATGTTTGTGTCATTGGCGCATACGGATGACTTGATTGAGAGCACGATTCAGGCCGCGGACGAGGCGTTCGACGAGGTCGCCCGCGGTTGATCGAGCTCATGGAAGTGGTCGAAAGGACAGCAGCATGAACAGCGATTTCTCCGGTCGAAGCACGAAGCTCAGCGTGGAGGAGCAGGCGACGTTGCGGGACTACGAGGGGGCCCTGCGGACGATCCGCGGCGCGCGGGGCGTGTTTCTGCTGTTCCTGATTCTGTCGCTGCTGGTGCATCTGGCGGCGTTTGCCTCCGTGCGATGGGGCAACATCCTGGGTGCGGCCGCGCAGGTGGAGGCGGGCATTGCGTCGACGCAGCCCGGTGTGGAGTCCCAGGAGGCTTCCGAGCCGGACAAGGCGGGCCGGACCGCCATGGTGGCGAACCTGATCGAACTGCTTCTACCGCTGGCGGAATTCGTGGGTCAGGTCAGTTGCGCGCTGTTGGCCCTGTGCTTCCTGGCCTCGGCCCAGGTGTGCCTGGCCGGCGGGCTGGGCGGCGTGCGGGGCAGTCTGTCGGCGTTCTTCTGGATGCTCGTGCTGCTGGCTTTGCTGTTTCCGTGGGCACGGTGGTTCCACGGGGAATACCAGGTTCCCGGCGTGTTCCTGGCGTTCGCGGAGCTGAAGGACTACAAGCCGGAGTCTCCGAACACGCTGACGCAGGTTTTGTCGTACTTGCGTTTTCTGGGGTATCCGCTGCTCGCCCTGCTGATCGCGTTTGTGGGAGACAGCCGCTACGGGCGGGGTTACCGTCTGGTGCGTCGGCACCTGGAGGCGCGGCTTCAGGTCCGGCCGATTTGAGGGGCGAACGGCGGTGGCGTTGGGATGGACGAGGCAAAGCGAGCGCGCGCCTGCCGTACGATTTCCTGTGTTGAATGAGGTTTCTGCCGGATGCCAAGGAAGAGACTGATTCTGGCATTTGTCATCTTCGCGTGCCTGTCTGGCGCGTTGATCAGCTACTTTCTGCTGCTCAAGCACGAAGTGAAACACTCAGGGCTGACTTGGTTCGACGACGTCTGCGAGGGGAATTCCGAAACCGGCAGCGCCCGGAGCTGTGATGCGGTGGTGGCCAGTCCCTGGGGGACGTTTCCCCCCATTCCCAGGGAGGAATCGGAGGACGGATCCGAACCGGAATCGGATCGTCGCGCCGCGGAGGCCGCCCTGGCGCGGCAGTATGAACCGCGTCCGTTGCCGATTCTGAGCGACATCAAGATGGTGCCGCGCTCAGTCGCGCTTTTCGGGATGATGTACTTCAGCGCATTGGCGACGTGGTACCTGGCGGTGGGCCGCGTGACGTACGATCGGCGGCACTGGCACCTGGTTCCTCTTCTGCTGAACGTGGCCGGCGTGGCCGGCGTGCTGTTCTTCCTCTATCTGATGTTCTTCACGGACCTGGACGAGTGGTGCCCGTGGTGCCTGGTTGCGCACGCCCTGAACGTGGCGGCGCTGGTGGGCGCCCTTCTGCTCCGGCCCCGGGCCGACCAGGCCGCGGTTCCGGCCCCGGAAGGTTCGGAGGCCGCGGCGCCGCACTCCGCGTCGCATCCCAGCCGGCGATTCGCTCTCGTGACGCTGGCGACCATGGCCGGGGTGGCGGCCGCCGAGTTGTGGTTTCACGACTATGCGGCGGAGCACCGCGGGCGGCGACAATACCAGATCGCTTTTGCCGCTGCGGCGAAGGCTCATGCCGAACTTGAGGAATCCATTCGCCAGCATGCGGGTACGCTCCATGCCATCTATGAGCAGGGCGAGCTGCTGGACATTCCCATCCGTCCGGACGACCCCGTGAAGAATCCCAACGCGACCGACGCGGTCATGGTGATTATCACGGACTTCCGATGTCCGCACTGTGCTCGCTTCGCGAAGTACACGGATGACGTGCTCGAACCGATGTTCGGCGACCGGCTCAAGATCGTGTTCAAGCACTACCCTGCCAGTCCCGAGTGCAATCCGTACATGTCGCGCAACATGCACCCGGCCGCGTGCGAGGCGTCCAAGGCCGCCGAGGCGGCTCGCCTGCTCGGCGGAAGCGACGCGTTCTGGAAGGCCCACGATCTGCTGTTCGCGAACCAGGCCCGGATGACCAATCCCGCACGATACCTCCCGGAGCTGGCAAAGGCCCTGGGTTTTGAGTGGGAGGCATTCCGCGAAGCGATGGACTCCGCCACGGTGACCAACCGGATCCGGGAGGACATCGAACTCGCCAGGAAGATCAGGCTGCGCGGCACGCCGTCCCCATACCTCAACGGCCGCCACGTTCCATCCGTCTGCCGATCGGTTGACGTGTTCTGGCGGGAGGTCGAACGGCGGATGACCCGGCAGGTTTGGGAATTGTACGAGAAAAACCCGAGGGTTCGGTTCAGGCTTCGCCCGGACGAGCCGGTCACCGCCGTGGGTGCTGGCAAGCAAGCCCTGACCGCCGTGGTTTTCGGCGATTTTGCAGACGAGCGGTCGCAGGCCCTGGCCGCGCTTTTCGATGAACGCGTGAAACCTCTGTTCAACGGGCAGTTGCGGATCGTCTACAAGTACCTGCCCAACAGCACCGACTGCAACCCGTATGCTTCCGGCGACGCCGTGCCGGCGGCTTGTGTCGCGGCGCGGGCGGTGGAAGCTGCCCGCGTACTCGGCGGAAACGAAGCGTTCTGGGAAGCGCACGACATCTTCTACAACGCCCAGAAGTTCAACATGATGGAGAAGATGGACTACGCCAAGGTCGCTCTGAAACTCAAGCTGGATGCCGCACAGTACGTGGCCACAATGGAATCCGACGCCGTGCGCAAACGCATCGCCGAGGACGTGGAACTGGCTCGCACGTTGAGCGTCAGCAAGGCGCCGACCGTCTTCGTGAGCAACCGCGAAGTGCCCGCCGACGTTCTTTTTGACATGGGTTTCTGGGAGGAGGCGGCACGCCGATTCGAGGCCATTGTCAGGGCCCAGGAAGCCCGGAAGCGACAGGCGACCTCACAACCTGCGGGCGCCGAGCCTCAGGAAGAGGCTACTGAAGGTAGCCCAGATCCATGAGCCGCTCGGTCACCTTCCGTATGTCCTCGTCCGAATAGGTCTCACCCGTCGCGGAACCGGCGGCGGCGCCGGCAGCCTCCTTCTGAATCGTGACCGGCGGGTCAAACATCTCCTCGATCACCCGGCCTTCCATGTCGTCGGGGACCGGCAGACCCAGCATGGCCAGCACGGTGGGCGTGGAGTCAATGATGTTGGCGTCCAGCGAGCGGCCACGAGCAACGCCCGGCCCTCGCGCTGCGAAGATGCCGTTGTCGCGGTGTGTGCCCTCGATCCGCCGCCAGGGCAACCAGCGCACGGGAGACGACGCCCGGATCTTGCGGATGACGGCCAGACTGTCGTACGGCACCAGCAGCAGGTCGGGCAGCCACTCCCGTTCCTCGCGAGAGCAGCCGTACAATTCCTCCGGCTTATGTACGGCCCGAAACACCCGGATGGTCCGGCCGGCCGGGTCGCGATCCGTCACGTCGAGAAACCGCGCTCGAAGCTCGTCCCGCAGTGACTCGTAGCGCTCCGGCGGCACGATGCCCGTTTCCTGCCGACCGGCCAGGTTGATGTACAGAAAGCCGGCCATGCCCGCGTGCATGACACAGGCCTGCGTCCGGGTCAGGTCGATGGCCAGATCCTGCTCGATGCTGAACATGCCCCCGTCGAATTTGCCGCGCCTTCGCTTGCGCATCCGCCGAAGCCAGCCCAGGCTGCGGTTGGCGCCCTCCGCGGCGGGGTTGATGGTCAGGAACCCCCACTGCTGGAGCAGCCGGTTCGGCTGCGCCTGGCCCTCCAGACTGCCGTGGCCGTGGTCGGACATGACGAAGACGGCGGCGCCGTTTCGGTCGGCGTAATCGACCATCCGGCCGAATACGGTGTCGAGCTCCGCAAAGCACTCAAGAACGGCCTCGGTGCGTTTCGGACGGCGTGCCGTCCAGCGGGGGTCGATGTACTTCCAGGTCTTGTGCTGGAGGTTGTCCACGAGCTTGAGGACCACCATGAGTGCGTCCCAGCCGTGCCGGTCGCCCAGCTCGCGGGCCAGCGTTTCGCCGTGGTGAAAGCTGCGCTTGACGGCTTCGAGGTTCTCTTGAAAGACGGCCTCGCCGCCCAGCGTCTTGCGGCGCCAGCGGCTGCCGAAGCCGTAATCCGGGCAGAGGCGCAGCACCTCGTCTTTCAGGCCGGCGGGCCAGGTGAACTCGCTCTCACGGTTGGGCGTGCCGAACCCGCTGACGAGAAAGCCGTTGACCGGCGTGGGGGGGTAGGTCATGGGGATGCTGATGCACCCCACACGAAGCCCCCTGTCGCCCAGGATCTGCCACAAGGAACGCACGTGCCGAAGGCAGTTGGTCGTGTTCAGGGTCAGACGGTTCGTACGGACGTCGTACCGCTCGAAATCGATGATGCCGTGCGTGCCCGGACTTTTGCCGGTCATAAACGTGGTCCAGGCGGCCGGCGTGATCGGCGGCACCGTGGACCAGAGCGTGCCGCACGTGCCTTCGGCGCAGAACCGCTCCAGACGCGGCATGAGGCCGCGCTCCATCAGCGGGCGCAGCACATCCCACGTCGCTCCGTCCAAACCGATGATGAAAACGCGCCTGGCGCGGGCGGATGATTGGCTGTCCGGCTGTCGTTCGGGTTGTTCCGTCATGTGAGTAAAAGAATTCTCCGTGCGCATCCTTTTCCGGCCCAACACGTAGCCGAGCACGTCAGTGTAATGGCGTCCTTCATGCGTTGCAAACGAGGCTGCGCGAGACTATCTACAGGGTCCGGCCCGGAACGCCGGGCCGCCCGGGAATGTACAGGAGCCAGCCATGCGGATTCTTCGCGAGCCGACCGTCTATCTCGTGGGACGCCAGACCGTGGATGACGCGGCGGTGGACCGCTTTCTGGCCGACCACGGCGTGACCCAGTGGGCCACCGATTCGACGGTGGCCGGCGAGAAGCTGTGTGAGATGGCCGGCCGCATGTGCTACATGAGCTTCGCCAAGCCCCGTCCGGGCGGCAACGCGGCGTACATCGAGCGCCTGCTGGAGGTCGGGCATGGCAGCGTACTCGAGCACAGCGTGTGGAACTTCATCATCACCGGCGTGTCGCGATCGTTCACGCACGAGCTCATCCGGCACCGGGCGGGCTTCGGGTACTCGCAGCTTTCGCAGCGGTACGTGGACGAGTCCGTGGCGGATTTCGTGGAGCCGGACTGCATTGCCGACGATCCGGAATTGCACGAGGTGTGGCGCTCGGCGGTGGAGCATGCCCAGGAGGCGTACGTGAAGCTCGTGCAGGGTCTGGACCGCGTGTTTCGCCACGAGCGCGACGCCACTCTGCGCCGCAAGCTGGCCCGCCAGGCCGCCCGCTCCGTGCTGCCCAACGCCACGGAGACGAAGATCTTCGTGACGGCCAACACCCGCGCCCTGCGGCACTTCATCGAGCTGCGCGCCAACGAGCACGCGGAGGTGGAAATCCGCAAGGTGGCCACCCGGATACTCGAAATCGCCCGCGCCGAGGCCCCGAACCTGTTTCATGACTACGAGATCGTCGACCTGCCCGACGGCACCCGGGTGGCGC
This sequence comes from Phycisphaerae bacterium, assembly GCA_016929015.1. Classification (GTDB taxonomy): domain Bacteria; phylum Planctomycetota; class Phycisphaerae; order UBA1845; family UBA1845; genus JAFGJQ01. The sequence continues at coordinate 2,270 of JAFGJQ010000118.1, read as the reverse complement.
GGACCGACTGGAAGAAGGTGTGACGTTTCGTGCGGGTCGTGCGCCGGCAGGCTTCACCCCGGAACGTGCTTTCCCCCAAGCGGTGCGAGGCGCACGCATAATGTTGCGACCCGGCGCGGAATTCTCGGCGGCGGGGTTATCGGTCATCCGCGCCGGCCCGCCGACGGGTGAGGGCCTTGCATTCCGGAGTGAATTCCACGCCGATGTCGTAGCTGCCTTCCGACGTTTCTCGGCAGCGGACGACCGTGCCCTCCAGGTACTCACGCGTCCATGCGCGGACTTGTGGATAGACCCGGACCCGGCATCCCAGGGGCAGGGGACAGGCGTGGTACAGCCCGATCCCACCGCGTGAGAGATTGTGCGTGGTTGCCTCAAACTCGGGCCGCTCGCACGGCGTCTGTGCATCGGACGACAGAATCCGCACGACGGCCGGACACCGAAAACGGAAGCGGGGGTACTCGCGACGTTCCCGGGCGGACGTGTCCTTTTCCTCCCGGGCCGCGCCGTTCGGGACCATCAGCCGGAACCAGGCGGCCATCACTCGTGGATCGAACTTGTCGGGCGTTTCGCTCTGCAGAATGGCCATGGCCTCGGCCGCACTCAACGCGCGATCCTTGTACGGGCGCACGGCGGTCATGGCGTCGAATGCGTCGGCCACCGCACACATGCGACTGACGAAATGGATGGCGTCGCTCTTCAGTTGATGCGGGTACCCGCTCCCGTCCATATGCTCGTGGTGCTGCAGGGCCACGGTCGCCACCAGCTCGGAGCACCAATCCGCCGTGGCCAGCAGTTCGTGCCCGATTTCGGGATGCCGGCGGATCTCCCCCCGCTCCTCGTCCGTCAGCTCCCCCTCCTTGTTGATGATTTCGGAAGAGACGCGGACCTTGCCCAGGTCGTGCAGCAGACCGGCCTGTCCGATCTGGATCAACTCGGCTTCGTCTTTGCATCCAAGCTGATAGGCCAGTGGCACGATCCACGTCGCCACGTTCACCAGATGTGTGGCCGTGAAAAAGTCATGCCGCGCCGCCGCAAACAGGTGAGAGAATGCGTTCTGATGGCACACCACCAACGTGGAAATGGCTTCACACACGTGCCGGAGCGGGTCGGCGGCCGTGCGCAGCGTCGGATCGGACAGCACCTCGTTCATCAGGCCGAAGCTGGTTTCGTAGACGAGGGCCGACGCCTCGCTGACCGGGACCTCAGGGTCGCCGGCCACGGACGCCAGGCATGACTCCAACGCCCGCTGCAGCCGCCGCTGATCGGCGATCCGGACATAGACGAATCGAATCCCGTTGCTGATCAGGCGTTCCCGGTCGGCCTCCGAGAGCGGCACCACACCCGCCGTGTAAAGGGAATACGTGTCTGCGAAAACGGCATTGCGATTACCGGTCGTGCGGGCTTTCACGTACACCGGAACCGTGTTCAGGACGGACAACGGCATGTGCTGCAACGGCACGGGCAGGAAGCCGGCGCGAACCGAGGGCTGAGCACAGCCGGAGAAGCCGCACTCTGCCAACGGCGTGTTGTTGTCAATCTCCACTACGGACATGACCCGTTCCCCGCACGGCCTGCATGCAGACCCGGTCTCGTCGCTCGAATTCCGGGCCTGCCCTTGTCCAATGGACAGGTTGCTCGTCGCGTCCCTTTGCTTTCATCGTACGATTTCGCATCGTGAGTGAGGTGGATCGACGACGGATGTCTCAGCTAGGCGTGCTTCACCAACTCCCGTACGCGCGACACCGTACGATCCTGAACCGCAGGGAGCCGCGATCAGCACGCGCCCGCTGAATGGCGGGCGATGCATGCATACAACTACGTACGTGTTTCACGGCAAGAAGGGGCAGCGACAAGACTCTGACACTGGATCTCCGCTTCCTGGAGTGCAGGACGTGTTTTCGCCAATTGTGTATCCTGCGCAGAGCGGCCCGGGCGAAGGTCGCATCCATCGGGTTTCGTCTGGTGCGTTGGCTGTGGCCGGGATTTCTGAGCCCGGTTCAGTGATACTGCAACGGCGATTCCTGCGATGATCGTACGATGACGCGCGAGCGGCTTTCAACTTCACGTCCGGATTCGCCGAGTTACACGTAGCCGGTTCTGGAATCGCGCCAATTCTCGCTTGCCGGTCACTTAGGCGAGAAAGTCGCAGCAGGACCGATCCGGTGAGCGGGGCATCGGAGTGAAATCGCGTCTCAAGCAGTTTTCGGCAATCATCGCGGTTCAAGCGGGCTGTGTGGCGGTTGGGCTGTGGATGCAGTACCAGTACATCG
>JAFGJQ010000117.1 GCA_016929015.1 Phycisphaerae bacterium | reverse complement strand
GCGGCACCAAGTTCAGCAACCTGATCGCCATCGGGCACGGCAGCAAGATTGGCGAAGATTGCATGTTTGTGGCGCAGGTGGGCTTGGCCGGTTCGGTGACGGTGGGCAAGCATGTGACCGTGGCCGGGCAGGCGGGCGTGGTGGGGCACATCAGCATCGGTGACAACGCACGGATCGGGGCCAAGGCCGGTGTGACGGTGTCCGTGCCGCCGGGGGCGGAAGTGCTTGGCGCGCCCGCCCGGCCTATCCAGGAGGCGCGGCGGATGCTGGCGATCATGGGTCGGCTGCCGGAAATGCGCGAGCGGCTTCGCGAACTGGAGGCCGAGGTGCAGCGGCTGCGCGAGCGGCTGGACAGCGGCGAATGACCGGCGCTGTGACACGCTTCGGCGGCAGGTCAGGGCCCGGGTGATTTCAGAACCATGTCGGCAGATCGTCCCACGATTGCAGTGATAGCCGGGGCCACGCGGTTTCCCGTGATGGTGGCCGAGCGGGCGCGTGAGTCGGGCTATCGCGTGGTGGTGGCCGGCCTGCGGGGCTTGGCCGATCCGGGTTTGCGGGATCTGGCGGACGTATTCCGCTGGGTGGGCGTGGTGCGGATCGGCGGGTGGGTCCGGTTTCTGCGGCGGCAGGGGGTGCAGCGGGCGATCCTGGCGGGTTCCGTGCGCAAGTCGGACATGTACGGGCGGTTCCGGCTGATCCGGTATTGCCCGGACTGGACGGCCATTCGCCTCTGGTTCTTCCGGGCGGCCGACAAGCGGAACGACACGTTGCTGTGTGCGCTGGCGGATCATCTCCAGTCGAAAGGCATCACCTTGGAAAACAGCGTGCAGTTCAACGCGGCGGACATGATGCCCGAGGGCGTGCTGACCTCTGCTCGACCCACAGCGGCGCAAGAGAGCGACATCGAGTTTGGCTGGTCCATCGCCAAGGAGATGGGGCGGCTGGACGTGGGGCAGTCCATCGCCGTGAAGGAGCGGGAGGTCATTGCGGTGGAGGCGATCGAGGGGACGGACCGGATGATCGAGCGGGCCGGGCAGCTTTGCCGGCACGGCGGCTGGACGCTGATCAAGGTGGCCAAGCCGAACCAGGACATGCGCTTTGACGTGCCGACCGTCGGCCCGGACACCGTGGAGAACCTGAAGCGCAACGGCGGTCGGGTGCTCGTGGTGGAGGCGGGCCGGACGTTCGTCGTGGACCGCGACAAGATGGTCGCGGCCGCCGAGCGCCTGGGCGTGGTGATCGTGGGACGGCAGGAAACGCAGAAATCCCGGCGCGCCGGGACAGAAACGCAAAAACCGGATGAGGGGATCGGCCGTGGGCTTGCGTGAGGAGGGTGCGGCCTTTGGTGTGGGACCGGCTTCTGGTGTGGGACCGGCTCTTCCTTTGTGGGACCGGCTTTCCAGCCGGTCTTCTAGTCTCCAGTCTCGCGTTTCCAGCTCTCCAGTGTTTGTGTCATCCCGGCGCGGTCGGCACAGGCTCCGGGGAGGGTGCCGGCCTGTTCTGGCGACGACTGTCTGAGACGCAGGCATGGGCGGCCTGCCGTTGTCTGCGTCGAGCGGTTGTTGCTTGAGTCAGACTTCTCGTCGAGGTATGATGAGAGATGTGACAGTTGGGCCCTGACTCGCCGGTGCTGGTGACATGTACACCGAACAAACAGCCCAAACCGGTCGCTTCGCATTCCTGTTCAGGAAGCTGGACGGAAGATGGACGGTTGGCATCGGAGTGCTCGTCGTCCTGCTGTGTCTCTTGTCGTGTTTCCTGGCCGTTTTCCCTTGGTACAGAGACCACGCGGCCCTCGACAAACGGTTCACCCACTATACGGCGTTCGACCAATTCATAGGCGTGCCGTGCTACACGACGTCCCTCTTGGACGTGTCTGAGGTTGGCAAACCGGGGAAAGTCACGCTTGCTGAGATGACGGCAGTTACACCGACCAAGGTAGAGCACGATAGCGCCAAAGACGATTGGACGGTTTACTTCAACGACGATACGCGTTCCTTGGTGTACCAGGCCCGGCTTGGCCCGGAGTCGTATTTCTGCCCCGTTCAGGATTTTCACACGGCCCAATCCCTCTGGAAGGGGAAAGCGGTCATATGGGAAGGTGATCCCATTCGCGACTTGAACAAGAAGAAGGTCTTCACGTTGGCACCACAAACCCAAGTTACTTGTTTGGACGTAAGGCCGTCTTCCTACTCCTTCCGCAGCGGTGGCTGGCCCGGAGGCGTTTGCTACGTCGGGAGTTTTGAACTCCCTTCCGGCATCGTAGCAAAGACGGTCTTCTGGACCGAAGACGTCCGACTCCCGCCGTGACACCCTTCCAAATGAACTGCGACGCCGCGGCTACGAGAGATCGGGAGATTACTGATTCTGAGATTGTTCTCAGTTCGCGCGCAGAGATCCTCCAGGGGGTCGCGCCCCGGACACCTGTCCCCGTGGGTGCATAGAAGAGTAGCGGACAGCGAAGAGCAATGGCTCTCAGGGTGCTGGTTGGGTGGTCTGGGACTGATGCTTCCGACCCGCCTTCGGTATGTCCGTTTGGAGGGCGAGGACGGCGTAGGCGGTGACGAGGTTGGGGTTGCCTTCGTACCGGCGGCCGGCTGCGTTCACCCGGCTTCCGTCGTCGCGCGTGGGGCGGGGCGGTCAGCGGCGCGCGATTACTCCCAGCGAATGTTCAGGCCTGGTGGGAGCGGATTGGCAGGGTTGACCGTGCCGGGGAACCCGTAGAACAGTTGCGTGCCGTTAAAATGGGCGCGGCGCGGCGGAACGCTGGCGGCGTGGCCGTCGAAGAAGGCGGCGTTGGTCCACCCGTCGAGCTTTGCCTGGCAGATGCGGCTCGGATTTGCGGCACCCGTGAACTGGTATCCCGTTGAGGTCCGGCGCATGTGCGGTGCGACGAAGGGAAGCGCTTGGCCACTCCACTGAGACTGGTAGGTCCCTTCCTGTGTGAATCGTTCGAAAATGGATTCCTTGCTGCGGAACCATGCGTCGGCGATCATCCACTCCTCCGAGAGTCGCGGGATTTCTCCCAGAGTCAGGGGCGGTGTGTCGTACCCCGATGAGGGGGACCCGTAGGAGAACCCGAAGTACGCTGGCGGGGCGGTGCCCACTATGCCGATGCCTTCCATCCAATTGTTCACGGTGTAGTGTGTGGGGGGGACGTGTCTGCCGGTCGCCTGCAGGAACGCGCGGAACGAGGAATCCGGCACGATTCTGTTCATGGCGGGGCAAACGGCCAATCGGTCTGCGGTGGCCTCAGTCATGACCTCGCGAAGCTTCCACGTCAGGATGCGGCCACGCCAGAACTCCGCATTCGGTTCGCTGTCGGGGTACGACTCGCGAAGGTTCTGATAGAGTGCCGGATGAAGCGGGCCGGGCAACCGCGATTCATAGGCTTGCGCGTAGGTGAGAACGCCCGCCGAAAGATCCTTGAGATGGGACAGACAGATGACGTTCGCATTGCGCTGGGCGCTCGTCGCGAGGGCGGGAAGCAACACGCACGCGGCCACGGCGGTGCAGGCCGTCACGGCCATCAGTTGCGCGATGGTGAAGCCTCGGGCGGGTGCCTTGTGCACGAGACGGTCGGGTCGTCGAATGGAGAAGAAGCGTGTCATGGGTTTTCTCCTGTGGCTGCGGGTCCGGTGAGGATGGCATGCACCACGGCGAAATCGGCCAGGTCCAGGTCCCGATCGGGCTCGATGTCGAAGTAGCCGCACACGGGGTTGTTGTAGATGATTCCGTCGCCGGCAAAGCAAGCCTGCAAGGCCGCGAAGTCACGCAAATCGACGTCGCCGTCGGCGTCCACGTCGCCGAGGCCGGGGTCGGGCGACGCGGATATGCTGAAACTGCTCGTGGAATCGGTGAGAAGCGGTCCGCAGTCATACGAGATGATCTCGATGAAACGGCCGGAACCGTCCGCGATCGTCGGCGCGATGGGCCAATAGAAAGGCGAGTCCCACACGGGCACGGCGGTGAACCACCACGCTTGGTCCCCGCCGCTTGGGACGCGGACGATGACATCGCCGGCCAGGCCGGTGGCGTTCCACTCCACCGTCTCAACGGTTCCGGTCAGCCACGATTCGCCCAGGCCCGGGCGCATGAGTTCCAGCGTCGGCGTAACGGAACCGATGATGCTGAACTGGCCGCTCTCTGCACGGACGGCGCACTCAGCAAAGGTCAGATGCACGCTGTAACTACCGCCGTCGCCAATGCCTGGGCAGATGTCCCAGGAGAACAAGCCGTCCGATACAGGCACCTGTCCAAGGTGTGCGTAGTGCCGCCCGGACTTCCAAAGGTCAAGGTGTACGTGGCCGTTGAGCTTGTCGCACGTCCAGGCCAGCGTTTGGGTGGATCCGGCCGTCCAGGATGCACCGGCGGCCGGGCTGACGACGTTCAGCACCGGATCGGCCGAACCCGAGATTTCGAATTCGCCGTCGCTGGAATCCTCGATGTCACAACCGGCAAGAGAACGCACCGCGAGGATTTTGTAGTAAGGGCTGTCCAGCGTGCAGGGGGGTACTTGCCACGTGTAGGAGCCCGCCGCCGCGGGAACCGTATCGATCAGGTCGAAGTCCTCGTCCGCGCGAACGGACCAGATTTCCACCAATCCGGTGGGGTCGTTGGTCGTCCACGTGATGTTGTACGTTTGATCGGCGTACCAGACCTCCCCGCCGTTGGGGGAGGTGACGGTGATCTGGGGCGGGTTGGCCGGCGCCGTGATCGAGAAGGGAGCGTCGCTGAGGTCCTCTACGGGCTCCATGCAGGTCTCCAGCCAGGCGATCCGGATGGTGTATTCGCCCTCGTCGAAGCCGCCGGGGCACAGGTCCCAGGCCAATGCCCCGACCTCCATGGGACATGCGCCGAGGAAGCTGTGCACCGCGCCGTCCTTGTGCAACCAGACTCCCACGTGGCCGGTCGGATTGGACGCGTTCCATGTGACGATCTGGTGTGAGCCTGCCGGCCACGATTCGCCGCCGTTGGGGGCCGTCAGCGACAGTGCCGGACGAGCCGGCCCCGAAATCTCAAAGGGCGCATCGCTCTCGTCTGACTCGGCCGGGTCGCCTACGGCGGTGACGCGGACCTTGTATTGTGCGCCGGGAACGGCCTGCTCGCAGATTTGCCAGTCAAAGTAGGTTCCGGACGCCTGTCCGATTGTGTAGTAGGGCACGTCATCCTTGAGCAGGATGATGTCCACACCGTATGAGTAACCAGCCCACTGGATTTGGCAGACGCTGCCCGCCTCGACGACTTCGCCGCCGTTCGGGTAGGTGACGGTGATGGCCGTTCGTGAGCCGGGCGGTTCGCCGGCGCCGGGTGACGCGGGTGCGTTGGCGGCCGCAAGGGTGGTACAAGCGATCAGAAGAAACCGCGGAAAGCGTGTCATGGCGGGCATCTGTCTTCTCCGCACCGTGTCCTTGTTTGCGTGGGCGGCAAACGCTGCGGGCGCCCCTGAACACCATGAGTGTACCCTTTGTGTCGTCGTGGTTCAATCCCCTTGTGCGTTTCAGGGGTCGGGCGCCGGGGGCCGGAATGAAATCAGCCCGCCCGTTTCAGCGGCGAGTCCACTGCTGTTGAGCAGTCCCTATTCTCCTCCGTCGGTTTCAGGCCCGTTCACGGGCCTTCCCCGCCGCAGGTGCGTAGGGTCCGCCACGCGGACCCTCGGTTCCAGTCTCCAGTTTCGAGTATCTCGTCTCCAGCGGGTGGCCGGTTGAGACGATCCCCTCCTACCCCACCCCCTGCCTGCCGCCACTCCTGTTGACAGCAATCGTCGGCCCACGCCAGCGTCCATCCCGGAGCCTGCCCGCCGCGGCGGGTGCCTCCATTCCCGCGTTTTTCCGTTTCCGGGTTTCTGCGTTTTCCCGTATGATGGCTCCCAACGAACAGACGCGCCCCGACGGGGATGGGCGGCTGGGCGCGGAATAGCACAACAAGCGGATCCCCGTGCGGTGGAGCGTCTGCCGTTTGTGGGGAATCCAAGGGCAACAAGAACAGGTAGGGAGGGTACAGGGATGAGACTGCATGTCATCTTCTGCGTTTCAGTTGCTGTCTTCTCGGGCGTTGCCACGGTCGACGGTCAGACTTGGCATGAGCACGGGGGCCATCTGTACGCACTGACTCCGAATTCCGGGAGTTGGCACGACGCGCAATCCCAAGCGCAGAGCTTTGGCGCTGACCTCGTGACCATTCGCAGTCAAGCTGAGAACGACTGGCTTGTCTCGACCCTTGCTCCGGACATCGCGGTCTGGATCGGCCTGTACCAACTGCCCGGCTCGACTGAACCCGATGAGAGCTGGGTCTGGGTTAGCGGTGAACCACCGACGTTTGTCAACTGGTGGCCCGGGCAGCCGAATGAGCATCTTCCCGGCGACGACTATGCCTTGCTGAATAGTGACGCGGACGACGGCGTGTGGTTTAACGGTCAATGGCATGATGTGCCTTTGGAGGGTTGGCCAGGACCGCATTACGGCATCATGGAGATCGTCCCCGAACCCGGCACGATGGCGCTTCTGGCTTGGGGAGCCACCCGACTGCTCAGCAGGCGGCGTGTTGGCACGAGGAGTGGCTTGCCAGATCCTGCCGCTGTCGGGCGCGGGGACGGAGTTGCAGGAAGTGCGTAGGGGGCAACCCTGGGTTGCTTTGGCGGGCGGGCCGGTGTTTGGACTTTGTGCCTCCGCCCTCTTTTGCCGCACTTCGGGCAAGCGGTTTGTGCCTGGCCTGAAGGGTATGGGCGGCCCCGGCGCGCCGGGACGCGCCCTTCGGGTGTGCCGGCGGAGCGTCAGGACGAGGAGAATGGAAAGGGTGGTGGACCGAAAGCAGTCGGGGACACGGGTGCCATAGTATGGCACTTCTAGTGAAAATCGGCGACAGCCTTAAGTGTTTGCCGTTGAGGGCGAAGGCACGCGACGAGCCCGCATTCGTTGTGTGACGACACTCGATCGAATTCAGGATCGCCATTCTTCTGAAGCCTCTGCGTACTTGAGATAATCAAGCAGGAGTCCGAAGCCTGTCGGGTTGTCTACCTTACGGACGTCTGCTGCGCATCCCGTGAACCGGAGTCGCGAGGTCATTCGCAGCCGCATTGCCGAGCGTCGACGCCCGCGACAATGTTCACAACCGTCGTGTGCCCACATCCCCCCACAGGGTTCCCAGTACTCTGTTTCCAGAAGCCATGGTTCAGGGAGCCCTGTCCATGGGGCCCCCTCTTTCTGGGAGCCCACGATGGATAACCTCTGTACTGGCCAGCACTTACACGTTGACCCGAGTGCCGCCGCGGGGTATAATCGCACGTCGCTCTGCGGAACGGCCGCGGGGCGACGGGTGGGCAAGAATCGGAAGACGGCTGCGCGCCGTTTGCGTTTCAGAAAGGAGAAATCGGAATGGCCGGTTCGTATGCAAACAAGGGTCATGGCGGTCGCAGCGGTAGCTCCGCGGAGTTGGCGTTGGAACCGAACTGGTGCCGGTTGACCCGCGAAGGCCCGACGGAGAGGAAGATGATCTACCATACCTACGTCGATGGCATCCGGTTCGCACTCTACGTTCCGAAGCGCACCTTTACGGCTGATGACTATCCCGACAACGTTTGGGTCGCAGTGACTCCTTGGGAGGGGCGCGTTGTCGCACGTGTCCGGGCAGGCTGCGATATTGCGGTTGTCGCAACGCTGCATAGCGTTCATACGCAGACGGTTCGGTACACGCCGATCGGAGATCCGAAAGCCTGGCTGATTGGCGAGCCCTACGTACCGATGAGCATCTTGCCCGACCCATACCCGCCATTAGTGGAGATCAGAGTGCGCTGGTAGTGGGGACGTCTGCGGCGGTGGTCCACCCAGCACCAGTCGCCGCTTCTGCCGAATACGACTGTGCTGGCAAGGCTGATCCCGTGGCCACGTGATTCGAATCCGAAAGACCTTCGATCATGGACTAGTGAGACGAGGAAAAGGCAAATGAGCCGAATATCCGAATTGTTCTTCCCTTCATGGCTCTTGAGACGCAGCCGCAAATCGCACGTTTGCGGATACGTTTTGTACTCCGCGAACCTTTCGTCCCGGTTTGGGAAGAGTGCTCGCCAGGGGCTCTACATCGGTCGGTGGGCCGTACCCGCGCCTGCGCCGGACGCTCTGGAGATGATATTGCATCTGACAGAGCCGAAGACCGCGAAAGCAGGCTGTCTTGTTCGTCCTTTGAGTCTGTCTCGTCACGCACCAGGAACTGGGATTCGCTATGAGGACAATCACTGGAGAGAGGCTATGTTTGGAGCTGTCTACCTTCCCGAGGTTCTGTTCGACCGTGGCATTCCGGATCGCTGCTACCTTGAAGCCCGTTTCGTTGATGATCCAGAATGGGGCACGAGAAACGTCACATTGGTACGCCGGCGAAAGCCGGTGAGGGGTTGTGGATGCAAGAGGCCGCCGCGGGGCGGGTTGGGGCGCGCGGCGTTCGGATGTGCCGCGAAACGGCAAGCCACGGACACGCCGGTGGAAGGGGGAACGAGCACCGCTCAAGAAGCGGTGGCACCGGGCACAGGGTTTCGCTCTCAGGGGGCGGGTTGGGTGGTTGGGGGCTGGAGCTTCGGGGGCGCGGGGGGTATGGCGGTTTGGAGCGCGAGGATGGAGTACGCGGTGACGAGGTTGGGGTTGCCCTCGTACCAGCGGTCGGCCGCGTTCACCCAGCTTCCGTCGTTGCGCTGGCGGGCGATGAGAGCACGGCAGAGGTCCTCACGCCAGTGATGCGGCTTGCCGCCGGCGTCGACGATGGTGTCCTCGCCCCAGGCCAGCAGGGCGCGGGCGAAGACGTGATAGTAGTAGTACAGACCCTCCGTCGAGCCGGTGTCGGACAGATTCGGGTTGCACTCCAGCGTGTAGTTGCGCCGAATCCAGTCAAACGCGGCCTGGACGCGCGGGTCCTTCCGGTCGACCGCGGCATACAGCATGCTCTTGAAGCCGGCGTAGGTCATGGAGCCGTACGAGCGCAGTTGCGGCTTGCCGTCGACCACGATGGTTCCGGCCTTGCTCTCGCCGTCGTTCGCGCAGGTGTAGATGAACCCGCCGTCGTGGGCCTGGGCGGCGAAGGGCTGGTCGTTGCTGCCGCTGTGCATCTGGCAACGTTGCACGAAGACCAGGGCCTTTTGGAAAGCGGGATGGTCCGCGGGCAGGCCGCTTTGGTGCAGGGCCTCCAGCATCAACTGCGTATTGGACAGGTCCGGCCGCTTGTTCTTGCCGTAGCCGGCGCCGCCATACCAGGCGTGGGAGCGGTCGTACGATTCCTCTTCGTCCCATTGCAGCCGCGTGAGGAAGTCCTGGGCCTTCTTGATGAGGGGCTCCAGGGCGGGGTCCCGGGCGGCGGACAACGCCATGAGGGCGACGGCGGTGTAGTAGTTTCGCAGGTCGATGCCGTCGACGTAGATGCCGCCGTCCTCTCGGGCGGATCGCGTGATGAAGGTGAGCGCTCGCTTGCAGATGGGGTGCTGCGGGCCGTAGTCCGGATGCTGCAAAAACCCCTGGACGGCCAGGGCGGTGATGGCCGGATCGGTCTGGTCGAAGCTCTCCCAACCGCCGTCGGGTTGCTGGTTGGCGGCGAGGAACTTGAGTCCGCGGTCGATGGCTTTCTGCGCATCGGCGCCGACGGCGGGGTCAGGCGTGGGTTTCGGTTCGGCGGCCGTCGCCTGGAACGCATGCAGGGCAAGAACCGTTGCCAGTATAACGATCGAGAGCTTCGATGCGCGAGTTTTTGGGGATTGCATGGCGGTCTGGTCTCCCATTTGGGTCCGGCGTTGCGTGCCGGCGTGGTGGCTGACTGTCTACCGTTCTGTGGCGTGCAGGTCAACCGGGTCCTGCGGGTACGGGGATGATCCGCAGTCGGACGGGGGTTTCGGGCGGCGGCAGCATCAGCGTGTTGACTTCCAGGCCGACGGGGCCGCGGTAGGGGTTGCCCACGTCGCGGGTGATGTTGAGCAGCGCGGTGGCGTCGTACCAGAGTGCGATGACGGAGCGCTCCACGTCGGCGATGAAGTATTCGGGGCTGTCGGGTTGATCGCGATGGAAGAACGACCCGGTGAACACCCAGCGGAGCGGGTCGGGCGATCGGCCGGTGCGGCGGTCGATGAGAAACCGCTCGATGGGGACGGCCTCCGCGGGCAGGCCCAGCGCGATTTCGAGTCGGATGATGGTGCCCCGCTTGGCGGGTGCGGTGGTGGGCGGCTCGTCACCCCGTGCGTCCGGGCCGACGCTGCCCGGCTCGCAACCGGCCAGCAGCAGGGCGGTTTGCAGGTGGGATGGCCGGCAGGGCAGGACGAGCAGGCTCTCGTATGTTTTGCCCCCCTCGGCGACGGCGGCGTATTCGAGGATTCCGCGGCGGAGGCAGAAGTGGGCGTCCACTTCGATGGTCCCGGCGGCCGAGTCGAGCACGACGTGTGGGAAGAGCGTGACGCGGGTGTCCGCCGGCGCGGCGTGGATTTCGTCAACGGTTGGCGCCGGCGTAGTGCTCGTCGGCGCACAGGCCGGTGCGGCGCCGGCGACGATCACGCAGAGCAGGGTGATGGCCTTCCGGCGGCGGGTCGACAAATTCCAACAATGGAGGGGCCTCGCGGGGTATTCTCGCGGCGGTGATGGGATACAATGGCGGATGTCGGACCGTCGTTTGGAGCAGTCGATCACCCGTGGCCGGGCAGTATCTGCCGGCGCAGAGAGAAGGGGGGTTGTCATGGGCCTGTGGGATAAGATCAAGGGCGAACTGATTGACATCATCCAGTGGCTCGACCCCACGCAGGATACGATGGTGTACCGATTCGAGCGGTACAACAACGAGATCAAGTATGGGGCAAAGCTGGTCGTGCGGGAAGGGCAGGCGGCGGCGTTTGTCGAGGAAGGCAAGCTGGCCGACGTGTTCAGCCCCGGCACGTACACCCTGGAAACGGCCAACATGCCCATTCTGGCCACGCTGAAGGGGTGGAAATACGGCTTCGAGAGCCCGTTCAAGTCGGAGGTCTACTTTGTCAGCACCCGGCAGTTCACCGACCTGAAGTGGGGTACGAAGAACCCGATCATGCGGCGGGATGCGGAGTTCGGGCCGTTGCGGCTGCGGGCGTTCGGGACGTATTCGATCCGCGTGGCGGACCCCGGTGTGTTTTTGAAGGAGATTGTGGGCACGGGGGGGCGTTTTGCCACGGAGGACATCATCGGGCAGTTGCGCAACCTGATCGTCGCCCGTTTTGCAGACATTCTTGGTGAGAGCAACATTCCGGTGTTGGACTTGGCCGCCAACTACGACGAGCTGGGCCGGTTCATCATCAACCGGATCGGGGCGGAGTTCCAGTCGTACGGGCTCGAGATCACCACGATGCTGGTCGAGAACATCTCGCTGCCGCCGGCGGTCGAGGAGGCGTTGGACAAGCGGACCAGCATGGGCGTGGTGGGCGACCTGGGCAAATACATGCAGTACCAGGCTGCCGAGGCGATGCGCGACGCCGCGAACGCCCCCGGCGGCACGGCCGGTGCGGGTATCGGTATGGGCATGGGCTTTGCTATGGCGCAGCAGATGGGCCAGGCAATGGCGCCGGGCGGCTCGGCCGCGTCGGGTCCGCCGCCGCTGCCGACGCAGGGCGCCGCTTTCTTCGCAGGCATTCGGAACCAGCAGGCCGGCCCGTTTGATCGGGGGGCCCTGCAGCAGAAGGTGCAGGCCGGTGAGATCACCCGAGATACGCTGGTCTGGACGCAGGGCATGACGAACTGGACCCCGGCCGGTCAGGTGGCGGCGTTGCAGGATCTCTTTGGCGCGATGCCGCCGCCGTTGCCGCCACAATGACACCGGTTGGGGTGGGGCGGCCGTGCGGCAGGCCGAGGGCTTGCGGTTTGCGGGCACATCCCGGATTCGTTTTGCATCCCTTTTCCCTTCACCACGGCGATTCCTATGAGGTGTGATGGACGTTGACGGATTCATGGGACAGCCAAGCGGAGACGCAGGAAACGCCGGGTGAAGGGCGACGGTTTCCCTGCGGCCAGTGCGGGGCGAAGCTCGTGTACCAGCCGGGCACCACCGTGCTGGTGTGCGAGTATTGCGGATTCGAGAATCCCATCACCGAATCCGGCGGTGTCATTCGAGAGCTGGACTACCGAGCGCAACTTGCCCGACTGGCGGACGGCGAGGTTTTGCAGGAGACGCCGACCGTCAAGTGTACGGCCTGCGGGGCGGAGGTGGACCGGCCCGGGCACGTCACGGCGTTTGCGTGTCCGTTTTGCGGGTCGG
>JAFGJQ010000116.1 GCA_016929015.1 Phycisphaerae bacterium | reverse complement strand
GGTGACTGTTCTGGTGCGCTGCGATCGTAGGGTGGCGTCTGACGCCGTGATGCTCTCTCTCTTGTACGCTCTCTCTCTCGTTGGCCGGTGCTCTCTCACCTTCACCGACCGGGGGTATTGGCTCTCTCTGCTCTTGGAGGATAGAAAGTAGCTGATACTTTCTCGGAGGAAAGTACAGCGCACCGCCACCAGCTATGCAAGCGCGCAACAGCGCGATTACACACGGACTATTCGATTCGTCGAGCTTCCGTGGGGTACTCTCTCTCGAAGGCGGGTGCTCTCTCTCCGCCTTGCTTTATACCCCGCTCTGTCGAAACACAGTATAGGACGAAACGGAGTGCGATGCAAGTCCCCGGTTCGCGATTTTTCCGGTCCTGCGGGGCCGGTTCCGCCGCTTCCGCGGGTGTTCCGTGGCCATTTTGCCCAGTTCCACACCGCGTCAGGGGGAGAGCGACAGCGATGAGGCCATGGCGCGGGTTGGGTCCGCAACCCAAGCGACCCGCCGCGGCGGGCAGGCTCCGCGACGGAGCGACGAAGCGACGCAGGAGAAGGAAGTTGCGCCAGTGACGCCGTGTGAACCGACGCGGGGCACGGAGCGCGAGAGTGTTTGGCGCCGGTGTGCGTGCTGATGCGGACCGGCCGGCGTCAGGAAGCCGGGGTTGTGCCGGGTCGCGGCGGTGGCGTTGCGAGTGCCGGGTTTTCCAGCAGGGTTCGCGTCGCTTCCAGCGGCTGCACGGCCTGCAGGGGGTCGCCCAGCGCGTCCAGCGCATCCAGCGTCCACGCCGATTCGGCCTGGAAGGGGCCGACGCGCGTACGAACCAGTTTCGTGAGGCACCCGCCGGTGGACAGTGCCATACCAATGTCACGAACGATCGCCCGCACGTACGTGCCGCGCCCGCATGCCATTTCAAACGTGACGGTGGGCCAGGCGTAGTCCACCATGTGCAGCCAGTACACGACGGCCGGCCGGGCCGGCATGGGAACGTCTTCGCCCTCTCTCGCCCGGCGATACGCGGGCAGTCCCTCCACCTTCAGCGCGCTGAACTTCGGCGGCACCTGCAGGATTTGCCCCTCGAACGTGGCCATCACGGCCTGAACCTGCTCGAGAGGAGGGACGGCCGGAACGTCCACCGGTGTCACGGGTCCCTCGCTGTCAAACGACTCGCTGGTGACGTCCAGCCTGGCGGAGGCCCGGTAGACCTTCGGCAGGTCCATGAGCCGCTCGACCAGTTTGGTGGCGCCGCGCAGGCAGATGAGCAGCACGCCCTCGGCTACCGGATCCAGCGTGCCGGCGTGCCCGCTCTTGCGGACGCCGGTGATCCGACGGACCCGATATACCGCCTTGGCCGATGTGATCCCCAGCGGCTTGTAGAGATTGATCAGTCCGTCCACGCCGGCCCTCGTGTCTGCTTCCGTTGGTGTTTTGCCGGGGGTTACGGTGCGGGCTCGACCTTTGCCGTCTCACGCACCAGTATCGCCCGATGCTTCGGCCCTTTGCCCGTCCGCGTCACGACGAGTTTCCGATCCATTCGGATGTACCCCCGGTAGAACTGGGTGGTCGATCCTTTCGGTGTCAGGTGAAGCGTATAGAACGCCGGGTTCCAACTGTATTGGCCGACGTTCGGTTCCCCCTCCTCGCCGGGCAGCGGCTCGTCGAAGTAGGTCCCCTCGTCTTCGAACGTGACGTGGTGCAGGGGGAACTCCTCTCGCGTGGACGGCGGGTCGACCGATTGCACGCGCCATGTTCCCGTGATGCTGCAGCCGCCGTTCGCCAACGCCAGAACCGCGGCGATCGCCGACCCCCTACGCATGGACATTGGGGTCCCTCCGTCCGAAAGGCTCGCCTGCCCCGCCGTCGTCGATGGTCGACCGCTGTGCGGCGGGTGTGTCTTGCGGCCTCAGTATCGCCCACACGGCAGTCCTGTCAACGCAGTTCGTGTGCTCCGGCCGGCTTGCTTGCGACCCTGCGGAACGCCCCCTATACTGCCGAACCGGCTCTCCGGAGGAGGTGAGTTCGTGCCCGTGTACGAGTACCTGTGCGATTCGTGTGGAACGCGCTTCGAGCATCTGGCCCGAACGATGCAGAGTCGCGAGAAGACGCGCTGCCCCCAGTGCGGCTCCACCGGCGTCGAACGGCAGCACTCCGCGTTCGCCGCCCGGCAGGGTGCGACCTCTCCCGGCGCCGACGGAAACCCGTGCAGCCGCTGTGTCGACGGCCAATGCCCGCGGAGAATGACGGACTGACTCGGTGCCCCAAGCCCATGGCTGCTCCTCGCCTAATCGATCAACCCTTCGCCCGCGTCTGCCTGGCGGGTTTCCTTTCCTGGCTGCTCCCGGGTGCCGGCCACGTGGCGATCGGCTGCCGCACGCGCGGCCTCATTCTGATGGTGACAATCGCCATCACGTTCTGGACCGGCGTGGCCATCGGCGGCGTGCAGGACACCGTCCAGCCCAGGAAACGCTTTGCGTGGTTTCTCGCCCAGACCTGCGCCGGCGTGCACGGGCTGGCGGCCTGCTCCTGGAGTGAGCGTGCGCGGGCCGCCCCGAACGCCCTGGAAAACGCCAATCCGTCGTACGCCTCGGTGGACACCGGTGTCGTGTATTCCGGAATCGCCGGGCTGTTGAGCCTGCTGGTCATCCTTGATGCAATCGGCCGGGCCGACGCCCCGGTTGAACAGGCCGCTGCGTCCGCCGGCCGATCGGCAAGGGAGCGAGCACCATGACCACCCCGCTGACGGCCCTGCTGGGATATGTTGCCATCGGCGGCATGTGGCGGGTGGCCATGCTGATTCCGCTGTCGCTGTCTGTGGCGGTCGTGTACAAGACGACGCGCTGCCGGCAACTCCGAGACGTTCCGATGGCCGTGCTGGGCCTCTGGCTCACCATCGTGCTGGGGATGTATGCCGTGGGCGTGGCCGCCTGGCTGGTGTTCATGACCTGTGTGGAATGGACCGCCGGACGGTGAGTCATCGCGGCGGCCCGGAGCTCCTCTTCCCGGCGTCTTCGTGCGCGATCCCCAGGATTAACGAAACCCCGACACCGATGATGGTCAGGATCATCTCCTCGGAGAGCTGCAGGCCGTACTCCGCCAGGTATGCCGCCAGCACAGTGGCCAGGGCAACCCGCACTTTTCGCGACTGCAACGGCCGGCACAGGCGCCGCAGAATGCTGATCATCGCAAAGCCTCCCTTGTAGACGAGACTGCACCTGTTTGCCGTGTTGTTGAAGGTGTGACCGACGGGGCGCCGGCACAGGCGCATTTGCCGACGCCCCGTCGGGGAAGGAAGGAGAATGAGTTCGTTCTTCACGCGGCCGCCGCCTCGCGACTCCACAGGTAGTACACCGGGCGCGAACCGATGAGTGCCTGGAACGTCCGGGCCAGGCACGCCGGCGACTGACCGGCTGCTCGCCGGCGGCCGCAACCCGTGGTCGCTTCGTACCAGCGCAGCACGCACCGCGAGACGACCGCCCGGACCTGCGGTCGGCGACAGACCTGGGTGACGAAGTCCCGGGCGGCCGGGTCCGCGTCCAGATCGGTGAGTGATCGGATCGCAAGCTGCACGTGCGCGGGGAGGGGGCAGACGCCGACCAGCGTCATGCCCGCTCGTTCAAACACCGGGTTCACCGAGCCCATCGAGGCCAGGCACTCGACGTATCGCGCGCCCACCATTGGCAGAGTTTGACGGACCAGCCAGTGGCCCAGGCCGCAGCCGCGCACGTCGGGATGAATCACCAGCCGGCGCAGAATGCGAACCTCGCGGTTCAGCCGGTCCGGGTGGCCGCGGAACCGGCCCTCCGTGGCCTGGTTCCGCAAGGCCAGCCCCAACGGCGAGAAGGCATACACCACGACGCCCAGCGCGGCGCCTCCGCGACCCTCCCGAAGGACGAAGACCTTGTCCACAAACCCGAGCCGGCCGGCGCCGCGATAGTGCATGTCGGCGAAGGACTGGAAGTCTGCCTTTACGCCGGGTTCGATCCGCAGGCGGCGAAAGAAGCTGATTTGCCGCCGGCGAGGACGGCCCTCGTCCGTCACGTGCCGGCCGCGGCCGAGCAGGCGTACAAGTGTGTCCGGCTGGAGATCGGGTAGAAGATCGTCGTTGGAGAACGCTACGACCGCGCAGAGGCCGCGCCGCGTCACCAGCTTGCGGAGGTTCCACGCCACGGCCTTTGCACTGCGGCGGTGCAGGTTGCTGCAGAACTCGTCGCAGAGCAGTGGGGCGGGCGATCGACCTCGCGAATGCAGATCCAGCGCTCGGGCAAGACGGGCGCGGAAACGTTCCCCTTCGGAAAGCGCGTCGAAAGGCCGCAGCCACAACGGAGCCTCCGACAGGCCGCAGGCGCTGAGCGTGTCCAGGGCATCGGCCAGCCCCGCGTGTGATGCCACCACGTCCACCACGGGCTGATCTGCCGGGAACCCGATTCGATCCACGGCGCACCCGCCGGGGACGATCGTCTCCACCGCATTCAAGGCGCTGGACTTCCCACTGCCGGACGGCCCGACAAATGCGACGATCCGTCCCGGTCCGAGCCGAATGGCCACAGGTTCGAGAACCCGGACCGAATCGCCGCCCTCGCCGGCGGCGTCCGCCGCGGCAAACGACGGCAGGCCGAACCGAAGCCTGACCTCCGCCGCCCGCCGCGAAACGGGCGCCTCCGCGAGTCCGCGAACGCATTCGAGCCGGATCGTCCGCTGGCTGTCCCCCATCATCGTGTCCCCTCCAATGCCCCGTGTGCCGCGTGTACCCAAACATATACCTAACTATAGCACGAGAATGGCGGCCGGTCAAGCGAACGGCCATATTTTAGCGATTTTATCGCAAGTCACTTCGGCAGGGGGTCATAGCATCCGGCTGACCAGGCAAAGCACGACGCCCTGGACGCAGAAGCGGACGGTTTCGTCGATGATGGCGGGCGGAATCCGGGGGTTGTCACCGCGGAGGATGACGACGCGTTGGTCCGCCTGGTACTCGACGCTGACCCGTTTGAGGGTTGGGCTGTTGTCGACCAGGCACGCGCAGATTCGCCCTTGCACGTGCTCCGGCTCCACATCGGGCCGGTACTGGACCAGCACAATATCATCCGGCTTGAGCGTGGGCTCCATGCTGTCAAAGGAAAGCCGCAGGCAATACCGGTCTGGCGCCCACAGGTGCCGGAGCACAGGGAAAAGCTCCAACTGCTCCTGTGATTCCGACGGCGGACCGGCCGGGATCGAACCCAGCAGGGGAAGCTCGCGCGCCTCGAACGGCTGCGGGGCGTCGTGATCGCTGCCGGCGCCCAGCAATACCGCCTCCGGCACGGCCAGCGCGACCGCCAGGGCGCCCAGTGTGCCGCCGGACGGATTCCGCCGGCCCCGCTCGATCTCGGACAGGAACCCCTGGTTGATGCCCGCGGCGGACGCCAGCTCCGCCTGAGTCAGTCGGCGTTCCTGCCGAAGCCGGCGTACGCGCCGGCCCAGGGTCTCCCCCGCCCGAATCGCAATGATCTCGACGGGCTTGCGAGCCATATTATCACAATACATCGGGATTCCAGGGTTAGCAAGCGCAATAGCTAGCGATAATTCGGTCGATCTCCCCCGCGCGTGTCGGGAGGACAGACCGGCTGGAAGGCCGGTCCCACAGGGAGCCGATCTACCCCGCGCGTGTCGGAAGGGAACCTGACCGTTGACCGCCGATACCGCCGGTCGGACACTGCTGCCACGAACATGACACGTGGGCAGAAACCTTTGCCGCCGCGCGACGGCCCTCCTATGGCGGTCCGCCTCCGGCGCCGCGATCGCCGCTTTGCGGTGTGGCTTGTGGCCATCGGACTGGTTGCGTTTGCGCTTCGCGTCGCGTACCTCGTGCAAATACAGGGAATCCCGTTCTTCACCGTGCCGGTTGGTGATGCGGCCTCGTACCTGGGTTGGGCGTCAGAGATTGCCGGTGGTGACCGGCTGGGAGGCCGAAGCTCCGACCAGGCACCGGCCTATCCGTATCTCCTTGCCGTCATCCTGAAGCTGGTTGGCCCGCACGCGTGGATGATCCGGCTGGCCCAGGCGCTGCTCGGCTCGCTCGCGTGCGCGGCCCTGGGCGTGGCCGGGGCGCGTTTCTTCGGGCGTGGCGCCGGGCTGGCTGCCGGCGTCCTGATGGCACTCTACGCACCGGCGGTCTTCTTCGACGGCATCGTGCAGAAGGCGTCGCTGGGTTTGGCGCTGGGTGCGTTGTTGCTGCTGCTTCTGTCCGGCATCCATGCCCGCGTGATGGAGGGCGCACGCCGGCCGATCCGCACGGCGCTGACGTGGCTGGGGGCGGGAGCGACGCTGGCCGTCCTGGCTCTCACGCGGGAGAACGCGCTGCTGTGGCTTGTGCCCGTGCTGTTCTGGCTTTGGCTTCATGATGGAACGGCAGCCGTGGGTACGCGTCTCGGCTGGACCGCTGCTTTTGTGGCGGGCGTGGCGGTGCTGCTGCTGCCGGTGGGGTTGCGGAACTACCGGATCGACGGCACGTTTGCCGTCACGACGGTGCAGGCCGGGCCGAACTTCTACATCGGCAACAGCGAGGTCGCGACAGGCCGGTATGTGCCGCTTGTGCGCGGTCACGAATCGCCGCCGTTCGAGCGGGCCGACGCCGAAGCACTCGCGTCGAAGGCGGCGGGACGTGCGCTGGATCCGGGCGAGGTTTCGCGGTTCTGGTGGGGTCGGTCGTGGGATTTCATCCGCGGGCACACCGGGCGCTGGCTGGCGCTGCTGGGCTACAAAGCGCTGCTGACGTGGAACGCGTTCGAGGTCCCCGACACGGAGAGCTACTACCTCTATACGGAATGGTCCGGGTTGCTCCGCCTGTTGGGGTCGGTGCTGCACTTCGGCGTACTGTGCCCGTTGGCCGTCATGGGAGTGGTGTTGACCTGGCCGCGGCGGCGTGAGTTGTGGCTGCTGTACCTGCTGGTTGTCACGGTGACCGTCAGCGTGGCTGCGTTCTATGTCGTGGCGCGGTATCGGTATCCGCTGGTGCCGTTCCTGGCCCTGTTCGCCGGTGCGGGGTTGGAGCGGGCGTACGCGGCCTTTCGTACGTTCCAGCGACGGTCGATTGTGCCGCCGCTGGTGGCGGGTTTTGCCGCGGCCGTTGTGGTGAACTGGCCGATCAACCCGGAGCGCACTCTGCACGCGATGGCGTACCAGAATCTCGGCACCGTGCTGGCCCAGGAGGGCCGGTTGCCGGAAGCGACGGCCTGGTTCGAGCGGGCGGTGGGGATGGAGCCGGACTCCGTCGAGGTTCACATGAACCTCGGCATGGCGTACGCCGTGCAGAATCGCTTTGCGGAGGCAGTGGAGCACTACCGCGCCGCACTCGCCATCGACGCCGAGCTGATGCACGCTCACTACAATCTGGCGGTTGCCCTGGAAGCCCTCGGTCTGTCGGCCGAAGCCGCCGAGCAGTATCGTCAGGCGTTGCGGGTGAACCCGGACGATCCGGACGCACACGCGGCGTTGGAACGACTGGGGCGGTAGAGTGTGCGTCGCCCGCGCGGGCGGTCGCCGGCCGGCGATGCTGCACGGGGTTACCGGGGGGCCGGCGCGGGTTCGAACGTTACGCTCTCCACACGAATTCTCTCGCCCTGGCGGCTGCCGTCGGGAAAGCTCAGCATCATCCAGTACACCGTGCCCGACCACCGGCCTTGCGACGCCGTTCTCAGGGCAAACGAGTACTCATGCACCTTGCCGTCGGCCGTGATGTCGAACTTCATGGCCGGTTGGTCGGATTGGGTCGGTTCCTGTTCCGTCGCGAACCGCACACCCAGCGTCGTCGCATGTTCCGTCGCCAATCGCACCTTCAGCATCGGAAGCGCTTCGGCCGACAGCCGCACTCGCGGCAGCAGCAATTGCGGATTTCCCGCGTGACGCACGGCCACCTCCACTCCACCCTCCGTATACTTCGGCGGCAAGACCCCCTCGTGATACCGGATGGGGTTCGCCTTCTCGTCGAATCGCAGCGTGACCGCTTCGCGAGCCGTGTCGTCGTCGGGGCCCAGCTTCACAAGCACCGTCTGCCCGCGGTCGCGCGGCAACGCTCGAACCAGCCACGCGCGAGAGGCCGGATCGAATCGAAACGCCCCAGGCGACGACAGGGCGTGGTCGCCGGACGGTTTTGACGCACTTGCAGTCGCGTCAGACGCGTCTGCCGTCACCACGACAGACGCGACAGGGCGGCCCAGTCCGTGGAGGCGGACCAGGGGCGCGCTGTTGCCGGCCGGTTGCGTGCAGGCCGGCAGGACCAGGGTGATCGCATCCGCTTCGGCGCTGCACGTGAATTCGCTTCTGCAGAACTCGCCCCGTCGATAGGCCAGGGACTGCCCGTCGTCTTCGTAGAGCGAGCCGTTTGACTCCCGGAGCGGCCAGACGTCCAGAATGAGGGGTTCGGCCGGGGTTTCCATCGTGGATTCGACCGCGCTCTGCATGGGGATGATCGACCCGGCCCGCACGAAGAGTGGCAGATGATCCAGTCCGGCCGGCACGAGCACCGGCTGGCTGCCGCCGTGGATTTCTCCCGTATGCCAGTCAAACCAGACACCCGGCGGCAGCGAGACGTGCCCTTCCCGCGCGTCGGGCCATACGATGGGCCACACGAAGATATTTGGTCCGAGCATGAAGGCCGTGTCCTCGAACCACGGGTGCTCGCCGGGAAACTCCATCCAGAGCGGCCGGACGATGGGGACACCCGTCCGCGAGCATTCTTCAAACAGCGTGTACAGGTACGGCATCAGCTCGTACCGCCGCCGCAGCGAATCGCGGGCGATTGCCTCCACCTCCGGACCGTATGACCACGGCTCCTGGTCCGGCGTGTAGCAGGCGGTGTGCGTGCGGCAGTACGGCAGCAGGCTGCCCACCTGAATCCAGCGTGCGAAGAGATGCGGTGTGGACGCGCCCCCGAACCCGCCGATGTCGGGCCCGACAAACGGCATGCCGGAAATGCCCAGTCCCATCGTCATGGTTATGCTGAGCTGCAGGTGCTCCCACGTGCTGATGTTGTCCCCCGTCCACGCGGCGCCGTATCGCTGGCCGCCGGCGTACGTGGCCCGGGTCATCGTGAATGGCCTCTGGTCCGGGCGGGCCCGGCGAATGCCCTCCAGGGTGGCCCGCGCCATTTGCTGGCCGTAGACGTTGTGGCACGCCCGGTGCGAAGCCGGCCGGCCTTCGTTGTCGAAGCGGAGGTCCAGCGACACCGTTCCGTTCGGGCCGGCGAAATTGGCCGGCTCGTTCATGTCGTTCCAGATGCCGTCCACGCCGCACGCGTTCAGAAAGGGCGGGCACAGGTTTGACCACCAGTCGCGAACGACGGGGTTCGTGAAATCCGGGAACACGCAGTCGCCCGGCCAGACCCGGCCTACGTAGGGCGTGCCGTCCGGCTGCCTGAGCCAGGCGTCGATCTTCGTTCCGGAGTCGTATATGGCATCGCCGGGCTCATGCTTGATGCCCGGGTCGATGATGGCGATGGTGTGGAAGTTCATCGCCTTGAGGTCGTCCGTGAGCTTTTTGGGGTCGGGGAACCACTCCGGATGCCACGTGAAGCTGCGGTACCCGTCCATGTAGTCGATGTCAAAGTAGATCACGTCGCAGGGGATCTTCTTCGCCCGGAACGTCTCCGCGATCTCTCGCACGCGGGCCTCCGGGTAGTAGCTGTAGCGGCACTGGTGGTAGCCCATCGCCCATTTTGGCGGCAGCTCGAGTCGCCCGGTCAGGTCCGTGTACCGCTGCAGCACGTCTTTCGGGCCGGGCCCGGCGATGACGTAGTAGTTCAGCTCTC
>JAFGJQ010000115.1 GCA_016929015.1 Phycisphaerae bacterium | reverse complement strand
GGGCCCGCCTCGCGGACTATCCCTTCCAGTCTCCAGTCTCGAGTCTCTTGTTCTCCAGTGGGTGGCCGGTTTTCGCTCGGCCCACCCAGATCCCAGTCCCGCAAGGGACGACTGAAGATGATGCAGCGGAGATCGCCCGGATTCGGACGCCCTGGCGTATCACCGGGAACGCGTGTTTGTGGGGTGAGGCGGAACGATCGGTCTAACGGGGTTCGGGGCGGAAGTAGGGCCGGTCGGGGGCGCGTCCGCACGGTGAACCGCGGGGTATCGTTGGGCACATTGGAACGCAGTCTGATGTGTGGCAAATCCTGCAAATGCGGCGAGTTATGGCTCGACAGGGCAGGCGATTCCGGTTAGCGTGCGAAACGCTGTCGAGAATTCGCTTGTGTGCCCAGGCGGTGTTTGTTAGGATAATGTTAGAATACGCTTGCGCGGAGGTGGCGGACGATGGATCGTTGTCAGTTGGCGACGCTGGTGGATTGGGCTGGGACGCTTCGGACGCGCAAGCGACTCCAGAAGGTCATATATCTGCTGCGCGCGGCCGGGTGTCCCTTCGACGCTGACTACACGCTGCACCATTACGGGCCGTATTCGTCGGACGTTGCGCGACTGGCTGATGCGATGGTTCAGGCGGGCCTGTTGTGCGAAGAAGCCGAGCCGAACGTCGCGGTGGGGCAGTCGTTCTCCTACCGGTTGTCGGATCGGGCGCAGGAGCAGTTGGCGCGACGAAGAACGGCCTGTGGGGCTGTAGAGCGACCCGACGTGATGGACCGGTTCGAACCGCTCGCCCGGCAACTGCTTCAGGAGCCGGATCTTCAGAAGCTCGAGTATGCAGCCACCATCGCCTATTTCCGCAGCTTGCGTCCGGACGAAGGCTGGCAAGCGGCCTGCGAGGCGGCGGCGAGGTTCAAGAATCAGTCATCTGAAAGCCCAGCGATGCGCAGCGCAGAGTCCCTCGCACAGAAGGTATGCTGCAGCCGGAGTCAAGCGACCCATGCCCATGAAGGCCATTCGTGACCCGCTCTACAACTACATCGCGATCGACCGCGATCGGGACGGTTGGTTGATCGAGCTTCTGGATTGCCCGGAGGTTCAGCGGCTACGACGAATTCATGAGCTTGGGGTCAGTGACATCACATATCCAGGGGCGAGTCACACGCGCTTCTCACATACGTTGGGCGTCCTCCATCTCATGCAGCTCGTGTACCAGCACATCGACCGCATCCGCAAGGAGGCGAGTGTGGAGATGTCCCGTGCACGGCTGCTGGCAGCGGCCGTCCTTCATGACGTTGGGCACGGACCGTTTTCACACTTGTTCGAGCCGTGTCTGGGCATTGACCACGAAGCATGGTCGGTCCAGATCATTCGAGATACGGCTGGACGGGTGAACAAGGTGCTGCAGTCGATTGACCGTCTGCTGCCCGAAGCCGTCGCACAGCTCATTGAGAAGGACAACTATGAACCTCCTCAGTGGCAGAAGTCTCTTCTGTCCAGCCAATTGGATGTCGATCGTCTGGACTATCTCCGCCGTGACAGCCTTTTCACAGGCAGCGGATACGGGCACTTCGACTGGTATCGTCTGATCAACACACTTGAGTTTCACGATGGGCCGGGGAACCAACTTGACATCATTTGGCCAGACAAGGCGAAGTTCGCGATCGAGGAGTATATCTTCGCTCGATACTACATGTATCAGAACGTGTACTTGCACAAAACGACGCGTGGATTCGAGAAGATGCTGGAAGCCCTGTGGCGCCGCGCGAAGCAACTCCGTGCGAACGGAACGGATGTGTCTCTGGTAGCAGTCATTCGCGAGTACCTGGACGCCCGGGAACCAACCGTGGAACAATATCTAGCGATTGAGGAATACAGCGTGCTTCAGCAGATTCAGCAGTGGCAGGATCATGACGATAAGCCACTGAGTGACCTGGCTCGGCGCCTGCTTCACCGTGATCGGTTCGTGATGGTTGAACCGCCACTTCCTGCGAATGATCTTGATGACGGGCACAAGGCTTGGGAAGAGGCGCTGAAGGAGAAGGTAAAGAAGGCAGGATACGAGGAACCCGACTTGTACTGCCTCCGTGATACTTTGAAGGCCAAGTATTGCCAGCCGTACTTCCCCGAAAAGGAAAGCGACGAACAGAGCGCGAAGAATGCGATCCGAATCAGAGAAGGCAGCAGCACACAGCCAATAGAGATATCGGAACTGCTTCCACGGCTGCAACCTATCACCACAGAGGCGCAGGACCGGCATCGCTATTATGTGCCTGAGGACGTTCGAGAGGTAGCTACATCGCTCAGGCATACTTGGGCTGCCAAGTGAAATCCCTATCGGGGAGAAAAGGTGTCGTCCATTAGCCCGGCATTCGTCAAGCCCAAGAAGCTCATGCAGGCGATTCTCCCTTCTTCGGTCGAACGCCGGATTGCGGCGCACGCCCCCATGCACTGCCCGTGTGCAGAGCCCCTTCGAAAGCGGGGTGGCGGGTGAAGGGATAGCTGACGCGTGAGCTCTTTCGTCTCAAACCTCCGTCGCTGTCCAGGCTCATCACGATCGGTCGCTCTCGATGCGGTTTTGGAGGCTCTCCAGTTCTCTTTCGATCAGCTGCTGGGTGATGCCGTGCCGTTTCCATACGCCGAGCCAGAGCGGATCCACAAGCTTATCAGCGTCTCTGAAAGACGCTGTGATGCTGCGCAACTCGTCGATCATACGTCGTCTTCCTACATCGCTTAGAAATGCCTCATCGTGTTCGACGAAGAATTGATGCGTCAGATGATTGCGGAGCTGGAGCGCGCGTTTGAGACATTCCTCGACGTCAATCGAGACAGTCGTTTCGGATCGGAGGGAATTGAGGAGCTGACCGAGGGTCTTGCGATCCTCATCCGCGTACGCGTCCAACACATGTTTGGGTGTCAACACCGTCTCGCCTGCCACTCGGAGGCCAACGATCAGGTTTACCACTCCTTGTTCAAGCACCTGCGCCCAATAGGCTGCCAATCCGAAAAAGGCATACACTTCCTTCGGCTCGTAGTGGTCAGGTTCCGGAATTTCAAGTGGCTGCTGGAGCATGTCACGGACATCCTACCCAGAAGTAAGTCTGCTGCCACGGGGGAATATCGTGTCCGCTCAGCGAACCCCATCTTCGCGCCGGCGTGCGCGGGTGAGATGATGGGGCCATGAGCAGGAAACGACTTTCGAGGGCGCGGTGGCGGGAGATTGTTCGGGAGCAGCGGGCCAGCGGGTTGTCCGTGGCGGCCTTCTGCCGACGGGCTCGGCTCTCCCAGGCCACGTTCTACGCCCGGGCCCGAAAGGGTGTCACCCATTAGCCTCCCGCTCGTCAAGTCGAAAAAACTCCCGCAGGCGGTTCTTCCTTCTTCAGACGAACGCCGGATTTCAACGACCTCCGCCGGCACCGCGCGGTACGCGCCCCGGTCTTCGCGACGTTGGCTCTCGTGCCTCCGCGGGCACGCGCCAGTTAGCCATCTGCGGGACGGAAGACGGAACACCTCGGTTCTGGCTCATCGTGCCCTTTGGGGCCAGGAATTCAGACAGGGCGAGGCTCGGACGCCCAGCGCTCGGCACGATCGGGGAGCCGAAAGCCCGTTGAAACGGGCTGGGACGGTGAGGGAGGGGGTTGGGAGGCGATCAACCGGCCGTAAACGGCCGCCCTGCGAGCCCGCCGCGGCGGGGAAAGTCCGTGAACGGGCCTGAAACCGTGCCGCCGTCCATTCCGTCCATCAAGTCCATCGAGTCCATCCTCGCCCGGAGCCTGCCGCGCCGCCCCGACCAGTCGGGATTCCTCCTGTTTTTGCTTTTTGTTGTTTGCTTTCTGCTTTGGCCGCCGCAGGCGGCCCCCCCTCAAACAGTCGTCGCCGGCACACGCCGGCGTCTTCCCCTTCGTGCCTGCGTGCCTTCGTCCCTTCGTGCCTTCCTCCTGTTTTTCCGTTTCCCCGCCCCCGGCCTCATGCCTCTCTCCTACAGTTCGCCTGCGGCGACCCACAGCCTCCTCTCGCCGTTCGCAATTCCTCCACCCTTTGCCATTGGACATTGGACATTCGTTCGCAATTCGCAATTCGTTCCGCGCCCGCCTGTCATGTTCCATCTCTACACGGCCCCGCGCGCATTCCGCGCCCCCGTGCAGGAGAACCGCCCATGCCTCCGGCCTACAGTTCGCCACAGCGAGTCGCCGGGGCGACCCACAGCTCGCCATCTCGCCACGGCGAGTCGCCTGCGGAGACCCGGCGCGCCGGGTCCTGCGGCGACCCGCAGCCTCCCCTCGCAAGACGTGTTCGCTCGACGAACCACACCCTTTCCCTGGCGGCGTCAGCCGGCGTGGGGGTAAGGCAGGGCGAAAGCCCGTTGAAACGGGCTGGAGCGGTGAGGGGGAAGGTTGGGGGGCCGATCAACCGGTCGTAAACGGCCGGCCTGTGAGCCCGCCTGCGTCGGGGAAGGCCCGTGAACGGGCCTGGGATGGAGGGCGAAGGCTCAACCGGTCCTTTCAGGACCGGAGGGTCGGGGTGAGACGCGCGGACCCGCCGTTGAAACGGCGGGATGGTCTCGGGCGGGCCTACGGCCCTGATGGGGCGGATCGCTCCACAGGGGCGGCGAGTGGGGTCTGGCCGCAACGTGCGGGTGGCCGAAGGTCGCCGGAGGTAATTGTTGGGCATGGGAAGGCGGGATGGTCGGTTGCGTGGGCAGTGTCGGCGTCTGATACTGGGGGGCGAGACGGAGGACGACAGGCCCCGGGGCCCGGAACCCTAAACCCTGGCCCCTGAACCCCGTGTTCGGCGGTTTTGACCCGCGGGAGTTTGTGATGCCGCAGCATGATCTTGTGGTGATTGGCGCCGGGCCGGGCGGATACGTGGCGGCCATTCGGGCCGCCCAGCTTGGTCTGAACGTCGCGTGCGTGGAGAAGGAGCCGGCGCTCGGCGGCACGTGCCTTCGCATCGGGTGCATACCCAGCAAGGCCCTGCTCGAATCGAGCCTGCGCTACCACGAGGCCCGGCACGCCCTGGCCGGGTTCGGCGTAAAAGTCGGCAGCGTGGAGCTTGATCTGCCCGCCATGCTGCAGCGCAAAGACAAGATCGTGGAGACCATGACCAACGGCATCGGCCTGCTCTTCAAGAAGCGCAAGATCACGCGGTACCAGGGCCACGGCCGGCTGGCCGGCGCCGGCAGGGTTGTCGTGGAAGGCCCCGGCGGCGCCACGGAAATTGAGACCCGGCACGTTATTCTCGCCACCGGCAGCATTTCTGCGCCGCTCCGGGGCGTGGAACCGGACGGACACCGCATCGGCACCAGCACCGAGGGGCTTTCCTTCGCGGAGGTGCCCGCACACCTCGTCGTGATCGGCGCCGGGTTCATCGGGCTGGAGCTCGGCTCCGTGTGGAGCCGCCTGGGCGCGAAGGTCACCGTGTTGGAATACCTGGACCGCATTCTGCCCGGCACGGATTCGCAGATCGCCCGGCAGGCCCAGCGCCTGTTCACGGAGCAAGGGCTCACGTTCAAACTCGGCAGCCGGGTGACCGGCGCCCGCGTGAAAGGCGACACGTGCATCGTCGAATACGAGGGGGCCGAGCCCATCGAATGCGACCGCGTGCTGCTGGCCGTCGGCCGCAAACCCTGCACGGACAACCTGGGCCTGGACACCGTCGGCATCACGCTGGACGAGCGCGGCCGCGTGCCCGTCAACGAGCACTTTGCCACGGCCGCCAACGGGGTGTTCGCCATCGGCGACGTCATCCGCGGCCCGATGCTCGCGCACAAGGCCGAAGAAGAGGGCGTGGCCTGTGTCGAACAGATCGTCACCGGCTACTGCCACGTGAACTACGACGCCATTCCCGGCGTGGTCTACACGGAGCCGGAGATCGCCGGCGTGGGCAAGACGGAGGATGAGCTCAAGGAGTCCGGCGTGCCCTATCGCAAGGGCGTTTTCCAGTATCGGGCCAATGGCCGGGCGCACGCGCTGGGCCAGATCGAAGGCAGTGTCAAGGTTCTGGCACACAAGGAGACGGACCGCGTGCTGGGCGTGCACATTCTGGGCGCCCGGGCGGGTGACCTGATCGCCGAGGCGGTGGCCGCCATCGAGTTCGGCGCCAGCAGCGAAGATCTTGCCC
The DNA here is from genome assembly GCA_016929015.1 of Phycisphaerae bacterium. Classification (GTDB taxonomy): domain Bacteria; phylum Planctomycetota; class Phycisphaerae; order UBA1845; family UBA1845; genus JAFGJQ01. Next base: position 15,256 of record JAFGJQ010000115.1, on the reverse strand, counting down.
GCACGTGCCACGCCCATCCCACGCTGGCGGAGATCCTCAAAGAAGCCGCCCTCTCCGTCGACAACCGGCCCGTCCATGCGTAGCCGCAGTTGGGCGGTTTGGTGCGGCAAGACAGAGCCCAGGATGCAGGGCCGGAGTTGTGCCGCCGGCTCGCCCGGTACACACCGGCCCGCGGCCAACCGTCGCTGGCGATACCGTGGAATCGGGATGGCCCCGCGACCTGGAAGATTGCGAACTGGAAGAGCAGACTCGGATCGAAGGAGAACAAGACCGGCTGGTCTCCGCAGGCGACTCGCCGAGGCGAGAAAGCCGGTCCCACAGAAGAAGCCGGTCCAACAGAAGAAGCCGGTCCAACAGGGATGGTGTCCGGGAGGGGTCTGCAAAAAAAGAGAGGGAGGCCCACGTCCTACTCCCCTCAGGACGCGGCCCCCCTCGAACCTGGCTCCCCACAAGGCCCACTCACCGGTCCGCCCGATGGATCGCCGCCCATCTCCCCAGTGGGCAGCGATCCGGGCGGAGCCATTCATCCCCAACGACCACCGAATCTGGCGGCTGAGCCCCTCGCAGGGCCAGGTTGCCGCCATGACCCCCCGCTCTCCCTCCCGCCTGCCTCGCCCCTCGGCACCCTCTGTTTGGCCGAAAGGACATATAACACGCCGCGTGCCAGCGGCCACGAAGTGTGAGTGAATCGTGGGGAATTGATGCAAGTGTCCTTCAAGACGAAAGTTAGTGCTATCCATTGTGGACATCGGCAGAACAGGCTATTCGGCTCGGTGGGTGGCGGCGGTTGGGTTGGGGAGTCCCCAACGGGTACTATTGCCCAGCCCCGGCGCCGCACCCATAATCCGCCTCGTGGACAAAAGGAATAACTGAGAGACCCGCACATGAAGGCCATGGTTTTGCGACACAGCAGCCCCGTTCACAATCGACCGCTGAACCTGGACGAGGTGGAGGTGCCGGAGCCGGGCCCGGGGCAGATTCGCATTCGCGTTCATGCGTGCGGGGTGTGCCACACGGACCTGCACACGGTCGAAGGCGAGTTGGGTGGCTTGCCGCTGCCGCTGATTCCCGGGCATCAGGTTGTGGGCACGGTCGATTCGATCGGCGGCAAAATGCGGGGCGTTAAGGTGGGGGATCGCGTCGGGGCGGCGTGGCTGCACGAGACGTGCGGGAGCTGCCCGTTCTGCAAACGCGGTGACGAGAACCTCTGCCCGGACGCCCGCTTCACCGGCTACCACGTGAACGGCGGATTCGCCGAGTACATGACGATCGGGCATGCGTTCGCGTATCGGCTGCCCCGGGGGCTGGACGACATGCAGGCGGCCCCGCTGCTGTGCGGGGGCATCATCGGGTTCCGGGCGCTGCGGCTGGCGGGCGTTCCGCGCGGCGGGCGGCTGGGCCTCTACGGCTTCGGGGCGTCGGCGCACGTGGCGATCCAGATCGCCCGGTATTGGGGCTGCGAAGTGTACGTGTTCTCGCGAGGTGAGCAGCACCGGGCGCTGGCCGCGGAGCTGGGCGCCGTCTGGACCGCGCAATCCGGCGACGTGCCGCCGCAACGGCTGGACGCGGGTGTCGTGTTCGCACCGGCCGGCAGCATCGTGCCGCAGGCGCTGGAGCACCTGGCCGCCGGCGGCACGCTGGTTTTGGCGGGCATCTATATGAGCGAGATTCCGCCGCTGGACTACGAGAGACACCTGTACCACGAGAAGGTGCTGCGCAGCGTGACGGCCGCCACTCGCGCGGACGGCCAGGAACTGCTTCGGCTGGCCGGGAAGATCCCCGTCCACACCACGGTGCAAACGTATCCCCTGGAGGACGCAAACCGCGCGCTGTGCGACCTGAAGGACGGGCACGTCAACGGTGCGGCGGTTCTGCAGGTGAGTGAGGCGCCTTTGTAGGGTCCGCGCCGCACTCCCGGTGTGCCAGGCACGGCAGCGTCCCGACACAAGCCCTCTTGCCGGATCGACACCCTACCCGGCAGGAGGCGACGCCGCCTTGCGCGGATTCGGCTCAGTCGCTGCCCGCTTCTCGCATCGCTAGTGTCTCGACGTGGCACTGGCGAGCCGAACGATGGCGGCCGTTATTCCCATTGCACGTTCAGGGCGGCGGCCACGCGATCGAACTCGTCCAGGTTGTTGTAGTCGATGATGATGCGGCCGCGTCCCTTGCCGCGGCGTTCCTCGATGCGCACCTTCAGCCCCAGCGCCCGCTGGAACTGGCCTTCCAGGTCCGCCACGTGCGGGGACTTCTCTTTGCCGCGGCCGGCCGGCGCGTCCGGCGCCGCGGCGCGTTCCGTGCGCGCTCGCCGCACCACTTCCTCCAACGCCCGCACGGACAGTTCGTTCTTCGCCACAGAGCGCGCAAGCTGCATCTGTCGATCCAGCGCATCGACGGCCAGCAGACAGCGCGCGTGGCCCATGCTGATGTCACCGCGTGACACCATGGCCGCGATCTCACCCGGCAGATCCAACAGCCGCAGGTAGTTCGTCACCGTGCTCCGGTCCTCGCCGACCCGCCGGCCCACTTCCTCCGGGCTCAGCGAAAACTCGTCGCACAGCCGGCGATACGCGCGCGCTTTTTCGATCGGGTTCAGATCGCTGCGCTGCACGTTCTCGACCAGCGCCATTTCCACCATCTGCTCGTCGGTGGCTGGCCGGATCAGAACGGGCACGAGTTCCAGCCCCGCCTGCCGGGCCGCCCGCCAGCGTCGCTCGCCCGCGATGATCTCCAGCCGAGTGCCGGCCCGCCGGGCCACGATGGGCTGGAGCATGCCCGACTGCTTCAGGGACTCCGCCAGGCTTGCGATGCCGCCCGCGTCCATGTCCTTTCGCGGCTGAAACGGGTTGGGTTCCAGCGCTTGCGGTCGGAGCATGACGGCGTCCAGCCCCTGGCGTCCCGCCACAGGCGGGCGTACGCGTTCATCTGTCTCGAGTGTTGTTGTGAGTGCCGTTTCGACCGTCTCGCGGGACACGAGCGAGCTCAGTCCCTTTCCTAACCTCTTGTCATGTTTGACCATAAGACAGCTTCCCCACAGATCGTCGCCGCGCCGTGTGGCACGCCCCTAGCACAGCGTGCCACTATCCTCAATGACCACGCCTTTGCGCCGGAAACGTACCGCGCAGGCCTGGCCGTGTAAACCAAAATCCGCCAATCCGAGTCTGGGCGTCGATGCCCGAGCCCTGATTCGGCGTGTCGTGGGTTCATGCCCGGCCTGCCGGTGTCAGGAGCGTCCCGGGGGGACCTCCGGGATTACCGTTTTTTCAGCCATGCCGGTTGTCGGAACGGTGAACCGTCCGGGGTGGTGGGTGATGGGGCGTCCTTTGCTTTCCATCGGCCCCCAATTGACCTTGGGCGTCCTGCAAATGCGCTCAACAAGAGCATGGCGATCCGGCCTGGCGAGCCCAGACGTCAGACGTCTGGGAGAATGGGCACTACTCAAGAGCGGTGGCACACGCCAGCTCACGGCCTCAGGCGTTGGGCAGCTCGCCGAAGAGGCTATCGCGTTCCACGTCCAACCAACAAAGGTGCCAGCCTCGGACCCCGTGCGACCAGGGAGCCTTTCCGGTGATCTGGTTTATGATGTGTGCCGCTCGGCCCGGACCCCGTGCGACCAGGGAGCCGTTGCGTCGTGTTTCGACTCGGCGGCGGTGGCCACTGCGAAGAGCCGATGGGCCGACGAGAAGGTGCCAGTTCATCCGCAGGGGTACGCCTGCCCGTTTCACATGAAACACGGTGTGGCAGTCAGCATGGTTTCGGCCCAGGACGCCATGATCGCATCGTTCGCCAATATGCATGAGGAAAGCGCCTTTTCAGAGCAGCGGGCAACACAGACAGAACATGCCCGACGCTGAAGCCTACGGGCATGCCACCCGGCGTGCTTTCAGAGCAGGCATCCGTCCGCGGACCGCCGATCTCTGCCGACTGACCGCTTTCCTCGCCCCCCGGGCACCCTCAGAACGCCAATACGTTCCCACGAAAAGACCCTCGCCGCCCCTCGCGAGCGCGGCATACTGGGGGCCCGATGGGTCCGCTCCCTTGCTCCGCGAGTGTCCACAAGGCGGTTTCCATCACCCAGGAACCTACCCGCACGCCAAGTCTGCGTTCTTCAAGCCCCCTCAGACGATCTTCGCGAGGCCGCTGATGCACCCTCTTTGCCGGACGGTTCCGCATGCGGAGTGTTCCGATTGCTTCCACGCGTGGGCAGCCGGCGATCTGCAATGAACCTCCCGCTGGCCCAGGGCGACCTCATGTCCGGCACGCGCGGGGGTAACGGCCGGCACGCCCCGGGACGCCTCCCATGCACGCCGTCCATGGTTTCCCCTCCCCTCACGGTCCGTTGAGCCGAGGGCTAGAGATTCCTTGGTTTGCCCCCTTCCGGGTCAGGGGAAGCCGTTCCACCGAGAAGGCCATCTCGTCCCTTGGGTTGTGGGTCGTGCGATCACACGGGAACGGGAGAAGCGCGCGGACGCCACTCCCAGTTCGCAATTCCTCCTTCGCAATTCCTACGCGAGCCCGGGCCCCGCGGACCACACCCATCCCAGCCGCTCGCGTTCCGCCACGCTTCTGGTTGACGGAGCCCCTTCGTCGGTTGCTCGGCGGGTTTGCAGGCAAGGTCCGCGCGGCGGACACCGCTGCAATTCGATCCCAACAGCGGGGCTGCATACAGCTCGGTCAACGGGCATGTGTCTCCTGTTTCACGTGAAACAATAGTCTGAGTTGGCCGACGGCGGTTAAAGGAACCGAGCCTGCCCGCAGACTACTCTCCACAGCCTTCCGCCCGCCATCTTCTGCCGCTTGGCTGGCGAACCGAACCCGGTGCCCGCACTGCACGCGTTACGTGCGGAGGCGTGGCACGGTGCTCCCCCGGCGTGGCACGTTGCAAGCCAGGCTTTCCGACGCAGGCATATCGGTGGGAGCGATGGCGACCCTGGCCGTACCCGACATCAGGTCGAGCCGCCAGCTCGGGGCGGGGAAGACCAAGGCGCCGGCGCGCCGGGAGTGCCACTACGCGGCACCGAAGAGCCGGAACGGAACGAACAGCCCGTCTCCGTATCCGCGTACGGCCCATCTGCTTCACGCGATCATCGACCAGGCCCACTGTTCCGGCTCACTCGAACAACTGCAGGGTGCCGCAGCGTGACACCGCAGCCGGCACGCACCGCCTCGACGGGAACACACACACGCCGCCAAAGCGGAGGCCGACACGACATCCGGATGCCGCGCAGCAACGGTCCGATACGCAGATCGTTTGGATTCCGGCGGGATCGGGAAACGGCACGCGTCCCGCCTCGTGTCGTACCGAGCCGGTTCCAGCGGCCCACGTTCGTATCGGCTCCGCGTGATGAACGTGATTGACCCGCCAACGGCACGCGTTGGCCCTTCGTCACCTGAATCCGTGGGATGGAAGTGCGCGCCATCCTCCTCGGCACTGCTGCGGGCAACGCACCGATCAAAGCACGACGCCGGCCTCGGCCGCAATGCAAGGGAACCCCGCGCGCAAGGGCAGGTTTCGGAACGGAAGAAAGACGCGCCGCGTCAGTGGGAGCAGGGTTGGTTTGCACGGGGCGCGAAGAACCCGGACGTTTACAGAATGAAGGGCGCTTGGCATTGCGCCCAGCCCCGAGACCGCTCGGGAACGGGCCTGCACATGCCAAGCGCCCCATGCCGCCGCCGGCGTGCGTTGCTCCTGGAGATGAGCCTCAAGCACGCTCGATGCACAACCGAATGATGACGCGCCGGGGCCAACGCGCCGCGCGTAATCGCACGCCGAGTCGCGCCCCACGCGCCGGGCTCTGTGTCTCGGCGCGAATCCGCGTTCTCAGCCGGACCGTCCCCCTACTACAGCCGCCGTCGTCGACCGACGTACATCAGGCCGATGCCCAGGGCCGTCAGCGGCGTCCACACCAACATGCCCGGGGCACACGAACTCAGGAGGCCGCCGTCGCTCGACGATTCGCCGGCCGGATTCGCGACCGTCCCGTCCACTTCGGCCAGGTCGTCGTCCGGGTAGTCACCGGGGGCCGCGTTTGCCACCGTGCCGTCCTGCGCGGCAAGGTCGTCCGAGGCATCGTCCGGATCCTCGAACGGGGTATCGGTCTCTTCGATGGTCATGGCCCCATCGGTCCCTTCGACCAGTCGCATGTAGAACCCATCCGTCGACACCAGGAACGGCTTGCGTCCGTCGCCGCCGGCCGGCCCCGGGCCGAAACGGACGTTCATCTCCAGATCGCCGTACGCAATCGTGGGGCCGTCCACCTCGCACGTGCCGCAAATCGTCCCGTTGTCGAACTGCACAAATCCGTCAGTCCCGATGAAGACAAACCGCTGCGGGTTGTCCGTAACATCACGGACGGCATCGCTTTGCGCAGTACCCGCCGGATCACCCCAGATCACCACGGTGGCCGCCAACTCCTCAAACGGGTCGTCCGTCTTCTGGAACGTAACGGCCTCCCCCGCGCTCACCAACTGGATCATGTAGGCGTCTGAGTCGGCGGAAACCAGGTACGGTCGCCGGACGTTCGCTCCGCCGCGGTCCGGACCGAAGCGGATGGCCACCACCGGCGCGCCATCCAGCGATATGATGGCCCGCTGCACCGTACACGTCTCGCAAACGCCGCCCGCGGAGAATACGACCTGGCCATCCGAACCGACGAACACGCCGCGGTCCGAGATGTTGTTCGCGTCGCGGATCAGCGGATGCTGCTCATCACTGGCCGGATCGCCCCATACCACAAGTTCCGGCGGCTGCCTGGTTGTGGTGCCGTCGCCACCCGAAAGCAGGCCACAGCCGGCCAGCGCCACAATACCTGTAACAACCGCTGCCAGGCCTAATGGCCGGGCGAGAACTGCATGCCGTTTCATGGAACCTCTCCTTGCTCGTCGTCAGGTGTGAATGCTCGCGCCGACCCTGAAACCGCGCCCGGTCGGCGAACGCGATAGTGTACGGGGGTTTGAGGTGTCTGGGCAACCGGTTCTTCCCCGGGCGGGCAAACGCGGCTAGTCTTACGGGTGATTTCGTCGGCGCACTGGCAGGCTTTGATAAAGCAAGACTGTACATTCCCAAAGGTGGCGTAGGTGTGACGCAAGGCGAGCCCGACGCGAGAGATACCTCTGATCCGTTCGCGGCGCCGGGAGACATTCCCTTTGGCGTGCCCGTGGCACGGCCGGTTCTCGGGATGCCCTGCCAGCCCGTGGACGTGGCTCCGCTGCTGGTCCCGCCGTTTTCCCGGCTTCGGGCGTTTCTGGAATTGGGCATTCTGGGCGTGGTCATGCTGGGCGCCGCGTTGCTGCTGGGGATGCTGCTTGACCAGTTGGGCTTTGTGGATGAGCAGTACAACATCGATTCGTGGGGAAACGTGCTGGGTGTTGCCGTAAACGGGGCGGCAGCCATTGTCTGCATCATCGCATTGACGCTGCTGCGCGGGGGCCGCCTGGCGGAGGTGGGGCTGACCGGTCGGCGACTGGCGTGGAACGTGCTGTTGGGGCTCGGAGCGTTTCTGGCGGCGATTGCGGCCTTTCAGTTCATAGGACTGCTGATCACTTTTCTGGCCAAGGGACAACCGCTCAACGAGAACATCGGCAAGATCAAGGAGATGCTGCCACGGATGCACTGGCTGCAATTCCTGGCCTTGTCTTTCTGGGTCGGTTTATGGGAGGAGCTGACCTTTCGCGGCTTTCTGCTTACGCGGCTGCGCCGGATCACCGGCTCCTGGTGGGCGGCGATTCTGCTCGGCGCGGCCCTCTTTGCCCTGCCTCACATGGGACAACAGGTGGCGCTGGCGGTATTGCCGCTGTTCGTCATCGGCATCATCTGGTCTGTGTTCACCGTCTGGCGGCAGTCGCTGCTGCCGGCCATCATCGGCCATGCCTTGTTTAACTTCGCCCAGCTATTCTTCCTCTTCTACTACAAGGAAATCGTCGCGTTTTTCCAGGAACTGGCGCCGCCTCCGGCGTGATCGCGTTGCGGCGCACTGTCTACTGGGGGCCGGTCATGGCCGTCGCGAAGCCGGCAAGGTCGTCTGCATCGATATCGCCATCCGGATCGAAATGGGCGGCGGTGCAGGAGCGTTCGTCCTGAGCAACTCCGCTGCCGGTGAAACACTGCTCGAACGCGACGAAGTCCCGGAGGTCCACGTCGCCGTCTCCGTCCAGGTCGCCGCGTGTGACGGCGTACACCTCGAACTCCGGCAGGCGGGCATAGTTGTCGATGCCGCAATCATCCACGTGCAGGCGCACCCAGCGAGCCGACACCGGCACGTCGTGCGGTGAGATTATGTATCCGAGCTGCAGCGGGTTCGACACGTCAAACAGCGTGGTCCACGGTCCGCTCAGGCCTGCGCCGCTCTGGATGAGAAAGTGCTGCCAGTTGAATACCGCCCACTCGTCTCCCTCGCTGGCCAGCCGGATGCGGTAGCCGGTGACGGCCCGCTCGGCCCCCAGGTCCAGGGCCAGCCAGTGTCCGCCGGCACCGCTGCCGGAGGCCCACTTGGTCGTCAGCACGCCGTCATACGCCTTGTTGCCCGCAAACGACGAGTTGGCGATCGAATCCGCTGCCCAATTCACGGCGAGGCGTGCCACGTTTGTTCCCGGCGGTGTGATTGGCGGGGCAACCGGCTGGTTGTACGCATTGAGCACCGCGGCGTTGGACTGGTACATCGCGTACATGGCGTTGTAGTCCGGATGGGCGTAGCGATCGAAGCCGTAGTAGTTGTCGCCGTCGCCGATGTCAGACGACTGCGCCTGGTAGCCCCAGTGCATGAACCCGCGGGCGCCCTGCGCGGTCACGAAATCGTTGATGCGCGCCTGCATGTACGCCACGCGATCGCCCACGACATCCGTGCTGCATCCCACCTCCGACATGATGATGGGTTTGACCACCGCGCTGCGCACGCGAAAGTCCAGGTCGCGCGTCTCGCCGTTGTACGAATGGGCCGTGAGGAAATCGAGGTTCGGATCGCGAAACAGCGTCACCCCACGCGACTCGGAGTAGCCGGGGACATGTTCCAGCGACAACATGCCGATCGACACCATGTGATACGGATCGATCGCCTTGATCTGCGCCGCCATGGCATGCACGAACGCATCGTGCGTGTCGGCGCTGGTTTGGTCGGCAATCTCGTTGCCCAGTTGCCACGAGAAGACGGCCGGATGGTCCTTGTATGTGCTGACGGCCAATTGCACGTACGGCAGGTAGTTGTTCTGATAGCCGCCGGCGAACCAGTCGTGATTCAGCACGGTCCAGCCCCAGGGGTTCTGCGTGTAGTAGCCGTCGTCGCCCTGCGGGTGAAACGCCTTGGGATAGAAATCCGTCAATGCGATGATCAGCTTGACTCCGTACTGGTCGGCCTTGTCCAGCGCGTAGCCGAGCCGGTTCACGGCCTCCTGATGGGAGATGTTCCGGTTGGCCGCGAAGACCCGGACGACACGGCCGCCCATGCCGCTGACCCCGGCCAGGTTCTCGTCGATGTGGCCGAGGCTGGTATAGGGCAGGGCGCCGTCTCCGCCGCCATAATGCACGAGCCCGCGGAGATTCACGCCGATGAACCGCCACGCCTGGCCGTCCTTGGAGAACTCGGCGCCGGCCGTCGTCACCAGGTCCGGCGGCTGGGCCGCCGCCGAAGCCGCCAGCATCAGAAGGGATACCATCACCAGCCGCATTCGTCGCCTCCTTCTTCCCTTCGCCCCATTGTACCGGATTTGACCCGTGGAATTCGACCCCATGCCGCCGAGCCGTAAGTCCTACGGACGCGGTTTGGTCATGGAGAGCGGGTCGAGCGCCTCGTTGAGCTTCGCATCGTCGAGAACTCCCTGCTCGAGGGCCACCTGGCGGACGGTTTTGCCGGTCCGGTAAGCTTCCTTGGCGATGGCCGCCGCCCGGTCATAGCCAATCAGGGGGGCAAGGCTCGTACACATGGCCAGCGACTGCTCGATCATCGCCCGGCAACGCTCGGGGGCTGCCTCGATGCCTTTCACGCAGCGATCGGTAAAGACCCGCACGCCGTTGCAGAGCAGCCGGATGGATTCCAGCAGGTTGTGAGCCATCATGGGCATCATGACGTTCAGTTCATAGTGACCGTCTCGGCAGCCCAGTGCGATGGCCGTATCGTTGCCGGTGACCTGGGCCGCGACCTGGATGAGCATTTCGCTCATGACCGGGTTGACCTTGCCGGGCATGATGCTGCTGCCCGGCTGGGTGGGGGGAATGCGGATTTCGCCAATGCCGCATCGCGGGCCGCTGCCCAACATGCGGATGTCGCTGGCGATTTTCGTGAGCGAGACGGCAATCGTGCGCAGCAGTCCGCTGGCCTCGCACACGGCATCCTTCGCCGCCTGGGCTTCGAAGTGGTTGGCGGCTTCGGCGAAATCCAGGCCGGTTGCCTCGGAGAGCGCGGCGCTCATCCGCCGGCCGAACTCCGGGTGCGTGTTGATCCCGGTGCCGACAGCCGTTCCGCCGATGGGCAGTTCTCGCAGAGCGGCGACGGCCCGGCGAGCGCGGTCCAGCGACAGGAGGGCCTGGGCTGCGTAGCCGGAGAACTCCTGGCCCAGGCGGATGGGGGTGGCATCCTGCAGGTGCGTGCGGCCGATCTTCAGGACGGCATCAAACTGGTCGGCCTTGGCGTTCAACTCGGTGGCGAGCCGGCTCAGCGCGGGCACCAGGTCTCGATGGATCGCCTCCGTGGCGGAAACGTGAATGGCCGTCGGGATGACATCGTTGGACGACTGGCCCAGGTTGACGTGGTCGTTGGGGTGGATGGGCTGGTTGGAGCCAATGGCCGAGCCGGCCAGTTCATTCGCCCGGTTGGCGATGACCTCGTTGGCGTTCATGTTGGTGGAGGTTCCGGAGCCGGTCTGGAAGACGTCCACGACGAAGTGGCTGTCCAGCTTGCCGTCGATCACCTCCGCCGCGGCGGCTTGGATCTTCTCCGCAAGCGCCGGATCCAGCAGGCCCAGCGCCGCGTTGACCTGCGCGGCCGACCGCTTGATGAGCCCCAGGGCGCGGATGAACGGGCGTCCCAGCCGGTACCCGCTGATGGGGAAGTTCTCGACGGCCCGCTGCGTCTGGGCGCCCCAGTAGGCGCCGGCCGGCACGCGCATTTCCCCCATGCTGTCTTTTTCGATGCGACCGGGCTGCGTGGACATCGGCGAACCCTCCTGTGGTGCGAGTGGTGCGACGATGAGCCTACCGCAGGTTGTGCCGGTGAACCAGTGCTGCGACGGCCCGGCCAGTAGGCGCGTGTCCATCCTCCGATACGATGCGGAGCCTCAGAAGAAAGTGGGTTGCTCGAACCCTCCGTGCAACGGAAGAATCCCGTAAGCGGTCGGACGGGGCGGGCGAATCGGCTTGGCCGGGGAAGTGATTGATCTTGTCTCAATCGCCGGACTGGACATCCCCCGCGCCATATTGACCCCGTCCCCCGGCGGCGTACACTGCGTGCCAGGGTCGAGCCCCATCGGGAGGCAATGCCATTCGGGAGGACCGACCGATACCCATCCAGAGCATTTTGCTCGAGTATAGCGTCACCGCCGACCCTGACGCGGCCGACGAGGGGGTGCCCTTCGTGGCCACGGCCGGCGGCGAGACGAAGGTGCCGACGGTCCAGAAAAACAGGCGTTCGCCGCTCGTCTTCCTGGTGCCGAATCTTGTAGACGGCACGCCAGTACTTCACGGGCCGACAGGGCTGTGCATCGGCCGCATGGACGCCACGCTGACCGTTTTGCCCACGTAGGGTTGTGTGGCACAGGCATCTTGCCTGTGGATCGAGGAAACGCGAGAAAGCGGTCGACTTCAAGCTCGTGGGCGGCACTGCGAGCGTATGGAACCACAGGATGGAAGCCAAACCAACCGTATATCTCGAAACGACGATCCCGAGTTTCCTCACCGCCGGACACTCGAACAACCTGATCGTAGCCGGCAAGCAGGAGACGACAAGGCAATGGTGGGAACAGCGCGAGGAGAGATACGACCTGTTCGTGCTGCAACTGGTTATCGATGAGGCCGCGAAGGGCGACGCGGCAGCGGCGAGAAGAAGAATGGAAATCATGGAGGGGATCCCTTCGCTCGAAATCGACGCCGAAGTCGTCCGGATCACGGGGGAGATCATGGAAGCGGGCGTCATCCCGCCCAAAGCCGCTACAGACGCGGGTCACATCGCGGTTGCCTCCCGTCATGGCATGGATTATCTGATGACCTGGAATTGCACCCACATTGCCAACGCCGAGATTCTCGGCAGAATCAGCTATCTGGTGTCTGAAGCGGGTTATTGGCTACCGATTGTCTGCACGCCGGACGAACTCTTTGGAGCGAAAGAAAATGACTGATGATCCAATCGTGGCCGAGGTCAGGAAGGCCCGCAGAGAAATCCTGGAGTCGCATGGCTGGGACTACCACAGCATGTTGGCCGACGCCATGAAGCGCCAGCGGGAATCCGGCCGGCAGGTCGTTTCTCGGAAAGGCAAAGGGCCGCAACCAGGCGTTTCCCGCGACGTGTACGGCGACCCTTCGCGTCGCTCGGGACCGGCACCCGGACGCGACGTTCAATACCCTGCCGACGCAGAGTAGGCCGGGGCTATGGCCCGGCGCGGACGGAGAAATCAGAGCCGCGCACGCCTGCTTTCTACGGTACGAAGAGTGGTCGGGGGTCAGTGAGCGGGTGAGTGCAGCAAGTGTGCAGGCCACTGCTTTGTGAGCAGTGTTGATTCGACGGGTTGCAGGCGGGCAAAACGCCGGAGAGATAACGTCCCGGCCAGCCCGAAAGCGGTCTTCGGACCGACGGGGACGGTACGACGGGCGAATTGCACAGGCCGAAGGGACGCATGAGCGCCGAAAGAACCGTCTCCAAGCTGAGATCGACGCCCGCGCCAGGCTTGACGGCGGTGTTCGACGCCAAGCCTGAGGTCGGCAACGCACCTAACCGATACGCGGCGCCCGTATCAGTGAGGTGCGCACCGTATCCCAGCTTGGCGACGGTCCAGCGACCCACAGCACGCCCCGTGGGATCAGCACGACCGGCCAAAAGGGGCTATGGAGCGAGATTTCCAGCGCAACGGTGGATCGGTAGGCGTGCTGGTAAGCAATGATTGACGGAGACCAGCCGAATGGGCCGAAAGCACGGTTTTTCGTTCTCGTGGAAACGGGCGACCGGCATTTCCGGAGCAAAGGGGAGAATCTCACGCAAGACAGGAGTCCCCCTTACGCGGTCAGGTCGGCAACGCAAGGTCGGCCGGATGATGACCGGTAGCAAGTGTTTTGTGGCGACTGCCTGCTACGGAAACGCAGATCATCCCGACGTGGCAGTGCTGCGCGCCTTTCGGGATACGGTACTTCGGCACTACACTGTGGGGCGTGTGTTTATTCTGTGGTACTACGCGTATGGGCCGCCCCTTGCCGCGCTGATTGAGAAGCGTCTGCGCTTTCGTGCAGTCTTCCGAGTGGTCATTGGGGCAATCGCGGCGGTCCTGCGCCGCTGGTGGGAGCCGAATGCTCAGGGGCCTTCTCAACTCGCTATTCGATCGAGCGATGGGCCAGACGCAGGTGATTGAAGCGTACTGATGCGAGACGCCGGTTAGGCTGTCCAGGAGACTGCAGACCCCGCTCGGCAGCCGCGTCACTCTGCTGACTGTCTGCGTCGACGTTCACTACTCCATTTCAGCCGATACTATTCTACTCCGGCGAGTTCTCTTGTCCCACGGTGGGGGGCGCATTGCCGGGTCAGACTCGCCGATCAACGTTTCGGCTCAGCGAACCGGCGAAGCATGGTTCGTGTCAAAGATTCACCCGGAGGCGGCACTCCGAGAAGCCGTTGAGCGAGACCTCTCCATGGCAGACTCACGGCTCAGGAGAATGATACTGGGGAAATGGCGCGCGTTGAAGAGACCGTCGCTCGTCAGGTCACTGGTCGATGCTCTGAACGAACATGCTCCGGCCGAAGAAGTGGAGAATCTCATTGCGGCAGGTGCTGGGGGTGATGACATTATCTTCACATATACGAAGGCACGCTGGCCCTCGGAGACGCGACACGTCTGTGTTCATGGAGTGCAGGGCGCCTCCATTCAGGCAACCGACCGTCGCGACGGCAAGATCAAGTGTTTTCGAGTTGATCGGATCTCCAATGCGCGTAAGGCCAACTAACCCATTTCGCCAATTGTTTCACGGGGGTTCGTCCTTCAAGTCGCGCCCGCAGTGTGGACATCTCTGCCGCGCGGCCTTCGTCCGCTGGATCTCCTCGACGAACGCGGCGCCGAGAATCCCGGTTGGCAGCGCAAACATTCCAATCCCCAGGAGCGCAATTACGGAAGCCAACAGTTTTCCCATCGGGGTCAGCGGAAAGACATCACCGTAGCCGACCGTGCTCAGTGTGGCAATGGCCCACCACATCGCGGCGGGAATACTCGAAAACGCATCCGGCTGAGCGTCGCGCTCCGCGTAGTACATCAGCGACGCGGACAGCAGCATCAGCACGAGCAGGATCGAGAGAGTCGTGATAAGCTCCGGGCCACGAGAGGCAATGACGCGACCGGTGAGCTGCATCGCCGTCGAGTAGCGGCCCAGCTTGAAGATTCGGACAATTCGGAAGAGCCGCAGGGCGCGGAACGATCGCAGGTCAACTCCCAGAAACGGCAGGTAGAACGGGAGGATTGCCAGCAGGTCAATGACTGCAAGCGGGGCTAGCATGTAGCGGAGGCGGCCAGTCACGGGCGACCGGTACGATTCTGAGACGGTCGAGGACCACACGCGGAAAATGTATTCGACGGTGAACACCAAAACCGAAACCGTTTCGAACCAAGCGAAGAAGCGGGGAGCCAGCTTGTAGCAGGGCTCGACGGTCTCCAGGACCATCGCGAGGATGTTCAAGGCGATCAAGGCAACAAGGAACACATCGAACGCTCGGCTCAGCTTGTCACCGGGCGCCGCCACCGCCAAGACTTCGTAGACCCGTCTTTTCATGAGGGCAATGGTCGCCGTCGGTAACAAGAAGGTCAACCCGCGTGGCGTCGGTTACGATCAGCGGGATGTCCTCCGATTGCGCACAGCCCGGTCCGCGGTCGCCGCGGTTCGATGAGCCGTGGATGCTGGGCGTCCGCCTGCCTGCGCGTCGAACGCAGACGGGCGCCGGCGATCTGGCGGCCTTTGGGCAACTGGTCCTGCGCTCCGCTCTCGACCCCGAAGGGGCATAGGCGCTAACCGAAGACCCATAGTCTGAGGAGTTCGCGCAGGCGAACGGCCTGGAGCGGGCGAGCGCGGCGACGGTCGTGGAGG
>JAFGJQ010000012.1 GCA_016929015.1 Phycisphaerae bacterium | reverse complement strand
GTGACACGGCGTGATCGTCCCCGGACGCGAGACGAGGCTGACAGTTCCGCTCGGACACTCGAGCGATTGACTCTCATTGCGCAGATCACGAATCCCGTTGTGGGGGCCGGTCCGCTTCGCGTCCAGGTCAGCTCGCTTCTGGAGCAGGTCTGCTCTGCATACGGCGTGGATGCGTCCGTCGTGCGAACTCTCGAAGGCTCGGATCTGGAGTTGCTGGCGGCCGTCGGCATTCCGATATGCCAGCTTTGCGGGCGGCTGCCTGCCGACGTCGGCATTGCTCGCGAGTTGATCCACGAGCGCAAGCCTCTGGCGATTGAGAATGTCGAGACGAAGTCCACCACGGCCCTGCTGGCTTCGGACGCGCGCCGCGACGCGACGAAGTACTGGTTTCGATCCTATGCGGGGGCGCCGCTGCTGGTGGAGAACCGGGCGGTGGGGGTTTTGGGGATCTACTCGACGCAGGGTGAACGTCGGTTTACCGAGTCGGAGCTCAACCATCTGCAGATTGTGGCCAATCACATTGCGATCTCGATTATCAACGATCGGCTGTACCGAGAGCTCATCGAGAACCGTAGCGAACTGCAGAGACAGATTCGGGAACGTGAGCGGGCGGAGAAGAACCGACGGGCCATGGAGGAGCAGCTTCGCCACTCCCAGAGGATGGAGGCGCTGGGGCAGCTTGCCGGCGGCGTGGCGCACGACTTCAACAACCTGCTGACCGTCATTCTCGGCGGCACGGAGTTCCTGCTGAACGACGCCGGGCCGACCCACTCCCCGGCGTCGATCGACTGGATCACACGGATTGACGAGGCCGCTCGGCGTGCCTGCAACCTCGCCCGCCAATTGCTTGCGTTCAGCCGGAAACAGCCGAACAACCCCACGGTGTTCGACCTGAGCCACCTGGTCCGGGACCTGGAGGGCATTCTGCGACGGCTGATCCGCGAGGACATCGAGCTGTCCTTGTGCTGTGAGGAGAGACCGTGCACGATCCGGGCGGACGCGGGCCAGTTGGAGCAGGTGATCATCAACCTGGTGGTCAACGCACGCGACGCGATTCCCGGGCGCGGCCAGATTGAGATCGCCTGCATGAGAGCACCGTGCGGTAGCCACGGAACTCTGGCGGAGAACCTCGCGAGCGACCAGGAACACGCGCTTCTGGCCGTGCGGGATAGCGGCGTGGGCATGGATTTCCCCACCATGCAGCACATCTTCGAGCCCTTCTTCACGACGAAGGCGCCCGGCGCCGGGACGGGGCTGGGGCTCTCGACCGCGTATGGCATCGTGAAACAGGCCGGCGGGGACATCAGCGTGGAAAGCGCCAGCGGCCACGGCTCCACGTTTCGCGTGTTCCTGCCGATTCATGCGCCGATCGAGACCTTCTCCGTCCGTGCTGATGCCGGACGCGGCCCGTTGCGGGGGACGGAAACGGTGCTCGTCTGCGAGGACGAGGCCCTGGTTCGACAGGTCATATGCAAAACGCTCAGTTCGGCCGGCTACAAGATCCTGGAGGCGCACGACGGCGATGCGGCCGTGGAGTTAGCACGCGCGAACGCCGGTGCCGTGGACCTGCTCATCACGGACATGGTCATGCCCGGCATGAACGGCCGCGAACTGGCCTCGCGACTGCACGAGGCGATTCCCGGACTGCCCTGCGTGATCGTTTCCGGCTACCTGGGCGATGTGACGGATTGCGGAAGCGCGCCACGGCCGTGGGAGCACGTGCTGCCGAAGCCGTTCGGGCCGCGGGCCCTGCTGGAGTGTGTGCGCGACGTGTTGAGCAAGACCTCGGCGAGTTCGTGACCGTCACGCGATCCGGGCGGGGGAGGGGGGCGTTCCTGCAATGCGGTCTGCCCCGCACACCGCCTCCGCTTGTGATGCTTTCGTTCCCAGCCGGCGCAGACAACCTGCGCCGTAAGGCTTAGCGCGTCGCCAGACCACTGCGGAACCAGACCAGGGCGTCATTGGTCAGGCCGCTGTTGCCCGTGCGGTCCAGCGTGGCCACCACGTCCAGATCACCGTCTCCGTCCATGTCGACGATGAGCACGGAGTTGATGATGGTGCCCGTTTCCGCCTCCGGTTGGGCCTGCGGATCGGTCAGCAACTGCAGGAGTTGGTCCTGGGTCAGCCCGGACGTGGCGTCGGCGTCGGTGGTCTCCGGCGGGGAGTCGTCAATGATCAGGTTCTCATTCCACTGGTCGAAGAGCCTGCTGCCGGCGCCGGGATCAAACCACACCAGCGCCCCTTCGGCCCCGACCACGGCCTCGATGACATCGTCGCCATCCAGGTCACCCACGGCGACGGCGCCCGGGGCGCGATCGATGAATTCCGCCATGGTGTACACCTGCCAGGGGGTCCGCAGGAACGAATAGGAGGGGAGGTTGGGTGCCTTGAACCATTGGACCAGCAGACCTTCGCTGGATCGGACGATCACGTCGGTTACGCCGTCACGGTCCACGTCACCCAGGGCGAGGATGTCCGCTCCGGTCTGTATCTGACCGATCGGCGACGGCTCACCCCAGTCTCGCAGGATGTCGCCGGGCGTGACGGCGATTTCGAGCGGATTGACCAGCCAGCGGACATTCCGGCTGGTGGCTTCCGGATACGTGCATACGATGTCGAGATCACCGTCGCGATCCACGTCGAGCAGCTTGACGTCCTTGATGGCGACGGCCGATTCCGGAAGGTTCTGGTAGACCAGACCGGCGTGGACCGTGGTGCGCAACCAGTTTCCCTGCTCGCGGGCCGCCGCCCCGCCCGGGTTGGGATAAATGTCCACGACACCCGGCGGCTCCTGGTCTGACGGCTCGAAGCTTCCCGTTGCGTCAAGGAGCGGCTCGGCGGCGTTGAAGGCGAGCACGATATCCGAGTCACCATCGTCGTCGACGTCGCCGACGGTCATGGCGGTATAGCCGCCGATCTCCGGCAGGCCGCCTTGCTCGCCTGCTCCGGCCAGCCGCGAAGCGGCGAGCTCGACCGGCGTCCAGATGGAGTTCAGCGGGTCGGCGGGGGCGAAGAAGACGACGATCTCGCCCATGAACGCCCCGTCGATGATGCCGTTGTTGTCGTTCGGGTCGCAGTCGGGCCGTTTGGCGTCGCAATAGCCGGCGATGCCCATGTCTTTGACCAGCACGACGATGTCCAGTCGGCCATCGGCGTCAACGTCCAGGATTTCCAGGCTGGTGATGCGGGCCACCGGCGTGCTGCCTCCGAGCGGCACGGTCAGGAAGTAGACCTCTCCCGAGGTGGTTCGCCGTTGGAAATGGAGCTGGACCGGCTGCGATTCATTCCAGCCGCTGACCAGATCGAGTCGGCCGTCTGCATCCAGGTCGGCCGCCCGCACGACCTGCGGACCGGCGGAGTCCTCGCTTCGCGGGTCCACCTGGATCGCGCGGAAGAGGCTGCTGGCGGTCTGCCCGCTGTCCAGGAAGTCGGTGGTTCCTCCACCTCCGGATCCCGCTCCCGCGCCGCCGCCGGATCCCTGGTACATGGACGTGCAGCCGAGGATGGCCAGGGCAATGGCCGCTCCCATGCCTACGCTCTTGAGCAGCACCGATTTCATGAATCACCTCTTGGGATGGTTTCTGTCGTTTGCGCACGTGCCCTTGCGGGCGACGCGTGGCGGCCTATTCCTGCGAATCGCCCAACGTGTTGCGGAACCAGAGCAACGAATCGTCGGCCAGGCCGCTGCGCGTCTGCCGGTCCAGCGTTCCGATGATGTCGTTGAAGCCGTCTCCGTCCACGTCAACGACGAGCACGCGGTTGATGTAGGTGGCCTGGTCACGATAATCCGGATCGTTGGGGTTGGCGGTTTCGCCTTGCTCCTTGGTGTCGTCCACCACGAACGCCTCGATCCACATGTCGTAGAGTCCGTCGGGGACCTCGGCGTCGTACTGGTACCAGAATACGGCCCCACCCGCGGCGATTACGGCCTCGACCTGGCCGTCACCGGTCACATCTCCCAGTGCGATGCCCTCGGGGGCCCGGCCGTCAAACTCCTTGACGGTGAAGACGGGCCAGGGGTAACTGCAGAACGCCTGGTTCGACGGTGGGTCGCGGTCCGGCGTCGGCGGGTCGGCGGGCGGGAAGATCGGCTCCGTGCCGTCGTCCGTGGGTCGTTTGAACCATTGCACCACGGCGCCCAGCGTGGAGCGGACGAGCACGTCGTCATACCCGTCGCCGTCCACGTCGCCCACTTCCACGACGTCGGCATCGGTGTCGACATGGCCGATCGGGCACTCGTCCCAGTTCGCGCCCCCGGTACATTGGTTGATCAGCCAACTGACGTTTCCGCTGGCCTGGTTGGGATGCGTGACAATCAGGTCCAGGTCGCCGTCATCATCCACGTCGCTGACGGCCAGGTCCTTGATGATCGGCCCGGTGGCGGCGTACACCCAGACGCCCGGCACGTTCGCCCATGCGCCGGCCCAGGCGGCGGGCGTTCCGCCTCCCGGGTTCGTGTAGAGCACCGTGCGGTTGATGGGATACTTTTCGCATTCGTCCTCACAGGGGGTGGGGTTGAAGTTCACGGCAATGTCAGGCCGGCCGTCGCAGTTCAGGTCGCCGGTCACCAGGGCGGTGTAGCTGTTCCACTCCGGCTCGCGTTTGCCCACTTCATAGTTCTTGTCTCGCCGGCCGTCCAGGTACGACTCGGTGATGGCCACGGCGGCCCAGCGTTCGCCGTCGCGAATGGCGTCGGATGAGCCGGGGTTGAACAGGATCATGACCTCGCCTACATCGGCTTCCTGGGCGGTCGGATCGGCGACGGGCCCCAGGCCGCACCAGGTGGTGAGGGCATCCCCGCAGAAGGAGGCATGGCCCGTGTGCTTGATGGCCAGGGCGACGTCCAGCCAGCCGTCACCGTTGAGGTCGGCCACGTCCAGACCGCCGAGAATGGCGATGGGGTCGGTGCCGCCGAGGTTGACGGCGCGGAACCGGACCGCATCTCCGTCACGGTACTGCAGGTGCAGTTGGACCGGCTGGGATTGGTTCCAGCCGGTGACGAGGTCGATGTCCCCATCCTTGTCCATGTCCAGCGCCCGGACAAATTTCGGCCCCGCGGTGTCTTCGAGCACGGGGTCGAGCTGGATCGCCCGGAAGTGGCTGGCAGTCTCCTCACCCTCTTCCGTGGCGGCGTCGCCTGGAAGGACGGGCGGCTGACTGGTGTCGTTGTCGTGGCTGCCGTCGGCGAATTCGCCGGGGGCATCAATGTCGTCGGGCTCGACAAACGTGTTCGAGCCGGAGCCGCCTCCCCCGCCTCCGGCAGAGCCGCCGCCAACGCTCGAATCATACATGGACATGCAACCGGCCAGGATGGCCGCGGTTGCCAAGGCCGCGGGCCAGTACCGTACGACGGATGACTTCATGATCCGTTACTCCACAGTCCTTGTTGAGGACTCAGGGATAGAGTCGCGTTCCACTGCGATATCGGTTTGGGTGAACGGTGACTTGTGACTGGTCTGCGCCCCGATATGATGCGGACGAACGGCGTGATGCCGCAGCTTGCACGGAGCGATAACATCCCATGCACGGCGACGCGAATCGGCAGACGGCGGCGGTTCTGCTGGCCCTGCCCGACGAGGCACTGTTCCACGAATGCGACGTGGATGTTTATCGGGCATCGGGACCGGGCGGGCAGCATCGGAACAAGGTCAGCTCGGCCGTGCGGCTGCGCCATCGGGCGACCGGCCTGATCGTGACGGCCACGGAAAGCCGTTCGCAGCACGAGAACCGCGCCCGGGCCCTGCGCCGGCTGCGCCGGGCGATTGCGCTGCACGTTCGGGCGCCGATCGACGCGGACGCCTATCGGCCCACGCCGCTGCTGGCCGGATGTATCAGCCGCGAGGGGCGTCTCTGTGTGGGTCGGCGGGATGCGCGTTACCTGACGGCCATCGGCGAAATCCTGGACCTGCTGGCCGGCTGCGCGATGCAGGTGTCTTCCGCCGCCGCGTGCCTGGGCGTTTCCACGGCGCATCTGGTGTCCTTCCTCAAGGACGACCCACACGTGTGGGCGCGCGTGAATCAAATGCGGATGGAGGCCGGGCAGAAGCCCCTGCGCTGAACGCGGGCCGGCCGGAGCTGACTTCCCGAGAGCGGACTCTACTGTTCGGCGAGAATCTGCTGGAACTTGGCGAAGTCGGCGGCGTCTACGTCGTCATCGAAGTCGAAATCAAAGGTTTCGAGACACTGCTCCGGCAGGGCGGGCGGAGTCGGGTCCGGGGCTTCGTCCGGACCGGCCATGCAGTCTGCAAACGCGGCGTAGTCCTCCAGATCGATGTCGCCGTCGCATTCGAAGTCCGCGATGCACGGCGGGACCCGCAGGTCGAGGAAGACGGGCAGATGCCCGGCGCCCGCGGCGCAGTTGACCAGGGCCTGGGCGATGACCGCGCCGACCATCTGATTTCCTGAGATGGTCAGCGTCGTGTTGTAGCTTGTCCCATCGTTGCCCCAACTGCGATAGCTGTGGTTGGCGTCGTTCCAGGTGGAGGTGGAATAGGGTACGGAGGCGTCGCCGATGTAGTCCAGGCCCAGGCCGTCGATGAGGCCGGCAGAGAGCAGAATCTGGTCGTGGCGATCGTCCATGCCGCCCGCTCCGATCGGATCCTGCGTGTGCACGATGCGGAAAGCGTAGGTGTTGTTCCAGGATCCCGGGGTGTTGATCGGGTCGAAGAACCGGCCGTCGTTGTTGGCCTGGGAACCGACCAGCTCCTGGTACGCTTCCTGGGCGGATGACTGGATGTTGAAATCACCGCCGATGAGGAAGTGCCAGCCGGCCGGTAGGGACTCTGCGTCGTCCCGGACTCGCTGGGCTTCCAGGAGGCGGCGCTGCTTGTCATCGCTGCCCGAGCCCGATTTCATATGCGTGCTGTAGATGGCGAGCACGGTTTCGGCCGACGTGCCGGCGGCGAGCCGGATGTCGTAGCGCATGATGTTGCGAGGGTGGTTCGGGGCCGCGCCGCCCACGGCCACGATCGTTACCCCGTTGGGTGACAGGTCGGTTGCCAGCGTCGCTTTGCCCGTGCGGTAGAAAAAGGCGCTGTCCGTGTCGGGTCCGTCCACGAAGTCGGCGGCCGCCCAGTCGCCCGGACTGCCCGCGGCCGTGTTCAGGATGGTCAGGAAGTTCGTGACCGCCGCGGCACTGATGAATTCCTGACCGATCAGCACGTCCGGGGCCATGGTTCGGCCCGAATACTGCCCGTAGATTGCTGTCTGGAACTCACTTGCGCGGCCGCTCTCGTAGTTGGTGACGTTCCAGTTGGCGATGCGGATTTCATCCGCAGAGACAACGCTGGCCACCGCGAGGATGACGCCAATCGAGAGGATGCGGACCCGTCCGGCAAACCCATTCCCAGCCATATTTCGCACGTCCTGTAAAAAGCATGACGGCGGCGTTTGAACGCCGATACCCCGGCTGCGGCACCCCTGACGTGCAATAGCATAACCGATTTAGTGATCCGATTCCAGCCGGCCGTCCGTGTGCGGCATCGCGTGATCCGTTGCGCACGCTTCGGACCGGCAACGAACTGCCCGGGCGTACGGGTCCTCTGTGGGACCGGCTTTCCAGCCGGTCTCTGGGGGTCTCCCACACGCCCGGGCGGGGATGATGCCCTGGGGGGAGGCGTCATCGTCGACGGAGGAGGGTCGCCGTCGCGCCAAATGTGAGCAGGGCCAGCGTGGCCGGCTCGGGGATTACCGTCAGGGTGGCCGGCGTGAACTGGACGTTTCCGTCCAGAACTAGCGTCTCCAGCAGAAAACCCTCGTCCTCTTCGGGGCCGCAGCTGAGCGTCAGGTCCGTCGCGCCGGGCGTCATGCCGGCCTCAAAGGTCAGCGTGGCCAGCAGAACCTCGCCGGTCAGGCCGGTGTCGAAGACCATGCCCGACAGGCCGTCGTCGTCGAGCGATCCGGTGGTGTCCCAGGCCGGGCCGATCGTCAGGTTCGACCAGGTACCGAGGCCGGGGTCGTCCAGCGCGACGTCCAGGCCCCAGGCCACGATCGGTTCGCTGAAGGTGGCGACGATGTCCACGTCGACCGTCTGGCCGACGTTGACCACGGCGTCAACAGGATCGAGAGTGACCTGGACATCGGCGAGAACCGGTGTTGCCAGAGAGAGTGCCAGCAGCACAGCGCCGAGAGTTTTGATTGAGCGTGCCATTTCCGATTTCCTCCTTCCGCGCCGCAGCGCGGTGCCATCATTGAGAGAGGGCCGTTGATTCAGTCTGAGCGGTGCCGGCGGCGGTACGTGGGGGGACCGCCGCACGGCACCGATCGTTCATTCGTGTCAGCGTGGCGATGGGCCTGATCCGCCGGACCGGCTTTGCGGCACGGTTGACGGCCGGGGCATTAGCTCCAGATCCTGCAGGGCCGGGTTGCTGAGCTGCGGTCTCTTCTGCGGCTGGATGGGTGCCCGCGGCGGACCGGCCAGCGGGTCGCCGATGAAGTCGCGGTAGCACTGGAGCCAGGCGGCGTAGTCGGCCATGCCGACGGCCCCGCTGCCGTCGTAGTCGCACTCGTCATCCTGCGGCGGATTGCCGTCAACCACGCCGCCGAATGCACTTCGGAAGATGACGTAGTCGTC
>JAFGJQ010000114.1 GCA_016929015.1 Phycisphaerae bacterium | reverse complement strand
GCCGTTTGCAGAGAAAACCGCCCGCCGCGACCTCGCCAATGCGGCCACGACGGCGAAAATTGCGGAAGTCTGCGAAAGTTGGGTTAGACGTGACCGCGAGTCCGGCGGAACGCGATCCTGATTCGGGAGCGCGGCAACGATGACCCGTTCATCGGCCACCGGTCGGCCGACCGGCAACCCGCTATTCGCCCGGCGTGCCGGCCATCCGGCCGATGATGCGCAGCAGGCCGTCCAGGATGGTCAGTGGATGAGGTGGGCAGCCCGGAATGTAGAGATCCACGGGAAGCAGTTCCTCCACGCCGTTGAGCACGTCGGGGCTCCCCCGGAACGGGCCGCCGCTGATGGCACACGCGCCGACCGCGATGACGATTCGCGGCTTGGGCACGGCCCTGTAGGTTTCCATCAATGCCAGGTGCATGTTCCGCGAGACGGCGCCGGTCACCAGCACGCCGTCCGCGTGGCGCGGCGAGGCGACGAACTGAATCCCGAACCGCGACAGGTCCCAGCCCACCGTGTTCAACACGTTGGTGTCCATGTCGCACGCGTTGCAGCTCCCCGCGCAAACTTCACGCAGCCGCAGGGCACGCCCCAGGATGCGATGCCGTTCGGCAGCCATTCGCTCGGCGAGCTTGAGTTCACTTCCCGTGAGGACTAGGTCCGCACGGCGCGAGGTGGCCAGGCGGTGATCCCGCGTATGCCGGATGGCACCCTCGGGGCAGACATCGACGCACGCCGTGCAGAACAGGCATTGCCCCAAATCAAGCCGCAAACCCTCGTCCGTGCGAATGGCCTCCGTCGGGCAGGCGTCAACGCACGCGGCGCAGCCTTTCGGGCATTTTGACGGGTCCAGTTCCGGCCGGCCCCGATACCGTTCAGGCAAAACGGGCATTTCCCGCGGGAACTTCGTGGTTCGATGTCCCTGGTGCAGCCGGGTTTTCAGGATTCGCCACATCGTGCGTCTACCGTTTCTCGAACTTCGGCGCAGCGCCGATCGAAACTTCCGTCACAGATCGTGTCCCGCGTAGCTGAGGTTGAAACTCTTGTTGCAGACCGGGAAATCCGAAACCGGCACGCCGCGCAGCGCCAGGGCCAGGCCGAACCAGTTGTGAATCGACGGGTCTTTCGCCTTTACGAAGGCCAGATCGCCCCCCTCGTCCGTGAACGCAACGTGCATCGCCTCCCCGCGCCACGTCTCCGACACGCCGAACGCCATCGCGCTGGGTCGCAGAGCGCCCAACGGCCGGAACGTCGGACCCTCCGCCTTGTTGCCCAACGTCTCCAGCAGAAACTCCAGCGAGCGCCGCACCTCGAGCCAGCGCACCGCCGCCCGAGCGTACACGTCACCCGTCGTCTCCACGGCCATCGGAATGTGGCTGAACTGGAATACGCCGTGCGGGTGATCGCAGCGCACGTCGCGACGGCAGCCGCAGGCTCGCGCCGCCGGCCCGACCATGCCGATCTCATCCGCCTGATGCTCGGTCAGCACCCCCGTTCCCTCAAAACGGGCCAGCACCGACGATTGAGAGAACATCAGGTCCAGCACTTCCAACGTCTCACGCTGCAACTCTTCCAGGCGGACCCGCAGCCGCTCCGCCAGCTCGGGCGGGATGTCAAACCGAACGCCGCCTGGCCGCAGCAGGCTCCGGCCGAACCGGTTGCCGCAGATCTCCGCGGTGACGTTCAGAAACTCGCCACGAATCCGGCCCAGGTAAGACGACGAGGGCAGGAACGCAACATCCGTACACAGCGCCCCCAAGTCGCCCGTGTGATTGGCCAGCCGCTCGAGCTCCAGCGCAACGCCCCGGATGGCCGCCGCTCGCAGACTGACGCGCGACTGCCCCAGCGCTTCCAGCGCCGTGCAGAAGGCCAGCGCATGACCGATCGAGGCGTCGCCCGCGATTGTCTCGGCCACGCTGAGGGCACGCGTCTGGTTCGGATGCAGAAGCAGCCGTTCGGCGCCTCGCCGCTGATAACCCAGAACGATCTCCAGATGCAGCACCTCTTCACCGTGGCATTGAAACCGAAAATGCCCCGGCTCGATCACACCCGCGTGTACCGGCCCGACCGCAACTTCGTGAACCTCCTCCCCCTCCACGCGATAGAACGGATAATCACCGGGAATCGGACGCTCCGGGTCAAACGGCCCCCAGGGCGCCGCCGTCCCGTCGTCCGTCGCGTGGTAGCGCAACGGCTTGAGCCACGGATGCGCCAGCGGATGCACGCCGTACTGCTCGGCGATCTCACGCTCAAACGCCTGCGCCGCCGGCCAGTGCGGCGTTACCGCCGGGTAGGTGAGCCGGCCGTTCGCATCGGGCTGAACCCGACTGGCCGTAACCTCGAACCTCGCCTCCGCGTCAAAGGCAACGAACGCATAAATCACAACGGAGCCGTCCGGCATCCGGCGGCCGAACAGATGAGCCAACCGCCCGCCCCGTTCCCGACTGCCGACCAGGTGTTCTCCCAGCTCCTCGGCGGGAACGGTCGGCACGGACGAAGTCTCGACGTACTGCCCCTGGCGAAGGGGCAGGGTTCGGTCGCGGCCCCCAACGGCACTCACGGCTGCACCTCCGCAAACGTCGCAACGGGCGCCGTGTCGTCACCGGGTCGGCAGACGGACTCGGCGGCCTGCGCCAGCGCGTTTCGCACCGCCTCGGGCTGGTACGCGCCAAGCCCTGCGGCGAGCAACACCAGCAGCCCCGCCACGGTGAGCATCGTGTGACGCCGCCACCCGGCGATGGACGCCGCAGCGGGCGCCGGGGTCACTTCTTCGGGCGGCCGGCCGAAGATCATCGGCACCACCGCGCTTGCCAGGTTGACGAACGCCACCGCCAGAAGCGCCGTGAAGATCGCCAGGACCACCCAGCGGCCGGCCTGCGCCGCGCCCATAAGAATGCCCAGCTCACTGAAGAACGTGCCAAACGGCGGCAGGGCACACAATGCACAGAGTCCTGCGGCCAGCAGAACGCCCGCGAAGGGCATGCGGGCCATTACGCCGCGGATGCCTGCCATCCGCGTCGTCGCGAACACGTGCCCCAAAAGCCCCGCAAGGAAGAACACTATGCCCTTGTTCAACGTGTTGTGCATCACGTGCAGCATGCTCGGATAGGCCGCAACGGCCCCCAGGCCCGCGCCCACCGCAATGATCCCCATGTTTTCCACGCTGGAAAGGGCCAGCAGCCGCTTGAAATCCGCCTCGCCGAACATGAAAACCGCGGCCACTCCGACGGACACCAGACCGAACACGATGAGCCACTGCCCGGCGAACGCACCCTGCCCCGCCTCGGCACAAATGTGATACACGCGCAAGAGGGCCAGCAGCGCGGCGTTCAGCACGGCCCCGGAAAGCAGCGCCGATACCGGCGCCGGCGCCTCGCCGTGAGCGTCCGGCAGCCACGCATGCATCGGGGCCAGCCCCATCTTCGTCCCGAACCCCACCAGGGCCAGAAGAAAGCCGACCCGCAGCCACGTGGGATCCACGTCCAGCGGACGTACGATTGCCCGATTGAGCCACAGGGCTTCTCCGCGTCCCCCGGCGGCAACGGCCACACAGAAGATCCCCAGCAGCGCCAGTGCGATGCCGACGGAGTTCATCAGCAGGAATTTCCACGTCGCCGCCAGCGCCCGCGAGCCCAGGTGAAAGTAAATCAGCGGCGCGGCCGCCAGCGTGGAGGCCTCCAGGGCCACCCACAGAACGCCCAGGTGCCGGCTGACGCAGACCAGGCTCATCGCGCCCAGCAGCGCCAACATGCAGGCCAGAAAGGCTCGCTGCGATACGGCCGTTCGGCCCTCGTATCCGGCGAAGTACACGCTGGTCGCCGCGAACAGAACGCTGAGAAGCGTGACAAACAACTGCCCCAGCGCATCGAGGCCGACGAAGCTGACCTGCACCCATTCCACCGGGCGGCCCACCCACATCCAGGCCACGGCGCCCAGGTGGGCCCATGTCCCCAGAACCAGCAGGACCACGCGAAGGCGGGCCCAGGGAACCGCCAGGCAGAGCAGAGCAAAGGCCAGCGGCAGCGCCACCAGAATCGGGGCCATCGTCAGCGACCCTCCAACTCGGACAGGGCGTCCATATCCATATGGTCGAACGTCCGTCGAATGTGATAGACCACGATCGCCATGAGGAACACGCCCACGAACACGTCCAGCAGAATCCCGATCTCCACCAGGGCGGGCATGCTCTTCAGCAGCATCAGGCCGAACAGGAAGATCCCGTTCTCGACCAGCAGGAACCCGAGCACCTGGGTAATCGCCTTCAGCCGGCTGATCAGCACGAACAGCCCGATCATCAGCGTCGAGAAGGAAGCCGGCACCAGCATGGCGGACAACGGCGTCATCGGCAGCGGCAGACGCGCCGAGACGGCGAAGCTCGCCGCAACCAGCACCGCTCCGACGAACAGGGACGCCGCAAACCCCAGAAACGGGGTGACCTCCGCGTGGATTTCGCCCGTCCGGATGATCCGCAGCAGAATCCAGGGAATCAGGACCACCTTGATGCCGATCGTCCCGCCCGTAATCTCAACCGCGTGCATGCCCGGCATGGTGCCGCTCAGCAGACCCTCCGCCATCGGCAGCAGCGCCAACAGCAGGCTCTGAATCGCAAACAGACGCACCAGCGTGGACAGCCGGCTGACCGCCAGCATCGCCAGGTCCAGCAGAATCACGAGCACCAGGACAATGTCGACCGCTGCCTGCACGTTCATGCCGTGCTCCGCATAAGGGTCAGTACCGTCGCCAGACCCGCCAGCACCGTCGCACCCGCCAACAGCAGCGGAACACGGTTCAGCCGCAGACGCGCCAGCGACGATTCAAGCACGCCGACGAGCACCGCCAGCCCCGCCAGCTCCGCGATGCGCAGCGGCGGATCAAGCCAGGCGGGCAGCCCCCCGTGGGGCAGCGCCGCATGAAGCAGAATGGAGCCCAGCAGCACGAACTTCAGTGCGGCCCCGTACGTGATGGCCGCCAGGTCCGGTCCGCTGTGATCGAGCACCATCACTTCGTGGATCATCGTCAGTTCCAGGTGCGTGGCCGGATCATCCACCGGAACGCGGCACGTCTCCGTAATCAGGACAATCAGCAGCGCGCCCACGACCAGCACCATCGCCGGTCCGACCGGTCCCCAGGCGCCCAGAGGCGGCGCCCCGACCATCCGGCCGAGCTCAAGGCTCCGGCCGGCAACGGCCAGCACCACGAACGAAAGGAACAACGCGGGCTCCGACATCGCACCGAACGTGACCTCGCGTGCGGCGCCCATGCCCTCAAAGCTGCTGCCCGTATCCATCGCCGCGAGCACGGTGAACATGCGACCGAGCGCCAGCAGGTAGGCGATCAGGATCACGTCACCCGCAAACCCCAGCGGCGTGCCGCGCGTCAACACCGGAACCAGCAGGGCCACGGTCAGCAACGCCGCCAGACTGACGATCGGGCCGGCCCGGAAGATCCACGTGGTCGTCCGGCTGTGCACCGGCGCCTTGCGGACCAGCTTGGCCAGATCGTAGTACGGCTGCAGCCAGGGCGGGCCGACGCGCCCGGCGAACCGGGCCTTCGTCTTCGCGATGACGCTCATCAGCAACGGCGGCATCGCAAGCACGACGACGGCCTCGGGGACCGCCAGGATGACACGCAGCACGTTCACGGAGCGACTCCCTGGACCGGCGCCACCACCGCGGGTACTGACGGCGCCGACGAAAGAAAACCGGGCAACACAAACGCCTCCACGAGAAAAACCACGAGCAACGCCAGAACGATGTACGCCAGATACGTGTGAATGCTGCCCCGCCGCAGCCCGCCCGCCAGGCGGGTGGCCAGACGCCGAAGGGGATTGACCCGACCGATGGGCTCCGCCGCGCCGCCGGCCGCAACCGGCTCACCCGACCACGAGACCGTGCGAACCATTCGAAACAGGCGGGCCACCCCGCGGAACAGCGGCTCGAACAGATCGTGCTCCGCCATGTCCGGCGTGTGCGATTCCAGCCGGGCAGGGCCCGGGAACGGGCCGGCCGGCAGAATCTCCTCGCGATGCGACCAGAGCAGAGGCCGGAAGCTCCGGACCAGCGAACCGGCGAACGAAGAGGCCGTGTACTGCATCCGCGCCGACGGCGCCGCATAGCCGCAGCCCCAGGTCGCCACCGCGGCCGCCGGCTGCAAAGCGTTTCGGCGCAGCAGCGCGCGGCGGACCAGGGCCAATCCAATTGAAACGCCCACCAGCACGATTGCCAGCACGCTCAGCCGGCCGGCCGGTGCAAGCATGCTTTGCGTGAGGTTCCCGAATTCCGACGGGGCAACCTGACCGATCACCTGCACGCCGCCGGCCGTCAGTGGCACAAACACCCCGGGCAGCAGGCCGATGAGAACGCACGCCGCCGCGGGAACAAACATGCCGAGCCGCATCGGCCACGGCGTCGGGTGGACACGGATGGAAGCGTCCCGCGGTTCGCCCAGAAACACTACGCTGAAGGCCTTTGCAAAGCACGCCAGCGCCAGGCCCCCCATCAGCGCGAGCGACACCGTTCCAAGCACGGCCACCCCGGCCACGGCGGTCGACCCATGGAATGCGCCCGCCAGCAGCGACGCATACACCATCCACTCACTCACAAACCCGTTCAGCGGCGGCAGGCCGCAGATCGCCAGCGCGGCAACGAGAAACAAAGCCGCGTTCATCGGCGTCCGGCGGGCCAGGCCGCCGAGCCGCTCGATGTCGCCGGTGCCCGTGCCGTGGATGACCGCACCCGCCGAAAGAAAGAGAAGCCCTTTGAACAGGGCGTGATTCAGAACGTGCAGCAGGGCACCACCGTACCCGAGCGCCACCAGCACCGGCTGCGCCGTGGACTGCCCGAGCATGCCCATCCCGATTCCGAGCCCGATGATGCCGATGTTCTCCACGCTGTGATACGCCAGCAGCCGCTTCAGGTCGTGCTGGGCCATCGCGTAGAGTACGCCCAGCACCCCGCTGGTCATGCCGAAGACGAGCATCACGACCGCACAACCCGCCGGCAGGCTCGGCAGCCAGCCGAGCAGACGAAGCAGCCCGTACATGCCGGTCTTGATCACGACGCCCGACAACAGCGCGGACACCGGTGACGGGGCGGCGGGGTGCGCGACGGGCAGCCACACGTGCATCGGCATGAAGCCGGCCTTGGTGCCGAAACCGAGCAACCCCAGCAGAAACAGCATCGCGCAAACGCTCGGGTCG
>JAFGJQ010000113.1 GCA_016929015.1 Phycisphaerae bacterium | reverse complement strand
GTACAAACACCACGTCGGCGTGGCCATGTTCTTGGAGATACCGTGCAGCGGGCGGAGCAGATAGCCGGCCGCAAAAAGCCCCGCCGCAAAGAGCAGAATCGCGAGGATTCGCCGGGCCGGCGTCTGGCCGGGCCGGGCGTCCAGAAGAATCATCGTCACCAGGATGCCCGCCACCGTGATGGCCGCATGCCCGCCGATGTGCCCGCCCAGCCAGACCCACTCCTTCACCTGTTTGGCCACGGCAAAATCCAACCGCCCCGCCGCATCGCCGATGTACAACGCAATGAACAACGCGAGCATGCCCACCAGGGCGGCCGGCCGTCGATGGAACACGGCATAGGTCAGCGTCGACGCCAGGTACGCCCAGCCGATGAGCCCCAAAATGCCCCACCACGCGGTCTGCATTCGCGTCACCTTCTCGCCCCACTGCCCGTGGTAGATGGCCGCCATCCAGATCAGCCCCGCGACCCCCAGAACCCGCAGCACGATGAACAGGTATCGCCAGTCCGCCGTACGCGGGTACTGGTTCCATATCAGAATCACCGAGATGAACATCAGCAGTACCCACGCGTCCCGGCTCATGCCCGTCGCGACCGGATCTAGGCTGCGGATGTTCACCATGAACACGCCGATGACCAGCAGGGAGAGCGTTCGCATCAGCACGTGTCCGGCCACGCGCAGCCGCGATTCGCCGCGCTCCAGCCGCCGCCCAATGGCCAGCGGAATGGCCATGCCCACGATGAAGAGAAAGGCCGGGAAGACGACGTCGACGAAGGTCATGCCGTCCTGGTCCGGCGGCACGTGCTTCATCCAGGCCGGGATGTCTTTCAGGTGGCCCACGTGGTTCACGAAGATCATGGCCAGGATGGTCAGTCCGCGGAATAGGTCGATGGAGACGATACGCTCCGTCCGCCGCGCCGCCGGTTTCTCGAGCGCCTCTACCAAGCCCCGCACCTCCTCCGGCCCCGCGCCAAGCGTACCGCGTCCGCGCGGAAAACGCACGGCCCGTCGCACGAGGCTCGTTCCGTTTATGGAACCGGCTCTTTCTTTGTGGGACCGGCTTTCTCGCCACGGCGAGTCGCCTGCGGAGACCAGCCGGTCTTGATGGACCAGCGTCGTCGTTTCCACGCGGGGCGAGCTCTGCTGCAGGAACATGAGGGACGGACGGCGGAAAGCAGAAAACAGGAATCGGAAAGGGCTCGGGGGATGGAGGAGCGCGGGTGGGGAACTTGTGACTACAGGTCGGCCTCACCCCCGGCACAGCGCCAGCAGGCCGTGAAATGTCCTTCGATGATCTCGCCGCAGGTTGGGCACTGCCATGAGGGAGGGGGCGGGGTCTCTTCCACTCGCGGGAACGGCTCGCCGCACTCGGGGCAGCGCGGCTCGGGCAGACCGCGCAGGTTGTAGCCGCACGTCGCACAGCGAGTCGGGCTCGGGGTCTTTTCGGTGCCCACCAGAATCCGCCGCGCGGCTTCAAGGTCCGCCTCCTCGACCCAGATTTCGGCCAGCGAAGGGAAGGCCGGCAGACCGCCGATTGCCGACTGCAGCGCTTCGCCCACGATGCTGGCGCGGATGCCGTGCTGCTCCAGGATCATCATCAGCATTCGCGCGTGTGCGGCGTCGCGCGCGAGATAGGCCCGAACCATGGCTGACTCCTGCCCGGCCGTTCGCCAACAGACGCTTGCATGACGCGAGCAATGCCGGGGCACGCGGTATCCTACCAGATACTCCTCTCCGTATGAAACCAGGCCGGTCTTCGTTCTCTTCATGCCTTCGTTGACTTGCGCAACGTTTGCCGGCGAGGGTTTGGTTCCATCCAGGCGTCAAACGTCGCGCCTGGTCCGCGCAGTGTTTCCTACCGGGTGCGGCGTTTGTAGCAGGTGGTCATGTCGCAGATGCTGCACATGTACTCAAGGTGCTTGACGTCGGGGCCCAGGCCCACAACGCCGCTGACGCTTTTGATCGGGCTCATCAGCGACGACGCGCTCAATCGGATGCCGCACGGCTGGTCGGGCAGCAGGGAAAACAGCTTCTGCTGCTCTTGCGTGGCCCAGGCGCAGTAGCCGGGACTGAGGCGATTCGTGATCTTCCAGCCGGCTGCCTCCGCCTCCGCCCGGATGTTCGCCTCCACGCGGTCGGCACAAGCCTCCGCCGCGGACGAACCGATGGCGTCGAGGGCATAGCCCTCCATCACGTGGCCGGCTTTCATCAGAACGCGGGCCTCTTCTTCCACGCGGCGGCCGATCGTGACCACGAACAGGGCGACGGCCCGAGCGTGGGCGAGGTGGCCGCGGATCATCCGGCCAATGGCCAGGGTCACACCGTCGACGGTAAGGGTGTCGGCTTGCGAGTCCACCTGGCAGGGTCGCGGGAGCCAGAGCGTCCGAGCGTCGAGCAGCGGCTCGGCGTCGTCCAGGGCCTTCTCGATGGAGTGCTGCACGGGTTCGGGCATGGCGCCGGACGCGTAGCCCAGCTCGCGAGCGACGTAGGCAAGGTCGATCTGCAGGTCGGTCATGCGGAAGCATTGCTCCCGCGGGCGGCCGTCTACGAAGGCGGCAATGTCATTGTGCGTGTGCATGGCTGACCTGGCATCCAACCGGCGTGGACGGAGGCATCACAAGTGGGTGCCCCGGTACACCAAGACCGGCTGGTCTCCGCAGGCGACTCGCCGGGGCGAGAAAGCCGGTCCCACAAACTCTAGAGAACTAGGGGCTGGAGACTGGAAACTGGACGCTCCCACAAAAGGCGGACACGCACGCCCTCGCAGACGCAGTGTCCTTTCCCTACGACCTACACTCGACAGCCTACAGCCCACAGCCTCCCAGAACCGGCTGGAAAGCCGGTCCCACAATCAGAGCCGGTCCCATACGGGATGGCCGGGCGGAGTGTACCGGGCGTTGGCCCATCGTGCCACCGCATCAAGAGCAGGCGTGATGGAGATCGCGGTGCCGGCACGGGCGATCGCGGGCATCAGCAGGCGGCCAGGATGTCGCGGCAGACGGCGCCCGGCCACAGGACGGTTACGGGAAAGGGCACGTTTTGCGTTCGGCAGGTCTCTCGGACCCGCTCCGCGTGTTCGACGGCGTTGTATCGGGCGTTGAGGTGATAGAGCACGAGATGGCCGGGGCCGACCTGGGCGGCGTTGGCCAGCACGCGATCGAGCAGCCCATGCTGGCCCAATCCGGCGTAGGGCTCCAGCACGTCCTGGCGGGACAAATAGGTGCAGTCGCAGAACAAAACCTCCGGGCGGGCGGGCAGATCCAGCGGGACCACTGCCGAGTCGCCCGTCACCGCCAGTGGAATGCGGTCACCGTCCACGATGGCATAGCCCAGCGCCCGGTTGGACGTTTTTCGCACGGCGTGGGTGGCCGGCAGCACAAGCAACTGCGGACCGGCCTCTGCCGGGGTCAGCGGGATTCGCTGGCCCGCGCGGACGGCGGTCCACCGGGCCGTTGCGGCGCACGGCACGCCCTGGGTTGGCCCGGCCTGTCGAACCGCCGTAACGTGGTCGCTCTCGGCCGGATAGAGGATGCGGCAGACTCGCTCAAACGCGGCCCAACTGACGACTTCGAGCAGTCCGGCCAGATGGTCGCGATGCTGGTGGGTGATCGCGATGGTGTCGATGTCCTCGCAGTCGGCACCGAGGTGAGCGGCGGCGCCGTCGCCGGCGTCGAGCAACAGCCGGTATGCAGGCACGTAGATCCAGGTTGCGACCTGTGCGGTGGAAAATCCAACAATCTGCATTGCGGCAGTTTACGATGCGTCCGGCGTTTCGTGAAGACGGCCCGGACGACCGGCCGGCTCGCTTGCAATGGGTACCTACGGACCCTAAGCTACGTTGTTTCCGACGCCATGGGGAGCGGGTTTCCCTGGGGCAGGCCAGGGGCGAAGCCGGCCGGGGAGCGGCTCCGTCGTCCGTAGCGCAGGCAGAACATTCGTGGACGTAGAACAACTCAAGCTGATATTGGCCGGCATTGAACAGGAAGCCCGGCAAGCGGTGCAGGCCGCTGCCACGCTGGAGGCCCTGCGAGGGGTCCGGGCAAAGTTCTTGGGCAAAAAGGGCAGCCTGGGCCAGTTGATGGGGACTATCCGGGACTACCCGCCGGAGCAGCGGGGACTGGCCGGTCAGACCCTCAACGCGGCCAGCCAGGCGGTCACGGCCCTCTTTGAAGAGCGGCAGAAGCAAATCGAGTCGTCGGAGGTGGCCGCGGATGCGAGCGGGGCGGGCGCGCATGACCCGTCTCTGCCGGGCGTCCGGCTACCGCTGGGCAACGTGCATCCGGTGACGGCCGTTCAATGGCAGATCGAGCACGTGTTTCAGCGACTGGGTTTCACGGTGGAAGCCGGCCCGGAGATGGAATCGGACTACTACAACTTTGAGGCGTTGAACATCCCGGCCATGCACCCCGCGCGGGACATGCAGGATACGTTTTGGCTGACGAACGGGCTGTTGCTTCGGACGCACACGTCGCCGGTGCAGGTGCGGACGATGGAGAAGTTCGGCCCGCCGATCCGGTGCATCGTGCCCGGCCGGTGCTTTCGCTACGAGACGATCGACGCGTCGCACGAGAACACATTTCACCAGTGCGAAGGGCTGGTGATCGACCGGAACATCTCCATCGCGAACCTCATCGCGGTGATGCGGCTGCTGCTGCGAGAGGTTTTTCAGCGGGACGTGAAAGTCCGGCTTCGGCCGGGATACTTCCCGTTTGTGGAGCCGGGTTTTGAGCTGGACATGAGCTGCCTGATCTGCGGCGGCAGCGGGTGTGCCACGTGCAAGCGGTCGGGCTGGGTGGAAGTTCTGCCGTGCGGCATGGTGCATCCGAACGTGCTGCGGTACGGCGAGATCGACCCGCACGAGTACACCGGTTTCGCGTTCGGCCTGGGGCTGACGCGGCTGGCCATGATGAAGTACGGGATCTCGGACATCCGCGTGATGAACGCGGGAGACGTTCGCGCCCTGGTGCCGCCCTCGCGGATGGCGGGGCCGACGATCGTGGAGAGGAATTAGTGGGCGCGTCAGCGCGCACCCCACGTAGGCAAGCGCAATGCTGATTTCGCTGAATTGGATTCGTGATTTCGTGGACCTGCCACGCGACGTGAGCCCGCCGGAGCTGGGCGAGCGGTTCACCCTGACGTGCGCCGAGATCGAGGGCGTCGAGCGGATCCGCGTGGATGCCCGCGGGCTGATCGCGGCCCGGGTCCTTTCCAACCGCGAGTTGCCCGGCAGCCGCAACCTGCGGCACGTTGTGCTCGACGTGGGCGGGGGCAAAGCGGTGGAAACGGTGACGGCCGCTCCACTGCTGCACGTGGACACCTGCGTCGTCTACGCCCCGCCGGGGGCGTCGCTGGCGGCGTTCGGGGTCATCCGCGAGGCGAAGGTCGAGGGCCACGCCAGCGTGGGCATGATCCTGCCGGGCGAGGCCATCGGGATCGAAATGGCCGTTCAGACGGCGATCTTTCTGCCGCCGTACGCGGAGCCGGGTGAGGAGTTGGCCGCCGAGGCGTTCGATGACTGGGTAATTGAGGTGGACAACAAGTCCATCACGCACCGGCCGGACCTGTGGGGTCACTACGGCATCGCCCGCGAGCTGGCCGCGATGTACCGGAGGGACTTGAAGCCGTACCCGGTGGTGCGGCTTGAAGAGCTCACCGACGTGGATCTGCCGGAGATTCCGATCACCATCGACGATCCGCAGCGGTGTCCGCGATACAGCGGGCTGCGGTTCGGCAGCGTGGGGTCGCAGGCGGCGCCGCTGTGGATGCAGTTGCGGCTGGGGCACGTGGGGCTGCGGCCGATCGACTGCCTGGTCGATCTGACGAACTACATCATGATGGAGCTGGGCCAGCCGATGCACGCGTTCGACGGGGACAAGGTCGAACGGATTGAGGTGGGCCTGGCCGAGCCCGGTTCAACGTTTGTGACGCTGGACGGCATCGAGCGTGCGCTGCCCGACGCGGCACTGATGATTCTGAGCAACCGGCAGCCGATCGCGCTGGCCGGCATCATGGGCGGGCTGGACACGGAAATCCGCGCCCAGACGCAGAGCCTGCTGCTGGAGTCGGCCAACTTTGAGCCGGCCACCATCCGCCGCTGTGCGAACGCGCTGGGGTTGCGTACGGACGCCTGCGTACGCTTCGAGAAATCCCTTGACCCGGCCAACACGGTACTGGCCATCCAGCGGTTCATGCACCTGGCCCGGCCGGAGTTCCCGCAGATGAAGTTGGCCGGCCGGTTGTCCGATGCGTATCCGGAGCCGGCCGAGCCGGTGACGGTGGAGGTGGACCCGCGCTTCGCGGCCCGGTTCATGGGTCATCCGATCGAAGCGAAGGACATTGTGGAGATTCTCACGCCGCTGGGATTCACGGTTGACGAGGACGCCGACAAGTTGCTCGTCGGCGTGCCGAGCTGGCGGGCGACGAAGGACATTTCGATCGAGGCAGACGTGATTGAGGAGGTGGCCCGCTACGTGGGGTACAACTCCATCGAACCGGTCCTGCCCGACGTGGAAGTGCGCTGCTTCGAGCCGAACGCGCTGCACGAGCTGGAGCAGGCATCGCTGCGGCTACTGTGCCTGGGGCTGTCGTTCTCCGAGATTCACGGGTACATCTGGTACGACTCGAACTGGACGCGGCGGCTCGGATTCGATCCGGGGCCGTGCTGCGAATTGAAGAACCCGGCATCCGCCGCCATGCACCTGCTGCGGCAGACGCTGGTGCCCGGCCTGCTGGCCTCGGTGGACCTGAACCGGCACTACGCCGCGGACCTGAGGCTGGTGGAGCTGGGGGGCGTCTTCTTTCCGGAAAGCGCGCAGGTGCAGGAAGCGCACGAGCGCCGGCATCTGGGGCTGGTCTTCGCGCGGCGGCAGAAGGGCGCGGAAGAGACGCTGCTGGCCGAACTGAAGGGCGTGGTGGAAACCTGGTCGAGCCAGACGCTGGGAAAACCGGCTCGCTTTGAGCCGCACCCGGCCGACGCGGCCCGGCCGTGGGAGCATCCGCAGATGACGGCCCAAGTGGTCGTCGGCGATGCCGTGGCCGGTCGATTGGCGGCCCTGCCACTGGGCCTGAGACGGGCCATGGACGAGCACTTGGCGGCCTGGTCGGTGGCGTGGGCGGAACTCGAGCTGAACGGGCTGTGCACGCCCGCCCCGGTGGAGAAGGTGCGGCCTGTGCCGGCGCATCCGGAGGTGGATCTGGACTTCTCGTTCCTGGTGCCGGTGTCTGCGCGGTACACGGCCGTCGCGAAGCAATTGGCCGGTTTTGAGCACGCTCTGTTGAAGCGGATTTCGTACGTCGGGTGCTACGAGGGCAAGTCGGTCCCGGCCGGCCGGCGGAGTCTGACCGTCCGGTGCCGCATCGGCGACCCGGCCCGCACGCTGGTGGATGACGACATCGCGTCGTTCCGCACCGCGTTTGAAGGATTTCTCGGCGCGTGCGGGTGGGGCCTGCGACGGTAAAGTCTGGGCGCCCCGGCGGGCGGCCGGTGCTGTCGTTCAGGAAGTGCGCGGTGCATCCGAAGTGTGTCGCAATCGCCTCTCTTCCGGCAGGAAACGGCATGAAACGGATCATTCGATCGGACTGGCGGGTTGTCGTTCCGGTGGTTCTGCTGTGCGTCTGCGCGGGCTGCCCGCAGTATCGCGACGCCAGCGTTCCCAACCAGATTCTGACCATGGAGGAGCCGCTGTCCGGCGAAGAATACCTGGTGTACGTTCCGTCGGTGTATGACCCGTCGCATGCGCATCCGCTGGTTGTGCTGTGCCACGGCACGAAGCCGTTCGATACGCCTCGCCGGCAGATGGGCGACTGGGTGAAGCTGGCGGAAGAGAAGGGCTTTGTGGTGATCGCCCCGCACCTGGAGGGCACGGCCGCCCGCCTGTTTCACAATGCCCAGGAGCAGGTCCGGCGACAGCGGCGGGACGAGCAGACCATTCTGGACGTGGTTCGGCATGCCCGCGGGGCGTACAACATCTCCGATGACCGGGTGTTTCTGGTAAGCTGGTCGGCGGGCAGCTATGCGAGCCTGTTCACCGGGTTGCGCAATCCGGACGTGTTTCGGGCCCTGGCCGTCTTGCAGGGGAACTTTGACCCCGTGCTCTTCGCGGACGCGGTGACGCGTGTCGACCCCTACCAGCCCGTGCTGGTGCTGTATGGCGCGGAGGACGTGCTGACCGGCCGCGAGGGCCGCAAATGCGCGGACTGGCTGGAGGAGCATCGGGTGAACGTGGTTCGCTCAGAGAAGGGCGGCGGGCACCAGGGGCATCCCAAGGAGGCGTGCACGTTTTTCGAGAACGTGGTGCGCACGGTGCCGTGGATGCACATTCGGGCGATCCAGGCGGGCGATGACCCGTTGACCGTGCAGTTCAAGATTCGATCCTCTTTTGAGCCCGCGCAGTACGCCTGGGCCTTCGGCGACGGCGAGGACTCCCCGCTTGCCGAACCCCGCCACACGTACGCCCGCCCCGGCACCTACCGCGTCACCCTGGACGCCCGGCCAACCAAGGGCGCCGTGGTGCGCCGGACGGTGGAGGTGAAGGTGGGGGAGGGCGGAATCACGAGTAGCGACGAGCGACAAGCGGAGTAGGCAGCACCCGCCACACCACCCGTCTCCGGACGGACGCGATCGGGGGCGCTGCACCGGGAAACGGACGTGTTCTTCCGCGCACTCGGGGCGCTCAAAAACGGCTTGCGAGGCGGCCCGCCGGGCTTCCGACCGTTCTCGGCTTGTGAAAGGCAGCCCTTCGGGGCAGACTCTCACCGTCGCTTCCTGAAGATGGATGCGGAAAGACGCCGTCGTGAAACGTCGCATTGCCTACAACCCCAACGTGATCCTGTCCGCGGGCACGCAGGTGGTCACGCGGGTGCCGGTCAAAATCACCGGCGGCGGCGCGCATCATCCGGCCGGAGCGGTCGGAGTGATCACCAAGGCGGCGATCGACCACCTGCACGACTACCGTGTGCGCTTCGCCGATGGAACGGAGGCAAGCCTGCGGCGCTCGGAGTTCGCCGTGCTCAAGCAGGAGCAGCGCAATCGGATCGGGGCGGGCGAGCACGTGCTCGACGACTATGACCTGATGGGGTCCGTCATCTATCGCTGCGTCGTCGGCTCGCGGGCCTACGGCCTGGAGGAGGAGAGCTCCGACGTGGATCGTCGCGGCATCTACCTGCCGCCGGCCGAGGCCCACTGGTCGCTCTTCGGCGTTCCAGAACAACTCGACAGCCCGGAGACGGAGGAGTGCTACTGGGAGTTCCAGAAGTTCCTGACGCTGGCCCTGAAGGCCAACCCCAACGTGCTGGAATGCCTCTACACCCCGCTGGTCGAGCACTCCACGCCGGTGGCCGACGAGTTACGGGCCATGCGAGATGCGTTTCTCTCGCGTCTGGTGTATCAGACCTACAACGGCTACGTGCTAACCCAACTTTCGCAGACTTCCGCAATTTTCGCCGTCGTGGCCGCATTGGCGAGGTCGCGGCGGGCGGTTTTCTCTGCAAACGGC
>JAFGJQ010000112.1 GCA_016929015.1 Phycisphaerae bacterium | reverse complement strand
TCTTTATCGTTACTCATACCGGCATAATCACTTGATAGGCCCGCAACCACTCCTTACGGTATGGCCTGTATCTGCCTATCAACGCTCCCCTACCGAGCCAGAGACAAGTCCCTGGCTCCCGTGGCTTCGGTACCATGCTTAGTCCCGTTCATTATCGGCGCCCAGTTTCTCGACGGGTAAGCTATTACGCACTTTTTAAATGGTGGCTGCTTCTAAGCCAACATCCCCGCTGTCTCGGAAAGAGGACTTCCTTATGCACTTAGCATGGATTCGGGACCTTAGCCGACGATCTGGGCTGTTTCCCTTTTGACCATGAAGCTTATCCCCCACAGTCTGACTCCCGGGATAGTCGGCGTGGTATTCGGAGTTTGGTTGAAGGAGGTAGACTGGTGGTCCCCTCGTTTCATCCAGTAGCTCTACCCCCACGCCGTAGTGGCCCGAGGCTAGCCCAAAAGCTATTTCGGGGAGAACGAGATATCTCCAAGTTTGATTAGACTTTCACTCCTCCCCACAGCTCATCGGATAACTTTTCAACGTTAACCCGTTCGGCCCTCCGCGCCCGGTTAGAGGCACTTCAGCCTGGCCATGGGTAGATCACTTGGTTTCGCGTCTACAGCCTGCGACTCTGTCGCCCGTTTAAGACTCGCTTTCGCTTCGGCTCCGCTGCGGAACAGCTTAACCTTGCCACAGACCGTAACTCGCCGGTTCATTATGCAAAAGGCACGCGGTCACACGCTGACCGAAGTCAAATCGTGCTCCCACCGCTTGTAGGTACATGGTTTCAGGTTCTTTTGACTCCCTTTGACGGGGTTCTTTTCACCATTCAATCGCCCTACTTGTTCACTATCGGTCGTCGAGGAGTACTTAGCCTTGGATGGTGGTCCACCCGGCTTCACGCAGAGTTCCACGAGCTCTACGCTACTCTGGTACCTCCCGGGAGGGCTCTCGCTTTCGCGTACGGGGGTGTCACCCTCTGTGCCTGTCCTTTCCAGAACATTCCGCTAGCGATGCCTTTGTCACTCCCATACGGGAGGCCCGCAACCCCGGAATGCAAGCACTCCGGTTTGGG
Organism: Phycisphaerae bacterium; assembly: GCA_016929015.1. Classification (GTDB taxonomy): domain Bacteria; phylum Planctomycetota; class Phycisphaerae; order UBA1845; family UBA1845; genus JAFGJQ01. The sequence goes on along the minus strand of JAFGJQ010000112.1, from coordinate 2,529 downwards.
CTCGTCCGCTTTCGCTCGCCGCTACTAACGGAGTCTCGGTTGATTTCTTCTCCTCCAGGTACTTAGATGTTTCAGTTCCCTGGGTTCGCTCCGACGGACTATGCATTCATCCGCCGGTGACGCCACTTATTCAGCGACGCCAGGTTTCCCCATTCGGAAATCCCCGGATCAACGCGCGTTTGACCACTCCCCGGGGCTTATCGCAGCCTACCACGTCCTTCTTCGCCTCTCGACGCCAAGGCATCCACCATGCACCCTTAGTAGCTTGACCACATTAATGAGAAGCTGGTTGCTTCCCCCGCGATCAAGCCGCCTTCAGACACTCGTATGGTCTGACCGGACCGGCCTCGACCCGACCTCGAACGAATCCCGACACGCGGGACCGCCCGACGCCTGACCGACACCGACCGGCCTGAACCTTGGTTCTCCACATACAACCTGCCATGCCTGCGCACCCATTTGCCCGGTCGCCGGATGGCGAACGGACCAACGGTGCCGGCCTGACAGGCCGCGTCCGCTTATTCGATTGTCAAAGAGCCGCTTCGCCCGTTCCATCGGGGCCGGACGAATACCCGGTTCATCACTGACCCGGAGCCTCGAAAGTGTACCTGCTACCGACTCCGCGTCAATGGGCGCCGCGTGATTTTTTTCGCCTTTTGCCGCCGCGACTCTAAACCCTTGTCCAACAATACACTACGCCAGCGCTCGAAGGACCCCCGCCACGCCTTCCCAGTGCCCGTCCAGCCGGTTCAGCCCGCCCGCCAGCGCCAAGAACGCGCCGCGCCGCAACGAACCAACCCGGCGCCCCGGCCGTGGCGATTTGGCTTAACTGCCTGTCAGAGAATGAGTTAGCAGGAATCCAATCGGCCGATTCGCCCGCGGTGGACTGCGGTGCGAGGACGGGCGGATTCAGGTACGATGCCCGGCGTTTGGAATCGGCGCGGATGATCTCGGTGAGCGATGCCGGCCTGAACCGCAACCCTTCATCTGCCCCTGCGAAGACCGTGCACGGGGCAGGCCTTCGCGGTGGTGGAATTCCGCGGACGGCTCGATGCGGCCCATGCCGCGCCGAGCGCGTACGGTGACCTCGCCGTCCGGCCGGATGACCATGGCCGGACGCCTGCCGCGAAAAACCTGTAATTCGAGATCGACGCCGAGTTGACGTGTTGTGCGCAGAGAGGCGGAGATGATGCGTAGTCGCGTTTGGGATTTCGCGTGGGTGGCGGTGGTTGGTCTTCTGGGAACGCCAGGCCGGGCCGCGGAGTCACAGCCCGTGACGCCGCCCACCACGGCGCCGGCCGCGCCGACGACCAGCCCCGTCGCGGGCTCGGCGAGTTGCCGGGATTGTCACGAACGATTCTACGACCTGTGGGCGCCATCGCACCACGGCCTGGCGATGCAGCCGTATACGCCAGCCTTTGCCGCGACGAACCTGACGTCGCAGAAAAACGCGATTCCGATCGGCCGGCATCGGTACCGTGCCGAGATCGAGCCCGATCGAGGATGGGTGCTGGAGGAGGGGCCGAACGGTAATCGAAAGCTGCCCATCGCCCATGTGTTGGGCGGCAAGAACGTGTATTACTTTCTGACGCCGTGGGAGCGGGGCCGGCTTCAGACGCTCCCCGTTGCGTACGACGTTCGGCGGCGGGAGTGGTACGACACCGCCGGCAGCGGCGTGCGTCATTTCCCCGGACAGCCGCAGGATCAGCCCCTGCATTGGACCGACCGCGAGTACACCTTCAACACCTCGTGCTACAGTTGCCACGTCAGCCAGCTCTCCACGAATTACGACGCGTCGTCGGACACGTACCGCACCACCTGGGCGGAGCCAGGCATCAACTGCGAGACCTGCCACGGTCCGAGCGCCGAGCACGTCCGCATCTGCGTTGAGGCCGGGAACAGCCGAGTGCCCGAGGACCTGAAGATCATCAGCACAACGGGGTTCCACGGTGAGCAGATCGACGCGATGTGCGCCCCGTGCCACGCGCGGATGGTGCCGCTGACCACCTCCTTCATGCCCGGCGAAAGATACTTCGATCATTACGACCTGACCACGCTGGAGAACGTGGATTTCCATCCGGACGGACGCGACCTTGGCGAGAACTTCACGTACACGTTGTGGCGTCTGAGCCCGTGCGTGAAAGCCGGCAAGCTGGATTGCATGCACTGCCACACGTCGAGCGGACGGTTCCGGTTCACAGAGGACCCGAACCGATCCTGCGTTCCCTGTCACCAGGCACGGGTGAACGACGCAACCGCTCATACACACCACCGGCCGGACAGCGCGGGCAATCGCTGCATCGCCTGTCACATGCCACAGACGTGGTTCGCCCGGATGCTGCGCAGCGATCACTCCATGCTGCCGCCCACACCTGCAGCGACACTCGCGTTCCAGTCGCCCAATGCCTGCAACCTGTGCCACACCGACCAGGACGCGGCCTGGGCGGACGGCTGGGTGCGGCAGTGGCGTTCCCGCGACTACCAGGCGCCGGTTCTGGCGCGTGCCCGGCTGATCGACTCTGCACGCCG
>JAFGJQ010000111.1 GCA_016929015.1 Phycisphaerae bacterium | reverse complement strand
CGCCTGGCGCGGCTGGCAGAGTTTCCAATTCATCCTGCTCGGCGCAACTCTGGCTACGGATGGATAAAATGTGGGTAACAGCAAGGCGCGAGCCCCTGGAAAACGTGCCGCCTCAATCATCAAGCCCCGGAGGGGCGGCAGACTCCTGCGGACGGCGCAACGTCTCATTCCCAGATGTACCGTTCGTCAAACGGTATCTCGTGGCGGCGAAGGAATTCGAGAAACTCCTCCTGGAAGGTGGTTCGACGGTGATGCTCGGGCTGCGCTTCGATGTACCGCCGAACGGAATCATCGTTCGATCGGCTCACGGAGAATGCGCCGTACCCGCTCTGCCACGCGAAAGCGCGGTGATGGGCAAACGTCTCATGAACCCACTTCGAGGAGTTCGTCTTGACCAGCCGAAGGAAGTCGGCCACGGAAAGCTGGGCGGGGAGCGAGACCAGAAGGTGGACATGGTCCTGGGTTCCGCCCGCTTCGAACAGCAGTCCGCGCTCGCCTTTGACGATACCGCCCATGTAGTCGTACAGACGCTGGCGCAGCTCGTCGGTGATCTGGGGCAGGCGGTTCTTTGTGCTGAAGACAATGTGGTAGTGCAGACAGGTGAGGGTTTGGCCCACGGTCGCGGCTCCTTTCTATCGCCCCTTCGGGGCTGATGCGTGTCCTTGCGACTCGCACCGGGAGTTGGCGCCGTTGGCTCTCCCGGGGCGCCGGGACGCCCCCGCGGGGCAAGCACGGTGCCGGCCATTCTACCAGCAATCGATGATGGCAGGTTCTGCCCACGGCATACGCAGTGACGTGCTGCTCTGCAGATACGCCGTTTTCGTGCGAGATGACGAGCGATGGGATCATGGCGTTCTGCGACGAAAGCCTGGTCGTAAACGGGCGATCGGGAGACGACAACGACTTATCTCGCGGCGCGCGGGGCGGGTCGCTCAATAAGAACGACGAGAATAGGCGATGCACGGGTCGGCCGCGCGGACTGTGCTACCGGCGCGCCTTCCGGGCGTGGTGGCTTTCCTGCGTGGCGTGAATTGCCTGGCCCGTGGAGCCGGCCGCCAGTTTGGCGTGGAGGACGCCCTTCTCTCTTTGCATGCGGTCCGTCAGGGCGCGGATGTCCTTGCCTTTGCCGCGCACCATGATCATCTCTGCGCACAAATGATGGGACAGGTGAACGTGCGTCGTCGCCAGTACGGTGCCGGGGAAGTCATGCTGTTGGGCGGTCAGCCGCTCGGTGAGGCCGCGGGTGTGGTGGTCATAGAGCAATGAGATCGTCCCCAGCAGCGGTTCGTCGGTCTGCCACTCGCGGTCGACCAGGTAGTTACGGAGCAGATCGCGGACGAACTCGGATCGGTTGCGGTAGTCATGGTCCGCAACCTGCCTCTCCAGTTCTTCGAAGAGGAACTTCTCGATCGACACCGTGAATCGCACAAGATCGGACATGGCTGCCTGGCTCCTTGTCATCCCAGTGGCCTGCCGCTGCCGTGGTCAGCCGGCGCGGCCGGTTTCGTGAACGGCTTCCAGGAAGAACAGGTCTTCGCGATCCATGAGCGTCACCTGCTTCAGGCCCGCGGCGGCCAGCAGCGGCTCCCATTCGGCGCCGACCGGCAGAACGTCGTGATTGACGGGGCCGTCAACGCCGGCATGGAACCGGTTGATGTGCGCGCTGCCGGCCAGGTGCATCACGATCATTCGACCGCCGGGCTTGAGGGCCTGGGCGATGTTTTTCAGAGCGGCGGCCTGATCTCGGAAGTGGGGGAAGCTGTGGAAGCACAGGACCACGTCGTATCGGCCGCAGTCGAGGCGGTTGCTGCACACGTCGAGGCAGGCGAAGTCCGCGTCGATGTCCTTGCGCTCGGCCCGGGCCACCATCTCCGGCGCGAAGTCGACGGCGGTCACGCGGCCGGGGGCGACCTGGGCCGCCAGCCAGGCGGTTGTTTTTCCCGTTCCGCAGCCCACCTCCAGAAGGGCCTGACCCGGTCGGAGGTCCAGCAGGTCCGCCTGTTGACTCAGTCGCTCGGTCATGGTGCGGCTGGAGGGCTCTTCGTCGTCCCACTGGGCGGCCAGAGCGTCGAAGAAGGCGATTCGCCGGTCGGATGTGTTCACACGGAATCCCTCTTGCGTGCTACCGGTTGTCATCATACGATTTATACAAGCGTAATACCACACGGGCATTTCGTCAAGCACGCCGGGCGGCCCGTGCATTGCCGGGGCGGTGTGACGCGAGGGGAGTCAGGCGATTCGCCGCGCAGGACGGTCCCCGACGGGAAGGACCATGAGCAAGCGAGCGTTCATCCTGCTGTTGGTTTCGTCGGCGGTGCTGCCGTGCGGATGTCGGGAACGGCCGGCCGCGCCTGCTGCGGCCGTGGCCGCGACAAACTCGCTGCTGGAATGCGCCGTCAGGGACTTTTTGGGCGAATCGACGCCGGTGCTTCGTCTGGCGGAGCCCGGGATGTGCCCGGGGCATTTCGACATCCGTCCGAGCCAGGTGGCGGAGCTTCGTCGCTGCCGAGTGTTGCTGCGGCTGGAGTTCCAGAAGTCGCTGGACGGCAAATTGCACGGGGCGAAGGAGGAGGGCCTGCGCTTTGCGGAGATCGTGATCGCGGGCGGGCTGTGTGAGCCGGAGAGCTACTTGTCGGCGTGCCGACAGACGGCGGACGCGCTGGTCGCGGTTGGGTTGCTGGAGCGTGACGAAGCGGAGCGTCGGCTGGGCGCAATCGACCGGCGAATCCAGGATGCCGCCACACGATGTCGTCGTCGCGCGGAAGCGTTGAATGGCACGCCTGTTCTGGCCAGCGTCCACCAGGCGGCATTCTGCAGGTGGCTGGGGCTCAACGTCATCGGTACGTTCAGCGGGGCGGACACGGCCGGCACGAGCGATGTGAACCGGGCGATCCAGGACGGTGAGCAAGCCGGCGTGAAGCTGGTGATCGCGAACCTGCCGGAGGGTCGTCGCGTGGCCGACGCGCTTGCCGAGCGTCTGGATGCGAAGGTTGTGGTGTTCGGCAACTTTCCGGACCTGACGAACGGGCAGTCGTCGTTTGACGATTTGCTGGCGGGCAATGTGGCCGCTCTCGCAGAGGCGGTGGGCAAGTGAGCGATGCGGCGCTCCAACTGGATGACGTGATCGTCCGGGCGGGGCGCCGGACGATTCTGTCTGTCGACTCGCTTTGTGTGGAGCGGGGCGAGCTGGTGGGCCTGCTCGGGCCGAACGGGGCCGGAAAGAGCACCCTGTTGCGATGCCTCCTGGGGTTGCAGGGGGGTGTGCGCGGCGGCGTCGAGGTGCTGGGCCGGCCGGTGGGTGACCTAGGATCGGGCGGGCTTGCCGGGCTGCGGCGACGGATCGGGTACGTGCCGCAGATCCTGCCGGCGCGGAGTGAGATGCCGCTGACGGTGCGGGAGGTCGTTGCGATTGGGCGGACGGGCATTGCGGGTCTGCTTCGTCCTTTGAAGCGTCCGGACTGGCAATTCGTGGACGAATGGATTGAGCGGCTGGGTCTGGCGGGTCTGGCGGGCCAGGGTTTTGGCGAGATTTCCGGCGGCGAGCAGCGCAAGACGCTGATCGCGCGGGCCATGGTTCAGCATCCGGAGTTGCTGCTTCTGGATGAACCGACGGCCAATCTTGACCTGGGCTGGCGTGAGCGGATCGTCCGTGTGATCAACGACCTGCATCGGTCCATGCCGCTTACCGTGGTGCTGGTCTGTCACGAGTTGGAGGTCCTGCCGACCTGTTGCGGGCGCGTCGTGGTGCTTGATGCGGGTTGCGTGGTCGCCGATGGACGTCCGGACGAGGTGCTGTCGACGGCTCGAATCGGTTCGCTGTACGGCCCCGGGTTGGCCGTAGTTGCCGCGTCGGGTCGATGGGCGGTGGTGCCCGGGGAGGGGGTTCATGCTTGACCTGACCTTCTGGGCGCCGGTCATGGCGGGGGGCGTGCTGGCCGGCGGTTCCAGCGGGTTGCTGAGCGTCTACATCGTCGGGATGCGGATTCCGTTCCTGGGGGTCTGCGTTGCGCATGCCGCTCTGGCGGGCGCGGTTTTCGGCAGCGTTGCGGGGCTGGATGGGTCCATGCTGCTGATTCCGGCGTTGGGGGGTGCCGCGGTCACGGCGCTGTCGCTGGGCCTGGCCGACCCGCGGAAGCTGAACATGGACGCCAACGTGATCATGGGCTTGCTGTTCTCGATCACGATGGGATTGGCCTTCGTGGGCATCGGGCTGTTTCCGGTGCTTGGGCGCAGCGACAATGATGTTCGCAGTCTGCTGTGGGGCAGCCTGCTCTACTGCCGGTGGTCGGATGTCTGGCTGATGCTGGGCGCGAGCCTGGCGCTCGGTTTGTTTGTGTTGGCCTTCGGGAAGGAGATGCGGGCGATTCTGTTCTCTCGCGCGGATGCGCAGGCGGCGGGCATCCGGGCCACGGGCGTCTGGACGGGCTTTCTGATCCTGACGGCCGTGCTGATGACCGTCAACTTCCAGACCGTCGGCGGGCTGATGATCTACAGCCTGATCACCAACCCGGCTGCCGCCGCGTTTCAACTGGTCAAGGGGAATGGCCGGGCCATCATTCTGGCGATCTTCTTCGGTGCCGTCAGCGGCCTGGGCGGATTTCTTCTGTCCGCGGTGACGGACCTGCCGTCCGGCGCGGTGATTGTTCTGCTCTCGGCAATGCTGGTCGGCGCTGCGGCGGTTGTACGTGCTCTGTTGCGCCGGCCGTAGCCCGGCTGAAAAGGGTACGCTGCTTGATGGCGGTGGACCGCGCCGCGGTCAGTTTGCGGCGGTCAGCAGAGGCGGTCGGCGTCGTCGTCGGCGTTTTTTCGGGGCGCCGGGGATGCGTACGTCGGGTGTTCGGGGCTCCGCCTGGTTGGCCAAATCCAGGGCCTGTCCGATGGTTCGGGCATGGAGGTCGGCGTTGACCTCTTTCCACAGCCCGGGCGCCCGGTTGAACACGCCGCCGGAGATCAGGATGTTCATAGTGGGGTTGGCGCCGATCTCTCGGATGGTGTCGATGAGCTTGCGTACGCCGGGAACGCCCTGGGGTTGTGTGCCGTACAGCAGCAGAACCGTGGGGCGCCGCGAGCCGACGAGCATGAGGATTTCATCGTGGGGGACTCCGCCGCCGACGAAATGCACCGACCAGCCGTCGGATTCAAACAGGTCGGCGCACATCTGTGCGCCCAGCTCTTCCGGCTCGTTGTCCGCGCAGCAGATGATGACGGACTTGCCGTTCGGCCGGATACGCGGCAGGCTCGCCTGGAGTTGGTCGGCGAGACAGCGGTTGATGCGCGTGGCCATGTGCTCGGTGACCACGTTGATGCGGTCGGCGCGGTAGAGCTTCTCCACGCGTTCCATGGCCGGCCAGAGGAGCGTTTCGTAGAGATCGGTTGCGTTTTCCAACCGTTCCAGGCATTGACAGAAGATGCGGCGGCAGGTCTGGCGGTCGCCGGCAAGCAGGGGTTCCATGAATCGATCGAGCAGGTTCGGCAGAGACATTGCGGACTCCTGGCACCGCGACCGGACGGAGAGCGCGTCGACCTTCGGGCCTCCTGCCCGGTCGGTTTCGGTCCGCGGTGAAGCGGGTCTTCCGTTCGGGGTTCCACCCCGCGTGAAACGTCGATTCGTTCGAGGAGCGTTTCTCGCGGTGGCCCGCGGCATTGCCTCCTCGGACGGCGATGTATCGGAGGTGGAGGAAACGAATCTTGAGGGCGCTTGAGGCTTCAGGCTGGTGCCAGGATTCTGTCGCTCCATGCGGCGCAAGGTTCGCGGGCTATCGGACGAGCGCGGTGCGGCGTTGCGTGGGAGGCATCCGATAACCCGGCGGTTTGGAGCGTCTCCGGCGGCGTGGCGTCCGTCTGACAGTCCGAGTGGGGAGGGCAGGGGCGTGTGAGGCGCGGGTCTTGCGCCGGGCTCGGCGTTTCCTGCGCGTGCCGGGGCGATCGGCGGTTGCCGTGTCGGTGGGCCCAGGCTACCATTCCGGCCGGCGTAAGGTCGCGGTCGGGCCGGGGGGTGCCGGCTCGCGGACGGAAAGGGTCACATCATTCATGCCTAGTGAAGACTTCACGGAACGGATCCTGCGGATGCTGTCGCGGGAGGATTATCGACCGCAGCGGCTTCGCGCCCTGGCACGCACCCTGGGCATCGCGGAGGACCAGTACGGCAGCTTTCGCGATACGGTCAAGGCGCTGGCCAAGGCGGGCCGCGTCGTGCTGGGCAGTCGCAACATGCTCATGCCGCCGGAGCCGTCGGGCACCATCGTCGGCCGATACCGGGCGAACCCGAGAGGATTCGGATTCGTCGTGCCGGAGCTGCCCACGGCCCACGGCGACCTGTACGTTCCGCCCGGCGAGAGTCGGGGGGCCATGACCGGTGACACGGTGCGGGCCCGCGTGCTGCGCAAGGGCAAGCGGGGCGGCCGGATGGTGTACGAGGGGCGCATCCTGGAGATCGTCCAGCGCGGGCAAAGCCGGTTCGTCGGGGAGTTGCTCAACGAGTTCGGGCGGTGGTTTGTCCGGCCGGACGGCACCACGTTTCACGGGCTGATTTTCGTGGATGATCCCGGCGCCAAAAGCGCCCGGGCGGGTGACCAGGTTGTCGTGGAGATCGTGCAGTTCCCGCGGCGGGGCACGGACGCCCGCGGCGTGCTGGTGCAGGTGCTGGGCCCGCGCGGGGACGCCGAGGTCGACCTCAAGAGTATTCTCTGGCAGTACGGGTACCCGGAAGGCTTTCCGGAGGACGTATTGAACGAGGCCCGCCGCGCGGTGGCCGACTATGACCCGCAGGCCGGCCTGGCCGGGCGAGAAGACTTGCGCGGTCAGACGGTGGTCACGATTGACCCGGACGACGCCCGGGATTTCGACGATGCGATTTCGCTGAAACACCGCAAGGGCGGGCTGGTGGAGTTGGGCGTCCACATTGCCGACGTCTCCCATTTCGTGGTGGCGGGCGGGCCGCTGGACCGCGAAGCGCGGGAGCGGTCGAACAGCGTGTACTTTCCCGGCTTTGTGATTCCCATGCTGCCGGAGGTGCTGTCCAACGGCGTGTGCAGCCTGCAGGAAACGCAGCCGCGACTGACCAAGAGCGCGTTCATCACGTACGACCGAGACGGTAACGTCCGCGGCGCCCGGTTCGCCAACACGCTGATCGAATCGGCGAAGCGACTGACGTACGGCCAGGCGACGGCCATTCTGGACGGCCAGACGGACGGATTCACGCCGCAGGTCGTCAAGCTGCTGGGTGACATGGACCGGCTGGCTCGTGCGATCCGCGAGCGGCGCCTCCGCGAAGGGATGCTGGTGCTGGATTTGCCGGAGGTGGAACTGGTCTACGACGAAGACGGCAACGTGACCGGAGCGAAACCGGCCGACACCTCGTTTTCCCACACCATCATCGAGATGTTCATGGTGGAGGCGAACGAGGCGGTGGCCCGGCTGTTGGTGGACCAGCAGGTGCCGCACCTGCGGCGCGTGCATCCGGAGCCGGACCCGGCCACGGCGGAGAACCTCCAAAAATTCCTCAAGGCGGTGGGGCTGCCGGTGCCGGCGTCGTTTGACCGGGAGGCGATCCAGTCGCTGCTGGGCTTCGTGAAGGGCCGGCCGGAGAGTTTTGCGGTGAACCTGGCCATTCTGCGTTCGATGCAGGAGGCGGTGTACTCGCCGCAATTGGTGGGGCACTACGCGCTGGCGAGCAAACACTATGCGCACTTCACCTCGCCCATCCGACGCTATCCGGACCTGACGGTTCATCGGCTGCTGGATGCGTACGTGGCCGGGCAGTTCAAGAGCAAGACGGGGCGGCACGACGTGCCCTCGTCGGGGGACCTGGAGGAGATCGGCACCCAATGCAGCACGAACGAGCGTCGAGCGGAGGACGCGGAGCGCGAGTACAAGCTGGTGAAGATTCTGCAACTGCTCGAAAAGCACCTGGGCGACGAGTACGACGGCGTCGTGACCGGCGTGACGAATTTCGGCGTGTTCGTCCAGCTTCGCGAGTTGCTGATTGACGGCCTGCTGCGGTTCGACCAGTTGCCGGACGACTGGTGGGACGTGGATGCGCAGCGCGGCTGCGTCGTGGGTGAGACATCAGGGCTGCGGATCACCATCGGTCAGGTCGTGCGCGTGCAGATTGCCCGGGTGGACGTGGCGGCCCGGCAGCTTGACCTGGCGGTCCGCGACGCGGCGGCGCTGGGCAAGCCGCGGGCCCGGGCCGCCTCGGCGCGGCAGACCGGCCGCAAACCGCCGCGCCGCCCGGTGGTTCAGCGCAAAGGGAAAAAACGCGGCAAGAGTCCCGGCGGGGCCCGCAAACGCCGGCGCTGAACCGGGCCATCTTCTGTTTGTGGCGGTGTGACGGCCGGTGGGATGCGGTGTACGATGCGGAGCGGCGAGGTCAGGGTTCTCTGGCGCGGGAGATTCACACCATGCGGACGTTGTTCGGCGCGGATGGTCGGAAGGCCGGCGAGGCGCGGTGGCCCGTGCGCGGCCGGGTTCTCGGGATGGTTGTCACGTCCGCCGGCGTTCTCCTGGCGGCGATGGCGGGGTGTCTGGCACCGAGTCCGGGCGTCGGGCCTGCACAGACGGGTCCGGTGACGCCGTGGCCGCGGCCGATTCCGGCCCGGGTGGCGCCGGACGGTCCGGACGACGTGTTCGTGATGACGCTGGGTGAAGTGAGTACGCCGCTGGCGAACGCCACGTATGATCCGCAGCAGGATCGGCTGGTCCGCGCGGACGGGACCACCATCGAGCGATATTACGCGGACACGCTCGGCGTGCCGTTTTTCACCCCCGTCGACAAGAGCGTCTTTGCCGTCCCGCCGTCCGGCTGGTGCTCGTGGTACTACTACTACCAGGAGATTACACCGGCCGAGGTGCTGGCGAACGCGAAGTGGATCGCCCGGCACCTGAAGCCGTTTGGGGCACGGTACGTCCAGATTGACGACGGCTGGCAAGGCGTCGGGCACGGCATGGGCGAGAACCGAGACTGGACCACCATTGACGCTCGATTCCGCGAATTGGGCATGGACGGGCTGGCCGCCGAGATTCGGAAGCTGGGGCTGGAGGCCGGCCTGTGGCTTGCCCCGCACGGGCAGAGCAACGAGGAGGTCGCCCGGTCGTCCAACGCGTTTTTGTGGAAGCCGGACGGTACGAGTGCGTCGAGCACGTGGGAGGGCACGTACCTGGTGGATGCCAGCGTGCCGCAGGGGCTCGACTACCTGGGCGACCTGTTCCGCCGGCTGCGCGGCTGGGGATACACGTATTTCAAGATCGACGGGCAGCCGATCGTCCTGGACGAGTACGTGACGAAGGCGGAACACCTGGCCGGTTCGCTCCACGCCGACAAAGAGCCAGCGACGCGCAGTCCGTTGATCTATCGCGAGTCCTTGCGGGCCGTTCGCGGCGCCATCGGGCCGGAGTCGTACCTGTTGGGTTGCTGGGGGATTCCGCTGGCGGGCGTGGGCATCATGAACGGTTCGCGCACGGGCGGCGACGTGGTGCCGGGCTACGCCGGCTTCATTGTCGCGGCCAACGCGATCCAGAGGTGGAATTTCCTGCACAACATCGCGTGGTACTGCGACCCGGATGTGTTCATGGTTCGCCCGCCGCTGACCGAGGGGCTCGCGAGGGCATGGGTCACGGCGCAGGGGCTGACCGGTCAGGCGCTGTTGACCAGCGACCGCTTGCCGGATTTGCCGCCATCGCGGATCGAGATGCTTCGCCGCATCTACCCGGCCGTGGATATTCGTCCGCTGGATCTGTTCAATCCGGGCGATTCGCTTAAACCTTTGTGGGACTTGAAGGTGGCGCATCTGGGCCGTACGTACGACGTGGTGGGCGTCTTCAATTTCACAGACCGCGAGCACGCCGTTCGGCACGTTTGCTGGGCGGCCCTCGGACTGGACCCAGAGCAGAAGTATCATGTCTATGACTTCTGGCAGGGTACGTATCTGGGTGCCTGGGACCACGGCGTGTTCGTGGAGGTGCCTCCGTCGGACGTGCGCGTTCTGACGCTGGTTCCCGCCGCCGATCAGCCTGTTCTGATCAGCACGAGTCGTCATATCACGCAGGGCTGGGTGGACCTTGAGTCGCTGGAGTCCGATTCGGCGGACGGTCGGGCGATTCTGCGCGGCACCAGCCGGGTGATTGCGGGCGACCCGTACGTAGTCACGATCGGTCTGCCGCCCGGCGAGCCGGCCCAGTCGGTTTCCGCACGTGTGGAGCCGTGCAGCGCGGTGAAATACTGCACGCTGGCCCATCACGGCTGCGCTACTCTTTCTCTCCGGAGCGACGAGACACGCGACGTGAAATGGGAGCTGCGCTTCCGGCCGGAGCCGGCGTATCAGTTTCCCGCCGAGGGCCCGGGCTCGGTGAGCGTTGCGGCCACGGGGCTTGGCTCGGCCGAGATCACGTGGCAGACGCCCTATTTGGAGCATGTTGCATTCCGCGTGTCTGTGGACGATCGGGTTCTGGGCTACGCGTTTCACCCGCGGGCCGTCCTCGCGGCGTTGCGGCCGGGAGCTTCGTATCGCGTGAACGTGGAGGCGGTCTGGTACGATGGTTCGTCCGTTGCGGACAAGGGCGGACAGGTGGAGTACGCGCACGAAGCGAAGGAACGGGTTTACCTCGCTGACGTGCGTCCCGAAGTGATCGAGCAGGATTGGGGCGCCCTTCGCACGGATCATTCCGTGGATGGAAACCGGTTGTCCGTGGGTGGGCAGGCGTTCGAGCGAGGTTTGGGGACCCATGCGAACTCTCGCCTGGTGTACGGCGTCCACGGCGGATTTCGGCGATTTGCCGCCCTGGTGGGGTTGGACGACGAGGCCAAGCCGGGCGCACCGGTCCGGGCGTGTTTCGAGGTTTGGGGAGACGGGCGGAAGCTGTGGGAAAGTGGGCCGGTGGCCACCGGCGAGCCTGCCCGGCCAGTCTCCGTGGACATCTCGGGAGTGGAGCGACTGGAGCTTCGCGTAAGATCGCTGGAGGAGATCATCGACTATCTTCACGCGGACTGGCTGGATGCCCGTGTGCTGATGTCGGAATCCGAGTTGCCGGCTCAGCCCTGACGGGGACGGTCGGACGAATCGCGGCATCATCCGCGGCGGTTGGTGGATTTCACCGCAGTGGGTGCCGGGTTTGTCCACAGGGTGGTCGCCCGGCCCGCAGTGGGAAGGTGGGCGGGGACGCGGCGGAGCGGCTGTGAAACTCGGTCGAGGACGCCATGATCGCATCGCTCGCCAGTTTGTATGAAAATGGCGTATTTTCAGAGCAGCGGGGGACACAGGCAGAACATGCCCGAGGCTGAAGCCTACGGGCATGGCGCCCGGGACCCGGCGTGTTTTTAGAGCAGCACGGCGGCGGTCCGCCCGACCTCGTCTGCCCTGGATGCGGGACGGGCGTGTTGTCGGCTTGCCCGGTTGCTTTCGGCATGAGATTTGCTAGCATTCCGGCGGCGTTCGCGGATACGCTACCGGCGGCCTGCGGCGCCCGGCCTCTCTGACGATCCCAGCCCAGCCTCGTCCGTATGAACGGGTCGGGTTCAAGGTGGTCGCCGGATCCCCAGCGAGGATCCCGTTTTCGATACGGAACCGACACGTGGCACCGGGTGCCGAGTGCGTGGTCGGATTCAGAGCGCCTCGGAAGTGCGAAGCAGAGGTCCGGTGGCGGCAAGGCTGTCCGGAGAGGACGGCGGCGGTGTAGAATCGGGCGAGCAATCGCCGATGCGCTCAGAAGCGTGGTTCGGAGCCCAAAGTCAGAGGACATCATGAGCGAGAACCTTCAAACGTCTGTCCGGGAGATCTGCCGGGCGTGCAACAACGATCGGGCACGGATGATGGACATCGTGCTGGCGGTCCAGGCGAAGTACGGCTGCGTCAGCAGCGAGGCCATGGACACAATTGCCAAAGCGGTCTCCACGCACCGTGTGGAAGTGGAGAGCGTGGTTTCATTCTACGCTTTCCTCTCCAGTCGCCCCAAGGGCAAGGTGGTCATCCGGCTGTGCAACGACGTGATCGACCGGATGCACGGGGCGGATCGGGTGGCGGAGACGTTCCGCCAGGAGCTGGGCATCGGGTTTGGCGAGACGACGCCGGATGGGCAGATTTCGCTGGAGTATACTCCCTGCATTGGCATGTGCGATCAGGCCCCGGCGGCCCTGGTGAATGACGTGGTGGTGACCGAGCTTCACCGCTCGACGGCCCAGCACATCGTTCGTGAGATCAATCGCCATATGGATCCCCGCCGGCTGGTGACCCGCCTGGGCGACGGCAACAACGCCCATCAACTGGTCCAGGCCATGGTGAACAACAACATTCGCAAGGCTGGTCCGGTGATCTTCGCCCCGTCAGACCTGGGAGCGGGCCTGGCCAAGGCCCTGGCCATGAGCCCGGCGGAGGTCATCCGGGATATCAAGACGGCCCGGCTGCGCGGCCGCGGCGGGGCGGGTTTCCCCACCGGCATGAAGTGGGAGTTCGCCCGCGGCGCGAACGACCAGAATCGCTACGTTGTCTGCAACGCGGACGAAGGCGAGCCGGGGACGTTCAAGGACCGGGTGATCCTGACGGAGCGGCCGGAGTTGCTGATCGAGGGCATGGCCATTGCCGGGTATGCCATCGGGGCGAGCGAAGGGATCATCTACCTTCGTGGCGAGTACGCATACCTGCGGGCGTTCCTGGAACACATGCTCAACGAATGCCGAAACTGGGGGATTCTCGGGCAGAACATCGGTGGCAAGAAAGGTTTCCACTTCGACATCCGCATCCAGATGGGCGCTGGCGCGTACGTGTGCGGCGAGGAAACGGCGCTTCTGAGTTCGTGCGAGGGCCTGCGGGGCGATCCGAAGAATCGTCCGCCGTTCCCGGCCCAGAAGGGCTACCAGAGCCATCCGACGATCGTCAACAACGTGGAGACCTTCTGCTGCGTTACGCGAATCATGGACAAGGGGGCGGGGGCGTTTGCCCAGCTCGGAAGCTCCGGTAGTCCGGGCACCAAGCTCTTGAGCGTTTCCGGCGACTGCCGCAGTCAGGGCGTGTACGAGGTGGAGTTCGGAATCAAGCTTCGCGACGTCTTGAAGATGGTCGGCGGCGAAGATGCGGGGGCGGTCCAGGTGGGCGGTCCGAGCGGGCGGATGGTGGGACCGGACGAGTTTGACCGTCCGATCTGTTACGACCATCTGGCAACGGGCGGGGCGCTGATGGTGTTCGGCCCGGAGTGCAACGTGGTGGACATCGCCCGCCAATTCATGGAGTTCTTCGTGGAGGAGAGCTGCGGCTATTGCACGCCCTGTCGCGTGGGCAACGTCCTGCTGAAAGAGCGGTTGGAGCAGATTCTAGCGGGGCGGGGCGAGCGGGAGGACCTGGCGTATCTGCAGGAGCTGGGCGAGACCATCAAGACGATGAGCCGTTGCGGGCTCGGGCAGACATCGGCGAACCCCGTGCTTTCTACGATTCAGAGTTTCCCCGCAGCGTACGAGGCGCTGCTGAAAGACACCCGGACGGACGGGTTCCGGCCGACGTTTGACATCGGGGCGGCCCTGGGAGAGGCCCAGGCCATCGTGGGGCGCCGGTCGGTGCATTTCGCCGACTAGAGACGGATGAGACCATGAGCGAAACGATGACGATTACGATTGACGGTCGGGAAATCCAGGCACGCCCGGGCCAGACCATCCTGGAGGCGGCGGAGGCGGCGGGCGTGTACATTCCGCGACTGTGTTACATGAAGGGACTGACGCCGCACGGCAGTTGCCGGGTATGCACGGTGCTCGTGAACGGCCGGCCGCAATCGGCCTGCACGCAGCCGGCGACGCCGGGCGCGGTCATCGAGAATGATACGGAGCGGCTGCTCGCACTGCGGCGGAACATCATCGAGATGCTGTTCGTCGAGGGCAACCACTTCTGCATGTTCTGCGAGAAGAGCGGAAACTGCGAGCTGCAGGCCCTGGCCTACCGGTTCGGAATTCCCGCCCCGATGTACCCGTACCTCTGGCCGAAGCGCGAGGTGGATGCCTCCCACCCGGATGTGATGGTGGACCACAATCGATGCATCCTGTGCGCCCGTTGCGTGCGGGCATCGAGGGACCTGGACGGGAAGAACGTGTTCCAGTTCGTCAACCGTAACGGGCACAAGCGAGTGGCGGTCAACGCGGAGGCCCGGCTCGGCGACACCGACCTGAAGGTGACGGACAAGGCCGTGGCGGCCTGCCCGGTCGGGGCCCTGCTGAAGAAGCGGGTGGGATACGCGGTGCCCGTGGGCAAGCGTCTGTATGACCATGAGCCCATCGGCTCGGACATTGCGGCGGCGCACAAGAAGTAAACAAGGAACGGACCATGGCGAAACCCAAAGTTGCGACAACCTCGCTGGCTGGCTGCTTCGGCTGTCACATGTCGCTGCTGGACATTGACGACCGCATTCTCAAGCTCGTGGAGTTGGTGGATTTCGACAAGTCGCCGGTGGACGACATCAAGGAGTTTACCGGGCGCTGCGCCATCGGGCTGATTGAAGGCGGATGCTGCAACGAGGAGAACGTCCGGGTGCTTCAGGATTTCCGGAAGCACTGCGACATTCTCATCTCGGTGGGCGACTGCGCGACGATGGGCGGCATTCCCGCCCTGCGCAACAACATTCCCCTTGAGGAATGCTACGAGGAGGCGTACCTGAACGGCCCCAGCGTACACAACCCCAAGGGGCGCATTCCGGACGATCCGGAACTGCCCCTGCTGCTGGACAAGGTGTACCCGTGCCACGAGGTGGTGAAGATTGATTATTACCTGCCGGGCTGTCCGCCGCCGGCGGACACGCTGTGGGAGGCCCTGGTGGCCCTGCTCAGCAACAAGCCGGTGAATCTGCCCTACGAGTTGATCAAGTACGATTGAGTCAGGCGATCGGAGAAAGACCGTGGTCGCAACGAACGGATACAAACGCATTGTGATCGAGCCCGTCACCCGCGTGGAAGGGCACGGAAAAGTGACCATCCTGCTGGACGAGGCGGGCAAGGTGCATCAGACCCGGCTGCACATCGTGGAGTTCCGCGGGTTTGAACGGTTCATCCTGGGTCGGCCCTTCTGGGAGGTGCCGGTGCTGGTGCAGCGGCTTTGCGGCATCTGCCCGGTCAGCCACCACCTGGCGGCGGCCAAGGCGATGGACTGGATCGTGGGCGGCGAGAAGCTCACCCCCACGGCGGAGAAGATGCGGCGGTTGATGCACTACGGGCAGACTCTTCAGTCTCACGCCCTGCATTTCTTCCACCTGTGCTCGCCGGACCTGCTGTTCGGATTTGACGCGGACCCGGCCATCCGCAACGTGATCGGCGTGGCGGGCAAGTACCCGGACCTGGCCGTCCAGGGCGTCATGCTGCGCAAGTACGGGCAGGAGATCATCAAGGCGACGGCCGGCAAGAAGATCCACGGCACGGGCGCCATCCCGGGCGGCATCAACAAGAACCTCTCCATCCAGGAACGGGACTTCTTCCTGAAGGATCTGGAGCAGATGATGTCGTGGGCGAGGTCGGCCCTGAAGATTGCCAAGGACTACACCCTGGAGCACGTGGACGAGCTCAAGGGCTTCGGGTCGTTCCTGTCGAATCACCTGTCCCTGGTGCGCAAAGACGGGGCCATGGACCTGTACCACGGCAACCTGCGGGCGATCACCGCGGACGGCAGGAAGATCTTCGACCAGGTGGATTACCAGTCGTACCTGGACTACATCCGGGAAGAGGTCCGATCGTGGTCGTACATGAAGTTCCCGTTCATCAAGTCGATCGGCCCGGAAAGCGGTTGGTATCGGGTGGGCCCGCTGGCCCGAGTGAACACGTGCGACTTCATCGACAGTCCGGAGGCGGAGGCGGCCCGTAAGGAGTTCATGGCCGTCACGAACGGCAAGCCGAACAACATCTCCATGGCGTACCACTGGGCGCGCATGATCGAACTGCTGCACTCGATGGAGATGATCGCCGGCCTCCTGCACGACCGGGACCTGCAGGGCAAGGACCTGGTGGTCAAGGGGAAACGCCGCGGTGAAGGCGTGGGGTTGGTGGAGGCGCCGCGGGGCACGCTGTTCCACCACTACAAGGTGGACGAGAACGACCAGGTGACGATGGCCAACCTGATTGTGAGCACCACGAACAACAACGAGCCCATGAACCGCGCGGTACGCGGCGTGGCCGACGAGTTCATCAGCGGCCGGCAGATCAGAGAAGGGTTGCTGAATCGGGTGGAGGTGGTCATCCGGGCGTACGACCCGTGCCTGTCGTGTGCGACGCACGCGATGGGCCGGATGCCGCTGGTGGTGGAGTTGTACGATCACGCCGGGCAGCTTGTGGACCGCCGGAGCAGGGAGTAGGCGATGGTGTCGCCCGGCCGGAAAGTGCTGGTGATCGGTTACGGCAACCCGGGCCGTCTGGACGACGGGCTGGGTCCGGCCCTGGCCGAGGTGCTGGCCCGGCGCAGCCTGCCCGGCGTCACCGTGGACGCAGACTACCAGTTGACGGTCGAGGATGCGGCGGCGGTGGCCGAGCATGACCTGGTCGTGTTTGCGGACGCGGCGGTCTCGGGCACGGCGCCGTTCTGGGTGCGCCGCGTGATGCCCGCGGCCCAATGGAGTTTCAGCACGCACAGCGTGGAGCCCGAGTGCGTCCTGGGCATGGCGCGAGAGATGTTTGGAGTGACGACTCCGGGCTATGCGATGGGCATTCGTGGATACGCGTTTGACGAGTTTGGCGAGGGGCTGTCGCCGCATGCCAGGGCCAACCTGGAAGCCGCCGCGGCGTACCTGGAGCTCGCCCTGCAGAATGGAGACATCAGGGAAGTCGGCCACGGCCCGGTGAAGGGCAGACCCGTCCGTACCCCTGCATTACATGGGGATGCATGATGAAAGATGGAAAACACGTAATCCTCTATGTTGACGACGATCCGGACTTCCTCTTCGCGGTGCGAACGGTGCTGGAGGCCAACGACTACATCATGGTCGAGGCCGGCACGGCGGAGGAGGGGCTGAAGGTCTACAAGGAGGCCCGGCCGGACCTGATCATCGTCGACCTGATGATGGAAGAGGTGGACGCGGGAACGCGCATGGTCAAGGAGTTGATGGTTCTGGGCAACAAGGCCCCCGTGTACATGCTCAGCTCCGTCGGTGACAACCTGAGCCAGATGACCGACTACTCGCAGTTGGGCCTTGCCGGTGTGTTTCAGAAGCCGGTGGACAACAACGCGATGCTGAAAGTCCTGAAGCAGAAGCTGAAGTAGACCGTGCGTGATCGGTGAAGCACCGCCAGCCTCGCGCCGGGCCGTCGGTCCGTGCCGGTCTCGGCGGGCGGGCGGTCGGGCAAAAGTGTCTCCGCATCGCTGTGCCGGTTGTGGCGGGCCGGGCGCCGGCAGAGGACCGCTCCGGCTTCCAGGAGGTGCCTCATGCACGATACGCATCGAATCGTCGGGGTTCACGTGACTGACCGCGTGCGGCGGGCCGGGCAGGTGCAGCAACTGCTCAGCGAGTACGGCTGCTCCATCAAGACCCGGGTGGGCCTGCACCCCGTGAATGAGAACGTCTGCTCGCCGAACGGGCTGATCCTGCTGGAGCTCTTTGGCGACGAGGCCCCCTGCCGGGCGCTCGTGGACAAGCTGACGGCGATCGAGGGCGTCGAGGTGCAGCAGATGGTCTTTGAGCACTCGTAGAGCCGACCGCACGCCGGGCGCGAGACGTTTGTTATGAAATGGCTGGAGCGGTTCTGGTTCGGTTGCGGGCACTGCCACGGCGTTGACTCGTGTCCGGTGGCTCGGGCGGCCGAGTCCGAGTCCGCGCGAACCGGCCCGGCGGGTCACGGTGCCGGCCTGGTCGGCGCGGCCGTCGTGGTGTTTCTGATGCCGCTGATCTTCGCCATCGTGGGGGCGTGGCTGGCCGGTGGCCGGGTGGCGGAGAGGTCTTTCGCCGAGTCGGCCGGTTGGCAGATGGCCGGTGCGGCGGTGGGCCTGGCGGCGGGAGTGGTGACGGCGCGGTGGCTCGTGCAGCGTCTGTGGGCGAAGCGCGGCGACGCATTGGGAGACGCGGAATGATCCAGGTGCTTCGAGACCGGCTGAAGGGTCTCAAGGTCTTTTCCCGTGGGATTCACCCCCCACACCGCAAGAAGTACAGCGAAAGCCTTCCGATCCGGGCGTACATTCCCAAGGGCGAGCTGATGATCCCGATGGTGCAGCACATCGGCGCCCCTTGTGAGCCGGTGGTCAAGGCTCGGGAAGAAGTCGTCTTCGGTCAGAAGATCGCCGACGTCGGCGCGCCGGTTTCCGCGCCCATTCATGCCACGGTCAGCGGAAAGATCGGCGTGGGCACGGTGTGCCTGCTGCCTTCCGGGCGGCGGGTGCCGGCTTTGCCGCTGAAGCCCGCCGAGAGTGAGGCGTTGCCGGCGAACGTGCTGGAGGACTTCCTGGATCGCGATTGGGACGGCGTGGACCCGGCCGGCTACGATCCGGAGGCGATCGTCCAGACCGTGCGCGAGGCGGGCGTCGTGGGGCAGGGGGGTGCGACGTTCCCGACGCATTTCAAGCTGCGCCGCAATCCGAAGACGCCGATCGACACCGTCATTCTCAACGGCTGCGAGTGCGAGCCATACCTCACCGCGGACCATCGGTTGATGGTCGAGGCGCCGGAGCCCATCGTCATCGGGCTGCAACTGGCGGTGCGTGCCTGCGGTGCGGAGCGGGGCATCATCGCCATTGAGGAGAACAAGCCCGACGCCATTGAGGCGATGCGCAAGGCGATCGCCGGGCGCCCCGAGCTGGACGTGGTCGTGTGTGCCACGCAATATCCGATGGGCGGCGAGCGGCAACTCATCGCGGCCGTTCTCGGCCGGGAGGTGCCTTCGGCGCCGTTGGGGCTTCCGCTGCACGTGCGCGTGGTGGTCGTGAACGTGGCCACGGCGCACAGCATTGCCCGCGGTGTGGTGAAGGGCAAGCCGTTCACGCATCGGGTGGTGAGCGTCACCGGCGGCGGCGTGGTGGAGCCGGGCAACTGGCTGGTGCCGGTGGGCACGATGTTCTCCGAGTTGATCGCGGCCTGCGGCGGTGTGAAGCCGGACGTCGTGAAAGTGCTGGCCGGCGGGCCGATGATGGGCCCGACCGTGCCGCATCTGGACGTGCCGGTGACGAAAGGCGTGGGCGGCATTACGATCATGACGGAGGCGGAGACGGCGCACTGGCAGGAGTCCCCGTGCATGCGCTGCGGCCGGTGCGTGAGCAACTGCCCGCTGTATCTGTCGACGACGAAGATCGCGCACGCGGTGATGCACCGTGACTACGAGCTTGCGGAGAAATATCACATGAGCGCCTGCTGCGAATGCGGGTGCTGTTCGTACGTTTGTCCGGCCGGAATTCCGCTGGCCCAGTACATCCGGGCCGGCAAGAACCAGGTCCGGATGATCGCGGCCCAGAAGAAGGCGCAGGACAAGAAAGCCGGCTGACGCGATCCCAACCTGCCGAGTACCGTATCCATGAGTGAAGCCCAAAGCGTGCCTCCATCCAAAGCCGAACCTGCCGCTGTCCAAGAGCGGGGTTTCCTTGTAAGTTCGGCCCCGCACCTGGCGGACAGGGCCACCACGTCCCGGATCATGTTCGAGGTCGTGCTGGCGATGGTGCCGCTGCTGGCGGCGGGGATCTACTTCTTCCGGTTCGCCGCCGTTGCGCTGACGGTGCTGTGCGTCGCGGGCTGCCTTGCGGCGGAGGCCGTCGCCAACCGCATGAGGGGCTGGTCCCAGGCGTCTCTGCGCGACGGATCGGCCGTGGTCACCGGCATGATCCTGGCCTTTTCGCTGCCGGCCTCCATGGCCTCGGGCAGTCGGTTCTACATGGCGTTCATGGGCGGAGTGGTGGCCATCGCGTTGGGCAAGGCGGTGTTCGGCGGGCTGGGCAACAACCTGTTCAACCCGGCCATGGTGGGCCGGGCCTTTCTGATGATCTGTTTCCCGGCGGCCATGGCGGCGTGGATTCCCACGGCTCCCATGATGCCCGAGGCGAAAGCGACGCTGGCTGCGGAGAAGGGCGTGTCCGTGGACGCGCTGGGCCGGGAGGACGTGGACGCCATCACGACGGCGACGCCTCTGTATCAGGCCGCGAAGCTCTCCGAATACGTCGCAAAGGCCGAGTCCGAACCGGAGAAGCAGGACGTGTTTCGGGCCCAGGCGCAGAAAATTCGCGACGCAATGCCCGGCCTCTGGCGGTTGGCTATCGGCAACGTTGGCGGCTGCGTGGGGGAAACCAGCGCGCTGATCGCGTTGATCTGCGGACTCTGGCTGGTGGTGCGAGGCGTGGCGGACTGGCGTTCGCCGGCCGCGCTGCTGGCGGTGGTTGTGGTGTTTGCGGGCCTGGCCCATTGGATCAACCCGGGTCGGTTTCCCGGGCCGCTGTACCATCTGACCAGCGGGGCGCTGATGTTCGGGGCGTTCTTCATCGCCACGGATTACGTCGGGGCCCCGCTGACGGCCAGCGGGCGGCTGATTTTCGGGGCCGGTGTGGGCCTGTTGGTCATGCTGATCCGCACCTTTGGGGCGTATCCGGAAGGCGTCATGTTCGCGATTCTGATCATGAACGCGCTGACGCCGCTGATTGAGCGGGCGACACACCCCAAGCCGTTCGGAGGTCAGTTGCAGACGTGACGGACGCCCGTCCACTGACGGGATCGAGGGAAGACCGTGAAGAAGTTTGTGCATGAATCGTGGCTGGTGGTCGTGATGGGCGGGGCCTTCGCGGCGCTGCTGGCCACCACGCAGTCGGCTACCATCGACCGGATCCGCGAGAACGAGCGGCAGGAGTTGAATACGGCCATCGCCGAAGTGGTGCCGGGCGTGGATGCCGCGAAACCGCCGGAGAAGCTCAGCGTTGCGGAGCACGATGTGTACCGGTGCCTGGACGCGCAGGGGAAGGTGGTCGGCTGGGCCGTGGACGCGACCGGCGCCGGGTTCATCGACAAGATCCGCCTGGTCGTCGGTCTGTCGCCGGATGGCCGGACGATTACCGGCGTGAAGGCGATCTGGCATCTGGAGACGCCGGGTCTGGGGAACAAGATCGAGACGAAGGGTACGGAGAACTTCTACCCGCTCCAGTACACGGGCAAGTCGACCCAACGCGCGATGGAACTCGTCAAGCGGCCTGCGGCGGAGCCACATGAGATTCAGGCAATCACCGGGGCCACGTACTCCAGCCAGTATGTCATGGATATCGTCAACGCCGTGATCGCCCGCGTCGTGCCGGAGCTGCCGGCGGAGCAGGGGTGACGGGAGACCGCTTATGCCGGAAGAGATGAGCCACTTCCAGCAGTTCAAATCGGGTATCGTGGAGAACAACCCGGTGTTGGTGCAGTTGCTGGGCATGTGCCCGACGCTGGCCATCACGAACTCACTGGAAAACGCCCTGGTGATGGGCGCGGCGGCGACGTTTGTGGTGGTCATGTCGAACCTGATCACCAGCCTGCTCCGCAAGCTGATCCAGCCGCACGTGCGGATTCTGATCTTCACGCTGACGATCGCCACCTTCGTGACGATCGCGGACATGGCCCTCAAGGCGCATCTGTACCAGGTCTCGAAGCAACTGGGTGCGTTCGTTCCGCTGATCATCGTGAATTGTATCATCATCTGCCGGGCGGAGGTGGTGGCCCTCAAGAGCGGTGTGGTCCGCTCGCTGGTCGACGCGTTCGGCATCGGCATCGGCTTCACCCTGGCGCTGAGCATTCTGGGCGTGATCCGAGAAATCCTCGGGTCCGGGTCGCTGACGCTGCCCGGAGGTACGAAGCTGGTGGAGCTGCCGGCGGGCTTTGAGCCGCACGCCTGGATCATCATGATTCTGCCGCCCGGCGCGTTCCTGACGCTCGGCGTCGTGGTGGGTGTGGTGAATTACCTCCGCCAGCGGAAGCCGAAGGAGGTGGCCGCGTGAGTCTCGACCTGGGCATGGTGTTCAGCCTGTTTCTGTCGGTGGTGCTGGTGAACAACCTGGTGTTCCAGGG
>JAFGJQ010000110.1 GCA_016929015.1 Phycisphaerae bacterium | reverse complement strand
TGGCTGGCACGGGACCTCGGCGAGGTTCGCCGAATCGAACGGCTCCGCGGCTGGGCCTGGATCTGGCCGTTCGACGAAATACGCCAGTATGACCTGATCCGGCCGCTTCCCCCCGCCGGTCGGACGGTCCTGCACTCCACGACAAGCCCCGAAGCCTGGGCCTGCCTGCGGATTCATCTCGATCGCGTGCTTCCCTCGCCGCAGCTTGGCGGCATCGCCGTGGAGTATGCGATGGACGCGGCGGCGCCGGTCGAAAGACTCGCGCATGGGGAGCAGGGGCGAATTCCCGAGGGGAACTGAGCTTCGCACGCTCGCCTGCCTCCCGTGTACAATTTTCCACAACTACGCACACGCCGGGACTGGTTCGCCGCCGATGCCGTCGATATGCTTCAATTGGATGCGCGGTGTTGCGCCCGGTGGACTCGGTCACGCGCATGTTTGCCGCCGAGATCGTCGCCGGGTTGCTGGCCGCGTTTGTGCTTTACAGGAACCCGCGCCATGCAGATTTACAGAGCCGTCGTGCTGACCGTCGTGTTGATCGGGGCGCTCGCTCCGGCCTCTGCGGCCCCGCTTCCCGAAAGCTTCACCCTGGGCCGCTACGTCCCGGGCGATTGCTGGCTCTACGTACACGGTGTGACCAATCCCGAGGCGCAGTTCGTCGAGGAGCACTGGACGCGCGTGTTCGCCGCTGTGCGTGACTGCGGCTTCGGCCAGGCCCTCAAGGACGTGTTCGTCAACGAGCTGCCCGGCACGGAACGGGAGTCGTTTAATGCGTTCTGGTCGCGGACGGGCGAGCTGGTCTCCGCCGTGAAATGGCGTGACCTGCTGGGCCGCGAGTTCGTCTTCGCCGAGCGCATGTCCGGCCCCATGCTGTTGCCGGATTTCATCTTCCTGTCGCGTTCGGACGCCACGACGATCGAGGAAAACTACCGCGGGCTGGTGGCCATTCTGGACAGCCTGGCCGGACTCAGCGAAAACGCGACCGTGGCCGATCAGACGGTGCACGGCGTGCCCGTACGTTCCCTGGCCATTCGCAATGCGCCCATCACGGTCCACCTGTTTCGCAAGGATGACGTCGTGGGCGTGGTCATGGGGCCTCGCGCCGTGCAGGAGGTTCTGAGCCTCCTGACCGGCGGCAAAGGCCCCGCGCCGATCGTCGCGTCGCCGCGCTTCCACAAAGCCCTGGCCGAGGTACCGCCGCCGGAGGACGTGGTGACGTTCTTCGACGTTCGCCGGCTGATGTGCGACATCCAGGACGGATGCCGGCAACTGGTGCCCGGCAGCCTGCCCGGGACGCAGGCCATGGCGGCCGCACACCCCGGCACGACGAACCCGGCGGAGGACCACGCGGCCCAGACCGTCGTGAAGCTCCTGCAGGCCGGCGATGTCTTTGACTTCATCATCGGCACCCAGCAGACGGACGGCCTGCAGCAGATCACACACAGCATGGTCCGCCTCCAGGCGGAGCATCGCGACCGGCCGCTGGGTCGAATCCTCGCGTCGCAGAAGCAGATCGAGCGTTTTGATCGCTACATCCCCGTGGACGCGACGGCGTTCAGCGTGTCGAGCGGGCCGGACTGGACCGTGGCCTACCGCGAAGCGCGCGAATTCGTGAAGACGACCGTGCCCGGCGGCACGGGGCTGCTTGCGCGGTGGGATGACTTTCAGCAGGGCATCGGGTTCAACATGGAAGCCGACGTGCTGAGCTGGCTGGACCAGGAGATCATCTCCGTCCAGTTGCCTGCGTCGTTTGTCAGCCCGTTCGGCGTCACCTCGGAAAACGTCTGGTTCGTCCGCACGAAAGACCCGGCACTGGCGAAGCAGAAGGTGTTCAGCGCCATGGATCGGGGCAACGAACTCCTCCAGGAGATCATCGGGCAACCTCTGCTGATATCGCCGGCCGAGGATGTGCAGGCGGAAGGGTTCCGGTCCGTGACGCATCCCGCGCTGGCGATGCTGGTGCGCCTGGTCGTCGGCGTGCATGACGGATGGCTCATCATCGGCTCGTCGGACCGCGCGGTGAACAAGTGCCTCGACTGTGCGGCCGGCAAAGGCAAGACCATCCTGGAGAACCCGCGGTTCCTCGCCGAAGGCGTCCGGCCGACCGGTGCCGTGACCTCCGTTTCCTTCCAGGACCTCAGCGGGCTGGGGCAGGAACTGGCCCAGATGTTCGGCGTCCTGGGCTTCGCCGGCATGGGCATGCCGGACGACCCGAACGCCCGCCCCGTCAAGGCGCTCCTCAACGCCGCCATGAAGCTGGGCCCCGCCCTCGCCCAGATCGACTTTCTGAGCTCCTCCGCGTCGGCCACCACCTTCGACGGCCAGGCCTGGACCGTGCGCCAGGTCACCACCTACAAAGCACCCAAACCCAAACCCGCCACGGCGCCTGCGACGGCGGTGCCTGCGACCGCCGCCCCGGCCACCGCAGCCCCCGCGCAGCAACCGTAGCGCCCCGGCCCGTCCCCACTCCGCCTGTTCGCACCCCAACGGGGTGAAGGTGCGTAGTCCCGGCGTTCCGGGACGCGAGCCGCTGGAATTCCGTGTCCCCAGAGAGCATGAGCCCCACCGGGGCGACACTCCCTGGCACGCGCGCACCGTGCTCCCTCCTCCTCAAACCCCGTCCGCCTTCTCACCACAATCGCAACATCAGGTGTTCCGTTCATCGCCCCCCGCATCAGGGCCGTAGGCCCGAACGAGGTGAGCCCGCGGTTTTCAACCGCGGGTCCGCTCCGCCCCATCCCAACCCCGCCGGTCCTGTAGGGACCGGATGAGTCTCACGCTCCAGCCCCAGGCCCGTTTAAGGACCTTCCCCGTCACGGCGGGCCTCAGGCCGGTGAATCTTCCCTCCCTTCGGCCGGTAGTCGCGCGGATCGAGGCAGGCGTCATACGTGCGGCGGTCGATCTTGATCCAGTCGGTCTTGTTGATGCCGCGGGTATTGGTGCAGGTTGGGCTGACGGGAAAGGCACAGGCCAACTTGATCCAGCGGTCCTGCTGGATGGATATGGCGCGAACCTCATCCGCCACCTCGGAAAGGTCCTGATCCTGACTGAAGACGAGCGCAACGTCACATGCGTTGTCTCGCGCGGCGCCAACGATATCCAGAGCCAAACGGACGTCCACTCCTTTCTCGTTGCCGACCAGTACCGTGGTGGTGCCGCCGTCCGGCAGAAGGACGGTCTGGTTGCGGTATCTGAGGTGTCGGGAGAAGGTCTGGATCCCGACGCGCCCCATGTGAGCCAGCTTGGCCGTCCAGAAGTGGTTCCAGAGAGCATTGTCCTGGGGACTGGGCAATCCCGTGTAGAAGCATACCCTGTCCAACTGCCAGCCCTGGGCCACGCACACGGCCCGTGCCAGTTTGAGCGGATCGTAGTTCGGCCAGGAGTATCCAAAGGCGTGTTTCGCCGCGTAGAACAGATTCTGTCCGTCGAAGAAGGCGATCGTCCGCTTCACGGCGGGTTCAGCCGGCATGGTGCGCCCTCCCGTCCATCACGCGGCTCCCCAAAGCAGAACCCCGCCGGAGGCCCGAAGGCATGTCCGGCGGGGAGTAGATAAACTCGCTCAGTGGTCTTACCCTGATAATATCCGATCGGTTCGACCGCAAATCAAGCACAATCCGCCCCATGTCGCACACGCCCGCCAGGCGGTCGCGATCGTAACAGTTGTACAGACAAGCTGTTATGCCCATTCCTCCTACTTTGCCCCAGGAGCGACAATCTCATCGAGCAGCCCCTCTGATTGGCTCAGTGCGGAAGCCGACAGGCGCGGACGAGGCCGCTTTCCCCAGGCAGCTCCCCGCTGGGGGTGCCAGTCTACGCCTTCCTGCGAATCCCCGTCAACAAACAGGACAGGCCCACCGGGTGATCGGTTTCATCCTTCCATGAGAGTTTGCGGCTCGCGCATCCGGCCACGGTCTTTGCCTCCGACCAGGGCCGCGCGCCACAGCCTTGCCGTTTCGCTGCACGTCCCAACTCGCCGAGCGCTCTTTCGCCGACTCCCTTCCCAATTCGTCGCCCGCTTTCCACAAATGAATCCGCCTCTCGAATCCCACACCGGCCTTCCCCGCCGCAGGCGGGCTTGTAGGCCGGTCCTACGAGGAGCGGTTGATCCTATCTCCGGCGGTCGGTCCTTTGGGCCTGCCGCACGCGGTAAAGCCGTTCGGTGAAGCCCCCCTCGCGTTCGAACGCCGCGGCCTGCGCGGTGATTTGTCGATCCAGCAGCGTCACTGCGACTCCGATCAGCACCAGCGCAGCATTGGCGGCCACGGTCGCGACGGAGTCAATGGACGGAATGGACCGCGTGGACTGGATGGACTCCGGATCGTTGGAGCGTCCATGGGGTCCATCTTGTCCATCCTGTCCATGTCTTTCACAAATCTCCTTCACCCATTGCGCCACGTCGTCAGCCGTCGCGCAGCGCCGGGCCACGAGCGCCTGTCTCCTGGGATCGTCCGGAGCCCATCGCGACAGGTTTCGCTGGCGGAGAAAGTCCTCATAGTTCAGGCGGAGTTCCTCCAGGCTGGCCCTGGCCACGTTTGTCAGCTTCAGTTCCGTCTTCTTTGAGGTCCCGCTTGCCACGCTGCCTTCGGCGATGTTCTGAACGCCCGATCGGGCCGCCTGCACCATCTGGTCGTGCGT
>JAFGJQ010000109.1 GCA_016929015.1 Phycisphaerae bacterium | reverse complement strand
CGTCACCGTGACCAGCAGCATCGGCAGCGCAACCAGGGAGAGCTTGGAAACCAGCAGTCTCTTCTGAAGTGTCATCAGACTGTACCCCCGACCTCGTCTCGACTGATTCGATGTGTCCGGAACGCTCGACCGTCGGATCCATGACCCGGTATGCGGCCGGTTTCCGGGGTGAACACCCCATCTATCGGTTGCTGTGCAGGCTGACTTCAGAAACATGCTTGTGGGCTTTATGACCCGGTTCGTTTGTCGTGCAGTTTTTCAGACGATCCCCGGTGCCCGTGATTATCGGACCCGCGTCGGGAGTGAGTCAGGGGAGAAGTCAGGTGTATGGGCGTGACCGGTTGGGTGCGGGGGGGGCGCAGCGCCCGGCTATCTGTCCTTCACGCTGTCGTAGTTGTCCTGGTAGGTCGTGTTCTGCGGAACGAGGGCGAGGGCTTCACGGAAGTCGGCCGCGGCCAGGCCCCACTTCTTGTCTTCCATGTACCGCAGGCCGCGGGCGTTATAAGCGGCGGCCAGGCTCTCCTTGCTCACCTTGTCGTTCGTGTCGATGAGATAGGCCTTGCGATAGGTGGCGATCGCCTTGTCGAACTGGCGATCCTCCATTTCCTCGTCGCCCTGCAGCCGGTAGGCGTTGATGGTGTTCTGCTTGTACGTCGTGTCGTTCTTGTAGAGCGCGTACGCCTTGCTGTAGGCCGCGGCGGCCTTGGCGTACTCCTTGTCCGCCATGAATTGGTCGCCCATGGCGCTTCGCGTGTCGGCCAGCTTGCGCTTGTAGGTCGCGTTCTCCGGGTTCATGTCATAGGCAACCTGGAACGCGACGACCTCTGCATCAATGTCTTCTCCGGCCTGCTGCCGTTCGGCGGAAACCGCCAGGCCTGCCACGTAGGCACTGATCGCGATCTGACGGCGAAGTGACTCATCGCCGTCGGAGCCGAGCTTGCGGGCGGCCAGGCTGAAATCCTGGATGGCTGCCTCTTCGGATCCCAGCCGAAGCTTGTAGCGGGCCCGGGCGGTATAGCCCTCGGCCAACGCCACCTTCACGTCGGCGTCCAGACTGTTTTGCACCGCGGCTTCCTCGAACCGCCGGATTGCGCCGGAGATGTCGTGGCTGGAAAGCATCCGGCGGCCGAGGCCGACGAGGGCCCGCGCCCTGTCGGCACCGTAAAAATCCTCTCCGTCGGCCAGTTCAGTGGCATGGGCCAGCGTGGTGACGGCCTCTTCGTACTTGCCCTGCGCCAGTTGGGCCTTGCCCAGCAGGTGGTGCAGGTAGGCCTGTTCCGGCGCCATCTCGACCAGCTCGTTCATCCGGTTCTCAATGCGCAGTGCCTGCGATGCGTCCGCGGTGACCAGGGCCCGGTTGAACTGCTGCAGGCCATTCACGACATCGGCTTCCTTCAGCAGGCTCTCTCCCAGCAGCATGTGGGCCTCGGTATGCGTGGGCGCCCGATCCGTCAGGTTCACCAGCAGGCGAATGCCTTGCTCCAGCGTGTCTGCGGACGACACCATCTGCCGGGCCTTGGAAAAAACAGAGTCGTCGTCATTCTGGAGCAGGTGGGCGTTGCGGGCGTCAGCGTCGGCTCCCCGGTCCGCGTCGAGGTAGTGGGCCTTGAGGAACAGCTTCTCGGCCTTCTCGTACTCCTGCAGGTCCATCTCGACGGCGCCCATCGCATGGACCGCCATGGCGTTCATGGGGTCCTCTTTCAGCAACTCGTTCAAGATGGATCGAGCCTGGTCGTGCTCGCCGGCGCTCAGATGGTCCAGTGCCTCCTGCACGGCGGCCTCTTCCTGCTCGATTTGCTCGTCGCTCTTGGCCGTCTCCGGGATGCTGGCCTGGGCCTGCAACAGCGACGTGGCGTCAAACACGGGTACGGCGGCGGCCAAGCCGGTCCTTCCTGCGCTCAGATAGGAGTAGCCGGCGTCCGTGGTTGAAGACTGCCCGATCGACAGAAGGGCACTGGCACCATAGAGGGAAGAAGAGGAGGGCGTACCGCTGGAGGACGACGTCGTGCCCTGACCATACAAGCTGATCAGGCTGTTGACGAATGCACTGCCTGTGGCTGTACCAATTTCCATGGGCGCACTTTCCGCCGCGACGCTCCCCGCTGAGTTCAGTCTCGAATTCGGCCGGCGGCCCGTCCAAGGGAATCCGGTGTTTTTTTCACGGTCCGAGAAAAGGCGATCGAACGGTGGGCGGCTGTGCGTGACGATGAACACGCCCCGCGGTGTCCCCCTCCCCGCGTTTTGGGTGTTACTGCGTTTTGCGGCTGGCCGCTCGATATGGAATCGGACCTATCCGAGGTCGCTGTCCGCGGGCACCAGAGTGATTGTGCCGGGCGGCACCGGCTCGGGCCGGTCCGCGTGTGTGACAGATACAAGACACCACGCGCACGCCACCAGCAGGCAGATTGTCAAGAAGATTCGGTTCCGCATCGCGTTTCGCGCCTCCTTGCGTTCCTCTGCGTCATCCCTTGCGTTCGCCCGCGTCAGACACCTGGGGGGTAGGTAAACGCCGTAGAGGAGCGGATAGTGTGGGATGGGCCGGCCGGCTTGTCAATGCGAAAACCCCGGCCCGCTACCCATAAGTCCTCTTGCAGCCTCGCTTTACTCCGTGGACGGGAAAACGTGCCTGCCTCCACGGGTACCGCTCAGATTCGCACCTGGACTTTGCCCGTGGCTGGACTGGATCAATTCGGCGAGTGACGACCACGGGGAGTCATGCAGCCGCGCATTCTCCGCGGTGGCCGCCTGACGACCCCGGGCCGGGGATCGTCACGTGACCGGTGCCCTTGTGGGATGGGGGGCGGGCCTGGTCCTCAGGCTCGCAGCAGCTTGAGCAGGTCTTTGGAAACGGTGTACTCGCTGCCGTCCAGCGTGATGTCGATTCCCGCGGATTCCAGGTGGTTCAGATAGCGGAAGAGCGTACGGCGGGAGCAGCGGAGTTGTCTGCCCATCTGGTCGATTGTAGCACCCTTCTGCATGAGTTGGATCATGCGGAGTTGCCGTCCGTAAGTGGATCGCTCTCCTTCCAGGATTCTGACGAGTTTCTGAGCAGCGCCGAGCACTTTTGGGTCACGCTTGTACAGGTTCCCCCGAAGTGCCTGCTGCAATGCCGCATGCACGGCCAAGGTCTGTGTGAAATCGGACTTGTTTCGCAGGTTCGCCGCCATGGTCACATCCCGAAAGAGTGCTTCGCGTTCTTGCCAACCGCGTGTCTGCCCGAGGTCGATCATCGAGCCCCGCCGGCGTGACTCTCATCAGAGGGCCGCCGAGTGACACCGCGTACGAGTTCTGTAGGTTACACCGATTCCCAGGTCCAAACAAGCGCCGACGTTGCGACCCGCCGCCGCTGTGCGAGCGAACCCCGAGCACACCGGCCGTCCATCCACCACACACGGTTACCGGGTGCGGCCGGCGGTTCGGTCGTCCCCCTGGCGTATCAGGCCAGTCCGTGGCCTGTGGTGGAGGTGACCAGGCGGCCGTGCTTCACGCCGCGTGTGGCGAGCAGCCGGTCGGCCAGCTCCTGTAGCAGTCTGGGCTTGCCCTTGAGGACGATGATTTCCAGGCAATCTCGGTGGCTCAGATGCACGTGTAGGGTGGAGACGATGGACTCCGCGTAGTCGTGCTGGATTCGGGTCAACCGGCCGCTAAGTTCCGGCGTGTGGTGATCATACACGAGACAGAGCGCTGCGGCGGCCGGCCCTTCGCCCTCGTCCCAGTCCGTCTGGACCAGCCGGTCCCGCACCAGATCACGGATCGCTTCAGACCGGTTGGCATAGCCTTTGCGCCCGATCAACCCGTCGAAGGCCGCCAGCAATTCCGCGTCCATGGACACGCCGAATCGTACCAGTTTCGGCATCTTCGCTCCCTTCTGCCCGGCCAGGCGCCCAGGGCGGCACCTTTCCTCCCCGGGGGAAGCGTACTGACGGCTCGGGCCGGGCGTCAACACCTGCACAGGGTGGATAGCCGTTTTCAGGACTGCCGTCGGGGGCTTGACCGGCCGCGCCCATCGTCGATACTAACAGCAGAATCGACCGAGGCTTGCCCGCGTTCCGGGGTTGTCCGGGGCGGCAGGCCGCGGAGAGACTGAACGACGAGAGGTCAGAACGTGTTCAAAAAGCCATATTTGCCTCGACGGCCCCGGTTTGACGGGGTGGCGTTTCGTGCCAAGGTTCGATCGGCCGTTCTCGTCGGGCTGGGTCTCGGCTTGGCCGGTTGCGACGCCCTGAACCCTGCTTTTGTTGAGGTGATGCTTCCCGCGGAGCAGATTCCTGCGCAGGTTCAGACGGCGGACAACCCTCGGGGCCACGTGCCGATCTTCTTTGTGAGTAACGCCCGTTTCGACGGGGCTTTGCTGCAGTATATGGCCAACCGCGGATTGGACGTTTCTGACGCGAATTTGCGTCCCCGCGTTCGCGTGCAGGTGACGGTCTCCTTCTCGGACGGCTCGACGCGTGTCATGGAGTTCCTCGACGGAGCGCAGATCAGCGAATCGGCCACGCTGATTGAGGGTGAGACCGAGGTGGCGGTGATTCCGCCGGATCTGAACCGGCCGTCATTGAACAACCAGGTTGCCCAGTGTGACGTGGCCAGTGTGGTGGTGGCCCCCAACGCCATCGAAGTGTACATCCCCGTCTTCTGGGGCTTGTACGAGCAGGTTGAGATCCAGGACGTGGGCATCGAGATTCGATTGACGGAGCTGTATCCGCCGCAGTTTTACGTGCTGCAGGTGGACGACGTGGATTCCACCGGGGACACGGTCACTCTGCGGAACATCGGCGTTCGTGACGTGGCCGGACCGATTCTGAACCTGACCTGCGGAACGGTCGTGTTGTACTCGCTGGAGGGGACGCTTCAGACGCCTTTTGTGGGCGGGTCCCCGGGATACTTCGCGGACAATGCGGCCGCGATTGCCGCATTTCCCGGTCGGTTCGCGGTGAAGACACAGGTCCGCTGACCACGGGCGGGGGCGATGAGGTCGATCAAGGTCCAGGAGCACCTGATGATGTTGCGAATACGAGCGTGTTTGATGGTCGTTGTGCTGGGCGCCTCTGCGGCCTGGACGGCGGGTTGCGGCGAGAATGCCACCTTCCTCAATTCGTCGTTCATCAACTACACGCAGGGCGGCGTTATTCCGCTGGCTCCGGGTCAGGCGTCCGGCTTCAACCTCATTCGTCTGGTGAACCAGACGGACAACCCCATCCAGTTCATCGTGACGGTGGAGCGGTACGTCATTGTGGAGGAGGGGGGAGAGGAGACGGCGCAGGTGCAGACGCAGACCTATCAGTTGGACACGTACCCCAACGGATTGACGAACGAGGTCGGTCTGCTCGTCGACTGTGGATCCGTTCGGATCGGCCTGGGTGAGAACCTGAACTTCCCGGAGGACGAGCCGGGGCTTTTCATCGGCGTCGACGCGGGTACCGACGAGATCATCACCGGGTTCGGCGTGCCGGCCCGTGTGAATCCGCTCGACGCGAGGGCGGGGAATTACAGTTGCGGAGATACGTTGATCTTCCAGGCGACGACCCAGGTCGGCGTGCCCGGCAACATCGCGGTGAAATCGTACGTTCTCTTGGGTGCCACCCAGCCGACGGAGTACTCCGGCCCGGACACGTTCAACAACGCTCGGTCGCTGCTCGATCGGACATCGGGCGGCGGTTCGTGACCAACCTGCGGCTTCGGCGCGGAGCCGGGTGACGGGTCATTCCTGTGGCAGTGAGGTTTTCTATGAGAGCTCATCAGCGACGGCTCGGGCGCTGGGCGGTGCTGCTGACCACCCTTCTTGGCGGCGGGACCCTCTTCGGGACATGTGAGATGCGACTCCGCGACGCCCTGGTGGACGGCTCCAAGACGTTCCTGCT
>JAFGJQ010000108.1 GCA_016929015.1 Phycisphaerae bacterium | reverse complement strand
CTGACACCGTGAGCGTCTACGGCAACCTCACCCAGACGACGATGAGTTTCAAGAACACGCTGATTGACCCGGAAACCCCTGCCGCCGTCGGTTCTTATTTCGACGGGACATGTCTGAAGGATCTGGGCGGGAACATCACCAACCAGCAGCCACAATTCGTGGACCAGCCAAGCGGGGATTACAGGCTCCAGCCGTCCAGCCCAGCTTACACGAATGCCACGGTGTTGTATTCGTCGAGCGGACTGGGGTTTGCGTATGTGGATGTGGACCGCAACGGAGCCTACAATTCAGGGATTGACGTGATTGTCGATATCATTGCCGGTTCTGGCCAGTACCCGCCATCTGCCTCGGAATACTACTATCCGAGGGACATGAACGGACGGATCTGGTTAGCCAGACGGCAATACGCGTCGAGCGCCGATTTGGCGGGGACAATGAACATGGGCGCTTTCGCGTCTTCGTGGCCGTCGCCGATGCCGCGCGGCACAGTCTTTCGGATACGGTAGCAGCTCTTCCGATGGGGTACGGATTCAAGAGGAAGAGGAGAGTATCCATTGAACTTACCGTGCGGATGATATTTGCCCATGTTGGTGTAAGCATATTGCGGGCAGTGAGTTGCATGGTTTGACGCTTTGGGTGTTGATTCGATGCTGCCTGGTTGAACGTGAAAGAATTGGAAAAGAATGGTAACTACTCAGGTAGCCTCCCGCTGCGGGAGGCTACCTGAGATAAGGGGGCGGCATTCCCGCGTCAGGCGTGTGGGCAAAGATCACGAGGTGTTGACGGCCGGCACGAAGGGATTGCCGATGAACACGCGCTGCAACGCATCCAGCGCGTTGAGGCCGTTCTTGCGGGCGGTGGAGACGTAGCCGCGGATGCGGCAGAAGTTCACGAGGGCGTCGAAGCTGCGGAATGTGCCGGAGATCTTCTGCCGCAGCTTCATCATCCGCAGGTCCCTTTCGGACTGATTGTTATCGAATGGAACCGAGAAGTCGCGCATGAAGGCAAGGATGCTGTCGGAGTGGTCGCGGAAGCGGTCGAGGAGATTGCGGGCCTTGCTCTGCTTGCGGCGGCCCCGCCGTTTCGGGCCGTGTGCCGGAGCGACCGGATTCTGCGCATAGCCCGCTTGCACGATGCGCTCGTAGCCCTTGAGGAATCGCTCCTGGTCTGAGCGCGGCAGGGCGGTCAGGCCGGCCGCGCGAGCCCTTTCGACGGCATCCTTGATGCCCAGCAAATGGTCGATCATGTCCTTGGCCCACTTCTGAGTCTGCTCCTCCCACAGGAACACCAGTTCGCGCAGCAGATGGCCGTTGCACAAGGCGTGGTCGCAGCCGTAGTCGAAGTAGGACTTCCAGAAGTCGTGAACCGCGCAGCCCCGGTAGTCTGACAGGATCCCGGCCGCGTCCATGGCCACGCGTCCGCGCCGCTTGTGCGCGTAGTACCAAGTCAAGAGTTGCGTCGAGACGGTGTGCAGCCAGTGCAGGGCGCCGGTGGCGCGCACGCCGGTTTCGTCGAACCCTGCCACGGGGGAGGCGGCCGCCAGGTCGCGGATGGCCACATCCACCGGTTCCAGCCGCCGGGAGCAGTCCGCGTTGAAGTTGGCGAGTGTGCCTTGACTGAAGCTGTCACAGGCGAACAGATCGCGCATGATCTCCGCGAGCCGGTCGAACGGCAGCAGTTGGTACTGGTTCAGATAGACGCCCACGCTCTTGACGCGCGGACCGTACTGCACGGGGGCGGAGGCCTCCGGCGGGAAGGCCGCGCGGTTGACGCAGCCGCACGGGCAGGTTTTGACTTCGCCCTGATGCTCCGTGACCTCCAACTTCGGCTCGGGCAGATCGAAAACCTGTCGGCGTTCGACGTTGTCCGGGGGCTGGCGGAGCAAGGATCGGCCGCACTGGGCGCAGCGCTCCACGGCATGACGGACCGTGCGGCTGGGCTTCTCCACCATGCGCAGCGTATGCCCCGCATGGCCGGGCTGGCCGCCAGTGGGTCGCTCGCTGGGCGGGCGCAGACTCTTCGGCTTGGGCTTGGCGAGACCGTCGGAGGATGGCGGTTTGTGGCTGTTGTGGGAGTCTTTGGCGACCTGCTCTTCCAGCGTCTGCACCCTGTCGCGCAGCGCCTGGCACTCGGTGCGCAGGGCGGCATTCTCGGCTTTCAGGGCGGCGAAGTCGGCCGTGAGTTGATCCACTTTCCGGGACAACTCCAGGAGCACGCGCACGACGGTTTCCTTGCCGGCGTCGTAGATCGCCTCCGCCTCTTGGCGCGTCATCACCTGCCCGCCCTCCCTTCGGTTCGGCCCGCCTGCCCCGGTACCCCGGCGGGCAGGGAGCAGGCGGGTGCGCATAACTCCCGCCGGAAGTCCGGGCTGAGGGGATACAGATACACGTCCTTGACCGCGGCGCGGATGCGATGAGCACGGTCGTTGCGCGTGCGGCCGCGCGTGGCGCCCAGCCGCAACCAGTTGGCGGCCCGGTAGCAGGTTCCCTTGAAGCGCGAACGATCCACGAAGGTCTCCAGCGCATGGACCGGATGCCCGTACTTGGTCTGCCAGTCGCAGCGAATGCGCCGGGCGATCAGTCCCAAGACATGACTGGCCAGATGCGGAACCTGGACCCAACCGGGAATGAGAAAGCGGGTGTTGTTGGTCAGTCTCTGCAGGTTGCGTTCGCGCGTGGCGCGATCCCAGCCGAGGAACGCGTCGCGGTCCGCGCACTTCCACGCCGCCGAGCCGAACAGGGCGCACGCCACCGGGCGACTATGACGGTCCCGCACGAGATAGCGGAGGTTCTCGCCAACCGTGTTGCGGTGCCCGAGGTAGTGCTCGTGGGCGAGCAGGCCGTGAAACAATCGCGCGTCGTCCGAGCCGGGCGCGACGACGCTCACGCTCAACGGTCGCAGGTCGCGCAAGGCGCCGCGGATCGCTTCGGGCGTCAACGACGCGAGGGCCACGCGACAATTGCGAAAGCCATTGCACGAGGGTCGCCGGCGTGGCGGCAGCCGGATGTGGCCGGCCCGTTCCAGCTTCAGCAGCAGCGTGCGCGCCGCCATGTCCTTGAGCCGGCCTTGCGCATTGCGCCAGTCCCAGCGGCGGCAAAGCTCTTCGCTCAACCGAGTTCTTCCCGGCGCCGGATGCTCGGCCAGCAGCCCCCGGATCAGTTCGATGTCCGCGCCGCTCACCTCGCGCCCCTGTACGACCATGCTGCCTGTCATGGTTCGTACAGTACGACAAACAAGCCGACCGAGTCCAGCCCAAAAAAGAACTTCTTTTCGGTTGGGTTCGGGGGGGGGGGTAGACTATACTTTGTGCTGATGGGATTGACTG
>JAFGJQ010000107.1 GCA_016929015.1 Phycisphaerae bacterium | reverse complement strand
CACAGCCGGCCGTATCGGTGTCCGCACCGCCGCCGTCCGTGTCCTTGTCGGAGTCCTTCGTTCCGTTCAAGTACAGGTTGACCAGGTCGTCATTCGCATTCGTCGCCGGCGAGACCAAGGTCACCGCCAGGTCGAAGTCCGAATTGGTCACGCCCAGATCGGTGAGCTCGGCCAGGCCGGTAATGGGGGTATTGGCCAGGCTCGTGACGGAGTAGATCTCCTGGGCGCCGGTGAAGTTGGTGCCCGAGATGGTCGTCACGTTCGCACCGCCGAAGTTCGTGAACTCGAGGATCTCGATGCCCGTCAGCGTCGGGGCAATCGTCACGTCAGCGCCGGTGTTGTTGCTGTAGCTGGCCTTCAGGGTGTCGGTGCCGGCCAGCCCGTTGGCGGTGTCACCGTTCTGCAGGGTCGGCACGGATGTGGCCGTTCCCGGCGCCAGCTCCTGGCCCGCGACGAACGTATCGGCTTGGGCGGTGCCATTGAGGTTATCAATGTTCAGAGTGAAGTTCTTGGTCGGGCCCGCGATCGGGACGCACACCGCAGCGTCGTCGCCTTCTTCGCAAGTGAAGCCCGCGGGGTCGCAAGGCAGGTCGCCGTCCTCGCAGAAGCCGTTCGTACCGCAGACCTCGATACCGTTACAGTACAGGCCGTCGTCGCAGTCGGCATCTTCCTCGCAGGTCTGCGCCGTGGTGATGGTGATGTCCACCGTCAGGGCGTAGATCACACCGCCGCAATCCCAAGTCGCGGTGATCTGGGTGTCGTCCGCGGCAGCCGTGTACATGGTCGGGGTGGCGTCCGCCGGATCAAACGTGCCGGCGCCGTCGACGGTCCAGCCCACAAAGGTGCATGCCACCTGGGCGGCCGTGAAGTCACCCTCGGGCAGCGGAGCGTTCAGCTCGATCTCCTCACCGGCCACAACGGCGTCAAAGTTGACGCCCGGGTTCTCGCCGGCAAAGTCGGCGCCCGCCTGCACCACTTCGCAGCGGTCCGCCGTCTCGTTGCAGGTTTCGCCCTCTTCGCAGGGGTCGCCGGTGAAGCCGCAGGTGTTGTCCTCATTGCACACCGGATCGCCGGTGCAGAAGTTGCCGTCGTCGGTGCAGTCGGCATCTTCGAGGCACTCGAGGCACATGTCGTCTTCTTCGACGCACAGTTCTTCTGCGCAGGGCGGCGTGCCGTCGACGCAATCACCGCTCTCCACGTCGCACGTCTCGGCGCCGTTGCAGAACACGCCGTCGTCGCAGTCGGCGTCCGTTTCGCACCCGGGCGGCGGGGGTGTCGGCGTCGTGCCGGGGCACCCGTACATTCCCACGAGCAGCGCGAGACCTAGTACCATGCCCAAGCTCAAGAGCAATGACAGGTTCCGCCTGCTCTCCGTTTTGTTAGTTGACCTATGCATTATCGTTGACCTCCAGTGAAACCTATGGCCTAGTCCGCGCTACACGATGTATCGCTAACCGAAGTTTGCCAAAAAACAGACCGCCGCCTGCGGTGAACTCTCACCGGGCGGAACTCAATCCCGCAACGTCGTTCGCCCGAACTTGTGTCGCCAATTCATTTACAGAAAACCGACGCACTCACTCGTGCGATTCACCCCCGTGGCGTGACGACCTCGCGGGGACAACCCCTTTGAAAGCCGTATGCGCCTGCCTGGTCTGGATTTCTGCCTCAAACCGGACTTGGGGGCTGTTGTTTGCCATTACTCCTGAACAACGCGCCACATTCAGGGTATGGTCCGCCTCCCTGCAACTCCTTTGCCGCCCGACAGATGCAATGACCGCCGAACGCAACTGGTTCCAATGCGGGGGAATTGTAGGGTCCGGGCGGTTCAAGTCAATACCGAATTATAAAAATCGGTTGCTGCCACAGAGCCCGCGCCGTGCCCTTGCCTTTTCACCCGCCATACCGCGACATACTCAATCCTTCATCGGTCCGCCCCCGGCGATCCCTTGAGTCTTTCGCCACGGATTGTGCACCCGTGAAACAACGCAAACCGCGGTATCAACTCCACGAACCCCGATCCGGCCGGGACGCAATCGCCCACAGGAACACGGTCCGGACCGAATTGGATGGTAAACTGACACTTTACGCGAGGCCCTTCTCGGCGTTCCTGCCGGTTCCGGCCACCGTGTTCGCCCGCGTCGCCAGGTCGTCCAGCACATTCATGAAATTAATGTATGCGTCGTGCGGGGAGTCGTACGGGTTGAAATACTTGTGCACATCCCCATCTGCGAACCACTTCGTGCACATGTAGTAAAAATGGTCAGACGTTTGCAGACGCCGCCACTCCGCGAGGATCTCGGGGTCACCGGTGGCCTTGATCCGCGGCTCCAGTTGGTACAGCTCCCGGATCGCCTCTGCCTGCATCGCGTTGCCCAGCCAGGCGGACAGATCCCGCTCCGTATCCGCCCAACTGCTCAGATGCGGCACGTCGTACACGCTGGCCGGCGGGTACCGATCCACCGCCTCGGAGACCGTCGCGAAATCATTCTCCGGGTAGGCCAGCACGGCGTCGGGGAGGGCCCGCAGAAAGTCAAAAATCCCCGTATCCGCCCACTGGTGCTCGCCCAGCGTCTCGTAGTCCATGAAGAGGTTGACCAGGTGCCCGTGGCCGTTGGTCGCGCTG
This sequence comes from Phycisphaerae bacterium, assembly GCA_016929015.1. Lineage (GTDB taxonomy): Bacteria > Planctomycetota > Phycisphaerae > UBA1845 > UBA1845 > JAFGJQ01. The sequence continues at coordinate 1,131 of JAFGJQ010000107.1, read as the reverse complement.
ACCCAGGCGGCGAATTTGCCCGCATCCATGGGCCATTCTTCCCAGCTACGGTTGCCGAATCGGAAGGCGATGTCGTCGCTGAGCCGGTAATTCTTGAGCAGCAGCGTGAGGCCCGGGCAATGGGGCGGGGCATATGTGAAGGCCGGAGATCGCGAGCCCAGCACGGCGTCGAGCCCCTCGCACAGCACGGCCCGAAAGCCCATCTGGGCCGCGAGGTGAGCGACGTCGTTGCTGTACACCAGCTCGGTGTTCCGGAAGACGGCGGGCTCCTGGCCGAACAGGTCGCGTATGCGCTGCCGGTGCGCCTGCACCTGCTCCACGAACTCCTGCCGCGAGTAGAGGAAGGACAGCGAGTGATGATACGTCTCGGCGAGAAACTCGACACAGCCGGTTCGGGCGAGCGCGCGGAACGTGTCGAGCACGTCCGGGCAGTACCGCTCGAGCTGTTCAATCACGACGCCGCTGAGGCTGTACGAAATCCGGAAGCGCCCCTTGAACCGCTCGATGAGCTCGAGCATGAGGCGGCCGGCGGGCCGGTAGCACTTGTCGGCCACTTTGCGGCAGACCGCCGCGTTGCGGTCGTCGTCAAAAGGCTGTCCGCCGCGATCGAAGATGGTGTATCGCCGCAGCCGGAAGGGCTGGTGGACCTGAAAGTAAAAACAAACCGTTGCCATCGCGCCTCCAGCTTGCGGCAGGGAGCATTCGGAACAACGCACGGGATGCGACCCCGCTGCCGGCGTTTGCGTTACGGCCTGCTCGCGGCCCGCACGAGCCGGTCGTACAGGGCCAGGCAGTCCCGGGCGGAATTCTCCCAGCGCAGGTGGGAAAGTTCAATCATGCCCTGACGCCGGAGAAAGGCGTGCAGGCCCGGTCGTTGCAGCACGGCCAGAATCATGTCCGCCAGCCGGTGGGTGTCCCAGAAGTCCACCTTGGGGGCGCTGTGGAGAATCTCGGCCACCCCGGACTGCCTGGAGATGATCGCGGGCACGCCGTGGGCCAGGGCCTCCAACGGCACCAGGCCGAAGGGTTCCGATACGGACGGCATGACAAACAGGTCCGCGGCCCGGAACACGCGCTCCACGTCGGGGCCCCGCAGGAACCCGGTGAAGACGATCCGGCGGCCCAGGCCCT
>JAFGJQ010000106.1 GCA_016929015.1 Phycisphaerae bacterium | reverse complement strand
CAGGCCCGGGGCGATCGACTGGCAGGAACTGGCAGAGTTGCCGGCCGAGTCGGAGCTGTCCTTTGTGCGCCACGTGCGGTGTTCGTCGCCCCTGGATGTGCGGGTGGACGGGCGGGCCGGACGGGGGGTGATTCGCCGGCTGTAGTCGCGGTTTGGGGCGGTTTTTCCCGGGGGCGTCGTCGTGGTAGACTCGACGCGGACGGACCCGGGCGTGCCGCATGCCCGGCGGGAGATGCCTGCGATGGAGCAGCGTGACGAAACGATGGAGGGCCTTCTGAGTTCGCTCACGGAGCGGGCGAAGGAGTTGGACTGCATCTACACCATCGAGGACATCCTGGCCGACTCGAACGAGTCGCTGGGCCGGGTGTTTGAGGTGGTGATCGCGACCATCCCCACGGGCTGGCAGTACTCGGGGGCCTGCCAGGCTCGCATTCGATATGGAGACCAGACGTATGAAACGGAGGGCTACGTTGATTCGCCCTGGGCGATGACGGCCGCGATCGAATCGATGGGTGAGCGTGTGGGAGTGCTGGAGGTTTCCTACCGGGAGTTGACGCCGTTTGAGGATGAGGGCCCGTTCCTGAAGGAAGAACGCAAGCTGATTGACACGATCGCGGAGCGGCTGGGCAGTTGTGTCACGCAACGGCGGCTGCTGGGGGAGATGGCGGAGTGGCGGTCGGCGCAGCAGAAGCTGTCGGGTCCGTCGACGTACGAGTGGTCGGTCATCCTGTCCCTGCTGGAGCGCACGGACCAGAGCCTGCTGATGCGGGTGACGCGCAAGATGATCAACCACCTGTGCTGGGCCGGCGTGAAGGAGGCGGGGGTCCTGCTGCGCCATTTCGGCGTCGCCAGCCGCGCCGATCAGGATTCGCTTCTGCTGGAGGCGAACCGGCCGCGGCGGGCGGGTACACTGGCCACCCTGGACGAACTGGTGAGCGAGACGTTCCGCGTGGCGGCTGCCCACCTCAGTGACGGCGAAATCGTCTCCTGCATTCACAAGTGGATCAAGCAGGACCGGGCGGCCTTTCTCATCAACTCGCTGGAGAACTACCATACCGCGCTGAGTGAGGTGGGGGACGCCATCGCCCGCTACCAGCACGCGACTCACGGCGAAGTGGAGCTGTCCACCAGCACGATGAAGGGGGTGCGGGTTTCGCTGGTGCGGCGGTTCCTGTCCGATCAACTCGAATACATCAACGTTGCCAGGAACTACGTTGACATCAAGGACTTCCACGATTTGATGCAGCGGATGATCTTCCCGGCCAAGGGGCACGGCACCATCGGCGGCAAGGGCGCCGGCCTGTTTCTGGCGGGGCAAATTCTCAGACGCCACTGGACGGAGACGGAGCAGTACGGCGCTCTCAAGACGCCCAAGACGTGGTACATCACGTCGGACGGCATGCACAACTTCGTCTACTGCAACCACCTGGAGGACGTGTTCTCGCAGAAGTACAAGGACGTCGACCAGGTTCGGCAGGAGTATTCGGACATCGTCCAGGTGTTCAAGCACTCGGAGTTCTCGGCGGACATCATCAAGGGGCTCTCGTTGGCGCTGGATGACTTCGGACGCCGTCCGCTCATCGTCCGGAGTTCCAGCCTGTTGGAGGACCGGTTTGGGGCGGCTTTCTCAGGGAAGTACAAGAGCCTCTTCCTGGCGAATCAGGGAAAGAAGCAGCAACGGATGCACGAGTTGCTGGACGCCATCGCGGAGATCTATTCCAGCACGTTTGCCCCGGACCCGATCGAATACCGGGCGGAACGGAACCTCCTGGACTTCCAGGAGGGCATGGGCATCATGATCCAGGAGGTCGTGGGCACCCGGGTCGGCAAGTACTTCCTGCCCGCCTTCGCCGGCGTGGCCTTCAGCTACAACGAATACCGCTGGTCCCCGCGGATCAAGCGGGAGGACGGCTTGATTCGCCTGGTGCCGGGGATGGGCACGCGTGCGGTGGACCGGCTCGGCGACGATTATCCGATCCTCGTTTCACCGGGCCAGCCGGGACTGCGCGCCAACAGCACGCCCGAGGAGACCGTACGCTACGCCCCGCGGTACGTGGACGTCATCAACCTGGAGACGCACGGCTTCGAGACGGTCCCCGTCGAGGACTTCCTGCGGGAATGCGGAGCGGAGTGGCCCCGCGCGGAGCAGATTGTCTCTCAGTTTGACCACGGCCGACTGCGCCAGCCCATGCTCGGACAGGTCGACTTCGAGCGCGACGATCTGGTCGTGACGTTCGAGGGTTTGCTCACCCGAACCCCGTTCCTCAAGCAGATGCACGCGCTGCTCAACCTCCTCCAGGAGGAAATCCGAAGTCCGGTGGACATCGAGTTTGCCTCGGACGGAAAAGACATCTACTTGCTTCAATGCCGCGCCCAGACCCCGGGCAAGCATTGCCGCCCGACAGCCATCCCGCGAGACGTGCCGGCCGAACGTGTGCTGTTCACGGCCAATCGCTACGTGAGCAATGCCGTGGTGCCGGAGATCACGCACATTGTGTATGTCGACCCGGATGCGTACGGCCGGCTCGGCAGTCTTGATGATCTGGCGGCGGTCGGGCGGGCCGTGGGCCTGCTGAACAAGCTGCTCCCCAAGCGACAGTTCATTCTCATCGGGCCCGGACGGTGGGGCAGCCGGGGCGATATCAAGCTGGGCGTACGTGTGACGTACTCGGCGATTAACAACACGGCTATGTTGATCGAGGTTGCCCGCAAGAAAGGGGACTACACGCCGGATCTGTCATTCGGCACGCACTTCTTCCAGGACCTGGTCGAGTCATCCATTTGGTATCTGCCGCTGTATCCGGATGAAGAGGACGTCGTGTTCAACGAGGCGTTTCTGCTGAATTCGGCGAACATCCTGGCAAACCTCGCTCCCGATTATGCCTATTTGGAAGACACGATTCGCGTGATCGACGTGCCGAATTCCACCGGCGGCCAGGTGCTGCGCATCCTGATGAACGCCGAGCTGGACCAGGCCCTGGGCTGCTTCACGACGCCCAGCACGCCCGCTGCCCCATACGAGAATGGCGAACGCCCTGTGGAGGCGCCCAGCGGGCAGGACTGGCGGTGGCGGCTGCGAATGGCCGAACGCATTGCAGCACGGCTTGACCCGGCCGAATACGGCGTGCACGGACTGTTCGTCTTCGGGAGCACCAAGAACGCGACGGCAGGGCCGGCCAGTGACATTGACCTGCTCGTCCATTTCCGGGGCACGCCGCAGCAGCGAGAGGCGCTGGAACGCTGGTTCCGGGGCTGGAGCCTCTGCCTCAGCGAGTTGAACTACCTGCGGTCGGGATACAAAACAGACGGGCTGCTGGACGTGCATATCGTGACCGATGAGGACATCGCCAACCGAACGAGCTACGCAGCGAAAATCGGGGCGGTTACGGATGCCGCTCGGCCGCTGTCGTTGGGCAAGGATGTTTCCTGACGCCCCGATGCCCGCGGTATGGATACGCTCTACAGCAGGCTTCGCGTTGCCGATCTCGGATCGTCCGGATCGAAACGCACCAGCGCCAACTCCGGTCCGTCATGGGCGGCCGAAAAGCACCAGGTGCCGGCCATCGGCTGGCGCCAGTGGCCGGTCAGCCGCGCCGATTCGTGAACGTGGCCGTGCAGCGTGATCCAGGGCCGGCGTTGCTCGATGAACCGACGCACCGCGATGCTGCCTACATGCACGTCCAATGGCACGTGGTCCACCGTGCGGTCGTCCAGGGCGGCCCGGTCCAGGTGCGTGTCGTGCGGCGGCGCATGGAAGAGGAAAATGGCTCGTTCCACGCTCCGGCCGCCTACGAGGGCGTCCAGGTCCCTCGCGATGGTCCCGTGATGAACGTCGCGGCGGTCGGCGGGGACGGTCCGGCGGCCCTCCTCCGGGCTGAGGGAACCGGGGTCGACGTACCGCGACACGTCGTAACGCTCCCAATCCTTGAGCGCGAACGGGCTGGGGGGGATGCATGCGTAGCCGTAGATGTCGCGGTCGCCCAGGGCGGATCGCCGCTGATGCACGTACTCCCAGATGCCCTCCGCGACCCCGGCCAGCACCGCGGGTTCCTCAGACCGGCTGTCGTCGTTTCCGAGGATCAGGAACACGCGGGGGTATTCATCCGGCCCCAGCCGCTCTCGAAGGGCCAGCAGCCGGGGAACCAGGAATCCACGCAGGAACTCCGGCTGATCCGGCGGCAGATCGTGATGGCTTTCCAGGCCCACGGGCAGCAGATCACCCCCCAGAAAGACGGCCGCGGGCCGCTCCTGCTCGACGGCACTCAGGAGCCGCTCGTACCGATTCGTCCGCCCGTGGAGATCACTCACAAAAAAGCAGGTGGCCATTCGTTTGGTCGGTCATGGACGCGGGCTTGGTTTGTCCGCACCGCCTGTCGCGGTGAAACGGTTCCCCGTGTATTGTACCGGCGGCAGGGCCCGGGCGGTACGCCGTTCCGGGGCGGTATAGGTGGGTGCCCTCACGCATAAGATGCGCGGCTGTGGCATGAAAGGTGCTTTGGAGACGGAATCGGCAGGGGGTGGATCGCATTGGTTATCAGGTAGGGGGAAGACCTGGAGGTGCATGCATGTTCGCATCGGTCCGTGAGGCGTTGAAGTATATCTCCGACCACGAAGTGGCGATGGTTGACCTGAAGGTCGCAGGGATTGCCGGACAGTGGCTCCATATCACGATCCCGGCGCGGAATTTCACGCAGGAGCACTTCGAGGAGGGCGTCGGGTACGACGGCTCTTCCGGCTCGGGCTTCACCAGCGTCGAGAGCGGTGACGTCGCGGCCCTGCCCGAGCCCGAAACCGGCTTCATGGACCCCTTCGCGGAACTGCCGACCCTCAGCTTCATCTGCAGCACCGTTACGGCCGACACCAAGACGCCGTACCCCTCCGACCCGCGGAGCATCGCGCGGCGGGCCGTGTCGTGGATGCGGTCCCGCGGCATCGCCGACGAGGCACTGATGGCTCCGGAGTTTGAGTTCCACGTATTTGACCGCGTGGACGTAGTCACCGACCCGTACGACGTGCACGTGGAAATCCGCTCGGCGGAGGTGGACTGCGACGGCAGCACGCCGCCCATTCCGCGAAAGCGGGGCTACCTGCGGTGCCCGCCGTCGGACCAGTTGCACGACCTTCGCTCGGAGATCGCCCTGACGCTGGAGCAAACGGGCATCCGGGTGCGATACCACCATCACGAGGTGGGCGCCCCGGGCCAGTGCGAGATCGAGGTGGGGCTGGCGCCGCTGATGCGGGCCGCCGACCAGGCGATGATCATCAAGTACGTGGTCAAGAACGTCGCACGGAGGCACCATAAGCTGGCCACCTTCATGCCGAAGCCCCTGTTCGGCGAGGCGGGCAACGGAATGCACGTGCATCAGAAGCTCGACAAGGGCGGCCAGCCCCTGTTCTACGACCGCAACGAACGGAACTACGCCAACCTCAGCGACCTGGCACTGCACTACATCGGCGGCCTGCTCAAAAACGGCTGTGCCCTGACCGGCCTGACCAACCCTTCTACGAACTCGTTCAAACGCCTGGACCCCGGCTTCGAGGCCCCGGTGAACCTGTTCTTCTCTCTGGCCAATCGGTCCGCCGCCATCCGTGTGCCGCGGTACGCCGTGTCTCCCGCGGAGAAGCGCATCGAGTACCGCCCGCCGGATTTTACGGGCAACATCTATCTGACCCTCGCCGCCATGCTCATGGCCGGACTGGACGGGATCGACTCGCGGGTGGACGTCGCCGCCGGCGACTTCGGCCCGTTCGACGTGGACATGGCTCGGCAGAGCGAGGACTTCGTTCGGAAGATCGCTCCGCTTCCGCGGACGCTGTATGACGCCATGGACGCCCTGGCGGCGGACCACGCGTTCCTTACCCGCGGCGAGGTGGTGCCCGAGAGCTTCATCGGGAACTGGATCGCGGCCAAACGCCGGGAGGAGACGGACGAGATCGCGGTCCGGCCTCATCCATACGAGTACCCGTTGTATCTGGACTGTTAAATCGCTACCGTGGTGGTTTCCGCCCGATCGCGGGGCGGTGAGCGTCATCTGACGAGCGGGGATCGTATGGGTTCCTTTGTTTTCAAGCCCTTTGAGGAAATGACGGCTGACGATTACGCGGCCATCGGGTTGATGGGCGGGCTGGAGGTGCATCAGCAACTCCGGACCCGGCGAAAGCTGTTCTGCCGCTGTCCGGCCGGCTGCTACAGCAGCGCATACGACTGCGAAGTGCTGCGCCACATGCGGCCCACGCTCTCGGAACTGGGCGAGTACGACGGCACCGCCCTGATGGAGAAGAAAACGCGGAAGAACATCTTCTACCGCATCCATCATGCGACCGTGTGCACGTATGAGATTGACGACACGCCGCCGTTCTTCCCGGATGAGGAGGCGGTGGACATTGCCCTGGAAATCTCCCTGCTGCTGAATCTGAACATCGTCGGGGAGATGCACATTGCCCGCAAGCAGTATCTGGACGGGTCCATCCCCACGGGCTTTCAGCGGACCACAATTTTGGGCGTGGACGGCTGGATTCCCTACCGCGGCCGGCGCATCGGCATGAGGCAGCTTTCGCTTGAGGAAGACTCGTGCCGCGAGGTGTCCGACGAGGGGCACGACCGCGTGCTGCTGACCGATCGACTGGGCATGCCGTTGATCGAGGCGGTGACCGAGCCGGACATGCGCACGCCCCAGGAAATCGCCGACGTGTGCCAGATCATCCGGCTTGTGTGTCGGAGCACGGGCAACGTTCGGACGGGCTACGGCGCCGGCCGGGAGGACGTGAACGTCAGCGTGCGGGGCGGCACTCGCGTGGAGATCAAGGGCGTCCCGCAGATCTGCCGCATCCCGCTCCTGGTCTACAACGAGGCCATGCGGCAGTGCGCTCTGCTGCACATCCGCGACGAACTGAAGCGGCGCGGTGTGACTTCCGACACGTTTGAGTCGGCCGTGTTCGACGTGACCCGGCAGATCGCCCGCACAAAGTACCCGCCCATCCGCGAGGCGATCCAGCAGGGGCATCGGGTCCGGTGCGTGCTGCTCAGGGGCTTCGCCGGACTGCTGAATCATCCGACGCAGGAGCACACCACCTTCGCCAAGGAATTCTCCGACCGCGTCCGCGTCATCGCGTGCCTCTCCAAACTGCCGAACCTCGTGCATTCCGACACGGCGGCCGATCTGCTGGCCGTCCGCGACTGGAAGGACCTGGGCAAGCGGACCAATCGGGGCGAGCAGGACGCCCTGATCCTGGTCTGGGGCAGCGAGGCGGACGCGCGGACTGCCTGCGACGAAATCGTCATCCGGGCACGCGAGGCCACTCGGGGCATCCCCAACGACACCCGGCAGGCATTCAAGGACGGGACGACGGGTTTTGAGCGAGTGCTGCCCGGGGCGGAACGCATGTACCCGGACACCGACCTGCCGCCCATGGCCATCACGATGGACCGGCTGGATCGCATTCGCGAAACCCTCCCCGTTCGTGTGTGGGAGCGGCAGGAGTGGTACCGCTCGCTCGGGCTCCCGCCGGACGTGATCGAACCGCTGTGCATCTCGTCGCGAGCGGAGCTGTTCCAGCGGATCGTGGTGGAGCTGGGCGTCGACTCGGTGTTTGCCGGCGTCGTGCTGGTGCAGCGGCTGAAGGCCTTGCGCCGCGACGGACTGGACCCGGACGCCCTGAGCGACACCGACATGTTCGAGGTTTTCGGCGCGTACGCGGAAGGACAGCTCACGCGAGCGGGCGTCCTGCAGGTCCTCGCCTGGTGGCTCCGCCTGCCGCCCGACCAGCGGTCCATGTCCACTCTTCTGCAGGCGCAGACCCACCGGCCACTGGCCGGCGCCGAGCTGGATCGCTGGGTGGCGGATCTGGTCGTTCGGACGCAGCATACGCCGTTCCGCAGCCCCGAGGCCCGGCTCCGCAACCTGACCGGCCGGTTGATTCGCGAGGCCGCCGGTCGTGTGGACGGACGTGAGGCGGCCGAGTGCCTCGCCCGAAGCCTCGGTGACAGCCGCCTGCAAGTCAGCAGCAAGGGGGGACAACGGTGAGTGACGACGCACGCAAGGGATATCGCGGCCTGGCCCGCACGGTGCTGGAGCGGCACGGCGTAGGCGTCTGGAGCGATGTGGAGATTGACTCGCAGCAGGGACGGTTCACCGGCCTGGTTCTGCCGCGGTCGGAAACGGCGGACGATCAGCACATCGTGCTGAAACTGTCCAGCGGCTACAACATCGGCGTCGCCGCCGCGACCGTCGTCGGCATGAAGGAAACCGGCCGCCGCGAAGCGCATTATCACATCCCGGAGAAGGAATTCCCCGTTGACCCGGGCAAGCCGAACGTGGTCCTGCTGGGCACGGGCGGCACGATCGCCAGCCGGCTGGACTATCGCACCGGCGCGGTCATCCCGGCGTTCTCGCCGGGCGAACTGTACGGCTCCGTGCCGGAACTCGCCGACATCTGCAACCTGCGCACGGAAAAGCTCTTCGGCGTGTTCAGCGAGAACATGGGCCCGGAGCAGTACATCCGCCTGGCCGAGCGGATCGGCGAGTGCATCGCCGAGGGCGTGGACGGCATCGTGATCGGGCACGGCACCGACACCATGCACCACACCGCCGCCGTTCTCACGTTTATGGTCCAGAACACGCCCGTGCCGATCGTGATGGTCGGCTCGCAACGCTCGTCGGACCGGCCGTCTTCCGACGCGGCCAGCAACCTGATCAACGCCGTGAAGGCCGCCGCCGAGGGTGACATCGCCGAGGTGCTCGTGTGCATGTTCGGACCCACCTCCGACCAGTACGCTCTGCTGCATCGCGGCACCCGTGTGCGAAAAATGCACTCCAGCTATCGCTCGACGTTTCGCACCATCGGCGACGTGCCCCTGGCCATGGTGGATCCGGCCGGCATCCGCCACCTGCGGCAGGACTACAAGCGGCGGCGCACGGACCGGTCCGTGCAGATCAACACGGCCTTCGAGGAGAAGGTGACGATCCTCTACTACTACCCCAACATGCGGCCCGACGTCGTGGATGCCGTCGTGGAGAAGGGGTACCGCGGGATCATCATTGCCGGCACGGGCCTGGGGCACGTCAACAAGCCGTTGTACCCGGCCCTCCGCCGCGCCTGCGAGAAGGGCGTTCACGTCTACATGACCGTGCAGACGCTCTGGGGCTACGTGCAGATGTACGTCTACGAAACCGGCCGGGAGATCATGGGCCTGGGCGTGCAGCCCGCGGCAAACATGCTGCCCGAGGTGGCCTATATGAAGCTCTGCTGGGCCCTCGGCCAGACGGACGACCGTGAGGAGGTCCAGCGGATCATGCTCACGCCGGTGAGCGACGAGACCACCGATCGCGAGCCCTACAACGGCTACCTGGTGTTCCAGGGCGAAATCCCCGAGGTGCAGGACTTCCTGCGCAGCATCAAGCGCTAAAACCCCGCCCCAGTCGTGCAGCGCCCGCCTCTGGTGTGGGACCGACACTGCTTATGTGGGACCGGCTTTCTCGCCACGGCGAGTCGCCTGCGGAGACCAGCCGGTCTTGGGAGGCTGTGGGTCGCCCCGGCGACTCGCTGTGGCGAGCTGCAGGCTGTAGGACCGGCTTTCTCGCCCCGGCGAGTCGCCCGCGGAGACCAGCCGGTCTATGGGTCTTCACACTCTTTTGCTCGTGCCGTGCATTGTTCTCGCTCCTTGTCCTCCGCCCCCATCCGGGGGCGGGCTAGGGGTGGGGAGCGCGCCTCCATCCACGGGTTCCGTCCCGATTGTCATCGGGACTCCACCCGTGGCCACCCGCCTCGACCCCGCCGGGGTCGGATGGTCCGCGCCGCGCCGCAAAGTGTCACCCCCGTTCACGGGCCCTCCGCGCATCAGGGCCGCCGGCCCGGATGAGACCAGCCCGCGGTTTCAACCGCGGGTCCGCGCCGCCCCACCCCAACCCCCGGTGCGGGCTGATCGGCACCCCAACGGGGTGAAGGTCTGTAGTTAGGCGGCGCCAGCCCCTGGAATGCCGTGCCCCCAGAGAATACAAGCCCCATCGGGGCGACACGCCACGCCACTCGCAAACGCCCAAT
>JAFGJQ010000105.1 GCA_016929015.1 Phycisphaerae bacterium | reverse complement strand
GGCCCGCGGATGATCATCTTTGTGGCCGGCATTCAGAACATCTCGGAGGAGTTGTACGAGGCTGCGTCGCTGGACGGCTGCGTGGGGTGGCGCCGGTTCCGGAGCATCACGCTGCCGATGCTGGCGCCCACTCTGCTGTTCGTGTCCGTCACGACCACGATCGCCGCGTTCCAGTTGTTCACGCCGGTCTACGTCATGACGAAGGGCGGGCCGGACCGTTCGACGGACGTCGTGCTGTTTCACATTTTCAAGGAGTTGTGGTGGCGGCGGGAGATCGGCATGGCCAGCGCCATGTCGTGTGTGCTGCTGGTGATGATCCTCCTCATCGCGGCGTTTCAGCTTTATGTGATGCGGCGCGGCCTGCATACGGAGGAATCGCGGTGAGCCAGGCCCGGGCACCTCTTCGCCGCTGGATCGGCCGATCGGCCCTGTACGGGACGCTGATCGCGATCGCCCTCTCCACGATTGTTCCGTTTGTCTGGATGTTTTTCACGTCGCTGCACAACAAGCAGGCCCAGGTGCCGACTCTGCACAACCTGTTTACGCCGGACGACGGGACCTACCACTTTGAGAACTACAAGTTCGTCCTGACGTTCCCGGAATTGCCCGTCGCCCGGTTCGCCCTGAACTCCCTGATCGTCACGGGCGGCGTTGTGGCGTTCCAGTTGACGATCTGCTCGCTGGCGGCCTACGGGTTCGCCCGGCTGCGCTTTCGGGGGCGTGACCTGATCTTCTTCATCTTTCTGTTCACGATGACCGTTCCCGCCCAGGTGCTGGTGGTGCCGCTGTTCAACCTGGTGGCGCACTTCGGCTGGCTGGACACGTACCGGGGCTTGATTCTCCCGTACCCCTACCTGAGCACGGCCTTCGCCACGTTCCTGCTGCGGCAGTTCTTCATCACGATCCCCCGCAGTCTGGACGACGCCGCCCGGCTCGACGGCTGCGGCGACCTGCGGATCCTCTGGCACGTGGTCCTGCCTTCGTCGAAGCCGGTTTTGGCGACGGTAGGGGCGTTCGGTTTCATATGGACCTGGACCGACTTCTACTGGCCCATGCTGGCGACCAGCACGACGCCGATGCGCACTCTGGAAGTGGGGCTTTCCGTGTTCCAGGAGGCGTACACGGATACGTTTTGGTCCATTCGCATGACGGCCGCGATCATCGTGCTGATTCCGGTCCTGATCGTCTTTTTGTTCCTCCAGCGATTCTTCGTGCGGGGAGTGGTCAGCAGCGGCATCAAGGGCTGACCGTTGCGGGTGCGGCGGCCGGCGCGGTAGCGGGACCATCCGGACCAGGCGAGGCAGCCATGGCAGAGAAAAAGCGATTTGTGATCGGCGTGGACGTCGGCACGGGCAGCGTGCGGGCCGGCGTGTTCGACCTGCAGGGTAAGGGACACGGCTTCGGCGTCCGGTCCATCACGCTTTGGCGGCCGAAGGCGGACTTCGTCGAGCAATCTTCGGAGGACATCTGGCGGGCCTGCGCCGCGGCCGTCAAGGCCGCGATCAAGGCGGCGGGCGCCGCCGGCCGGCACGTGGCCGGTGTTTCCTTTGACGCCACGTGCTCGCTCGTCTGCCTCGGTGCCGACGACAAGCCGCTGACCGTCTCGCCCACGGGCCGGCACGAGCAGAACGTCATCGTCTGGATGGACCACCGCGCCATCGCCCAGGCCGAGCGCATCAACGCCACGGGGCACAAGGTGCTCCGGTACGTGGGCGGCGGCGTCTCGCCGGAGATGGAGCCGCCCAAGCTGCTGTGGCTCAAGGAGAACCTGCCCCGGACCTGGAAGGCCGCCGCGCGCTTCCTCGACCTGGCCGACTTCATGACGTACCGATCCACGGGCGTCGACGTGCGAAGCCTCTGCACCACGGTCTGCAAGTGGACCTATCAGGGCCACCTGGGCCGGCGCGGCAAGACCGCGCCCAGCGTGGGCAAATGGGATGACTCCTTCTGGGACGAGATCGGCCTGGACGACCTGGTGACGGATGCGCACCGGCGGATCGGCCAGCGCGTCCGCCCCATGGGCGAGCCGATCGGCAACGGCCTGACACCTGCCGCCGCCCGGTCGCTCGGGCTGGAGCCGGGCACGCCGGTCGGCGTTGGCATCATCGACGCCCACGCCGGCGGCCTGGGCATGATCGGGGCGACCCTGGACGGCGAGGCCTTCGCCCCGGAAACCGCGCATCAGCGTCTGGCCCTCATCGGCGGCACAAGCTCGTGCCACATGGCGGTGGCGCAGAAGCCACAATTCATCCGCGGCATCTGGGGTCCGTACTATTCGGCCATGGTCCCGGGCCTGTGGCTTACGGAAGGCGGCCAGTCGGCAACCGGCGCCCTGATCGACCGCTGCATCCGCGCCAGTGCCCACGCGGCCGCCCTGGACAAGGATGCAAAGAAGACGGGCAAGACCGTCTACGAATTGCTGAACGCTCGCCTGAAGGTGCTGGCCGGCAGGCAAACCATGGCGGAGTTGACCGCCCGCTTCCACGTGCTGGGCGACCACCACGGAAACCGCTCGCCTCGGGCCAATCCGCACGCCCGGGGCATGGTGGCCGGCCTGTCGCTCAATGACACGCTGGACACGCTGGCCCTGGAGTACCTGGCGACGATCCAGGCGGTGGCGTACGGCACGCGGCACATCATCGAAGAGATGAACCGGAAAGGGTTTTCCATTCGACACGTGATGGTCTGCGGTGGCGGCACGAAGAACCCGGTCTTTCTGCAGGAGCACGCGGACATCACCGGGTGCCCGCTGATTCTGCCCAGGGAGCCGGAGGCGGTGCTGCTGGGCTCGGCCGTGCTGGCGGCGGTGGCCGCGGGCGCGTATCCGGACTGCACGGCCGCCATGGCGGCGATGAATCGGGTGGGCGGCACCGTGCAGCCGGCGGGCGGCGAGGTGGAGGCGTATCACGATCGCAAGTACCAGGTGTACAAGCGCATGTATGACGATCAGCATCGCTACGACGCGATGATGTCGCCGCCCGGCCCATAGGGTCTTTCACGCGGATCACTCTGCGGAACACGAAGTCATGCACATGCCCGGCATAGCGAGGAACCGATGCAAACGAACCCACGGACATGGCTGGCGGTGGGGTTTTCGATTCTGTGTAGCGTCCGTACGGCCCAGGCGGAGATGACATCGAGGACGGTCATCGATCTGGGCGGCCCCGGCTGGAGTCTCTGGCTGGACAAGCAGGCCGTGTGGGAGGGTGACGAGCTTTTCCTGCCGCCCGTTGACCTGGCGAAGCTGCCGGTGAATCCGCCCGGCGGCGGATGGGAGGCCCTGGGCACCAACGGCCTGCCCGTCTGCGTGCCCGGCACGGTTGAAGAGTACTTCTGGGACGCGGAGGGCGGCGACTACCGCGGCGTAAGCTGGTGGTGGCGCGAGGTCACGCTGCCGCCCGAGGCGGCGGGCCGGCAGGTGCTGCTCCGCGTGGATTCCGTTCGCCTGCGGGCGGAGGTCTTTGTCGACGAAACGCTGGTCGGCTACGACCTGATCGGCAACACGCCGTTCGAGGTGGACCTCACGGGCAAGCTGGCGCCGGGCAAGCCGGCCCGGCTGGCCTTCCGCATCACCGATCCCGGCGGCAACTTCGACTGGATTGACTACGACGCCCACCGCTGGGGCAAGTACACGCTGCCGGCCAGTCATGGGTTCGGCGGCATGACCGGCCACCTGCGGCTGCTCGTGCTGGACCCGCTGTACGTGGACGACATCTTCGTCCGGAACAAGCCGACGCCGCGTGAGGTGGACGTTGAGGTCACGGTGTGCAATGTCACCGATGAAGTTGTGCCCCGCGACGTCGTGTTTCGGATCGTGGACGCGGCCGACCCGTCCAGCGTTCTCCTGGAAAAGGCGGTGAAGGGCCGGCGCTTCTCGCACGGCCTGCAGACCGTCACCGCCACGCTGTCCGTTCCGACCGCTCGGATATGGAGCCTGGAATCCCCGACGCTGTACGTCTGCCAGGTGTCCCTGGGCGGCCTGGACGCGGACGGCCGGCGTTTCGGCTTCCGCTGGTTCGCGCCGGACGGAATCGGTGAGGATGCGGTGTTTCGTCTGAACGGCCGGCGGATCGTGCTGCGCAGCGCCATTTCGTGGGGTTTCTGGCCGGTCAACGGCATCTACCCGACACCGGAGCTGGCGAGCAGGCAGATCAAGGCCGCCCAGTCGCTCGGCCTGAACATGCTGAACCATCACCGCTGCATCGGCCGGCCCATTCTCTTCGACCTTGCCGACGAGATGGGCCTGCTGCAATACGAAGAGCCCGGCGGCTACACCGCCCGCGGGGGCGATGAATTCTGCCGCCGCTGGGCGCGCGAGAAGCTGCTGCGCATGGTGAAGCGCGACCGCAGCCACCCTTCCCTGGTCATCTACAACATGATTAACGAGGAAGATCAGATTCCGCCCGACGACAACCGCAAGCAGGACATGGCCGACGCCCACCGGCTCGATCCCAGCCGCGCCATCACCTACACCTCCGGCTGGAACAAGGACGGCGACGATCCGTTCAAGCTTCACATGCGGCCGTATGATGAGAAGCCATACACGCAGGGCTGGTGGGACTACCACAATGCCCCCGGTCCGGGCGTGTACCGTGACGCATTCTACGTGAGCCCGACGAAGTACACCCGTCACACGGACAACAAGAAGGAAGTCGTTTTCTGGGGCGAGGAAGGCGCCATTGCCACGCCGCCGCGTCTGGCACTCATCGCGAAAGAGCTGGAAGGCAAGCCCAACGGCTGGGACGGCGCCGCGTACCGGCAGTGGCACCAGGCCTATGTGGACTACCTGGAGTCTCGCGGCCTGACGAAGTATTTCGGCGGCGTGGACGATTTGACCCGCAGCATGGGCAACATCGCATTCTATTACCAGGGCCGGATTATTGAAAACATCCGCGCCGGCAACGTGACCGACGGGTACGTCGTCAACGGTTGGGAAGCGGAGAAGATCGAGAACCACTCCGGCGTGGTCGATTGCTTCCGCAACTTCAAGGGCGACCCGGAGCTTCTGGCCCGATACAACGAGCCGCTGTATGTGGCCGTCAAGTTGCGGAGCAAGGTCGGCCAGGTGCCGCTCAAGACGGTCGCCGACTTCTACCTGATCAACGAAGTCGACCTGAAGGGAGATTTCGAGCTGCATGCGGTGCTGGTGAATGCGGGGAGCGAAATAGTGTGGTCGAAACGGCTGCCCGTGAAAGTGGCCGGTGGCGAAACGTACGGCCAACTTCTCGCCGGCGGCGTCGAGGTATCTGCCGACAGTGGCCCGGGTCGGTTTGTATTGCATGCGGAGCTTCAGGCCGCCGGCGAACTGAGCAGCAAACCGCCAGCCATCGGTGAAGACGAGGTCTTTCTGGTCGACTGGAAGTCGCCGAAAGTCTCGCCACGCGGGGCCGTGGTGGAGAACGGAACGCTCGTCCGCGACTTCCTGAAAGACCACCTGGGTGTCGAAGTGCCGGCGTTCTCCGCTTCGCTTGAGAAGCTCGATTACGTGATTCTTGGTGACTTCGATTTCGAACCGCGCGAGGTTGTGCCCGGCACCGCACTGGTGCCGACGGAGGGCGAAGGCCAGGGACTGACCGCCGAGTATTACAAAGGCACGGACTTCCACCGCCGCGTGGTCCTCCGGACCGACCCGAAGGTGGATTTCGATTTCTCCAAAACGCCGCCGGAGCCGGCCACGGCGAGCACGGAGTACAGCGTACGCTGGCAGGGCAAGCTGAAAGCCCCGGAATCCGGCGTCTACCGGTTCCATACCCTCAGCGACGACGGCGTGCGGCTGTGGATTGACGGCAAGCGCATCATCGACAACTGGACCACGCACGGCCCGGCCTCCGACACGTCAGAGCCGGTAACGCTCGAAGCGGGAACGGCCTACGACATCCGCCTGGAGTACTTCCAGACCCAGGAGGGCGCGGTCATCCGGCTGCTGTGGACGCGGCCCGCCATGCTCGCGGAGGCGGAGACCGTGCTGGCCGATTTGCCGCGGCGAGTCCGCGACGACGGCACGACGGCCATCGTCATCCGTAACACGGAGCCGGTGGCCCGGATGCTGGCCCAGCGGGGCCTGGTGGAGTTCGACGGCGTCATGCGGCACGGCAAGTGGTGGCTGGGCGGCAACTTCTTCGTGCGAGAACACCCGCTTTTTGAGGGGCTGCCCGTCAACCAGGCCCTGAACTGGGAGTACCAGGATTTCGTCGGGTACCAGGCCGACCGCTTCGGCCTGCTGCTGCAAGGGGAGGAGGCTGTGGTCGGATCGGTCAGCGATCATCAGCCCCGGGTCAGCACGGCCGTCGCGGTGGTCCCGGAAGGCAAGGGCCGCTGGGTGCTGTCCACGCTGGACATAACCCGCACGCTGAACGACCCCCCCGGCCCCGCTGATGTCGTCCGCAAGCTGTTCTGCAACTACCTGACCTTCGGCGCCCAACAACCGGCACCGGCAGAATGACAGAAACCCCTACGAGGCTGCCCGCAGGGCAGGCAAAGAACATGATGACGCTCAACGCTTCCGCACTATCGCGCTTCCCGAACCCGTCCATCCCCCTATTCCTTCGTCGCTCCGTTTTTGCTTTTTGTTTTTTGCTTTTTGCTTTCTTCTGTTCCTTTGCCTACGCCGATCCGGCCCCGATTCCCGCGGCCGACCCCGCGGCGATCGTGATCGCCGGCCAGGCCCGCTTCACGGTTCTGACTCCGCGGCTGATCCGCATGGAATGGTCCGCCACTTCGACGTTTGAAGACCGGGCCTCCATGACGTTCATCAACCGCAAGCTTCCCGTGCCCCAGTTCACCTCCACCGAGGAGAACGGCCGGCTGACCATCCAGACGGAGTATCTCACGCTGCAATACCGGCCGGAGGGCGGCTTGTTCGATGCGGAGAACCTGTCCATTGCCCTCAAGGCGGGCAAGCGATCCGTGACCTGGAGGCCGGGCGCCGATCCCGCCGAGAACTTACGCGGCACGCGGCGATCGCTCGATGGCGCGTCCGGAATGATGGAGCTCGATCCCGGACTGATTTCCCGCGATGGGTGGGCCGTCGTGGACGATACCGGCCAGGCGGTCTTCAGTGGCGGCGAGCGTCCCTGGCCTGTCGCGCGGACGGACCGCGAGGCGATCGACTGCTACTTTTTCGGGCACGGGCATGACTACCCGGCCGCCCTGCGGGACTACACGCTGGTTGCCGGCCGGATTCCCATGCCGCCGCGGTTCGTTTTCGGCGCGTGGTGGTCGCGCTATTGGCCGTACACGGACCAGGAGCTGAAGAACCTGGTCGCCGAGTTCCGCGAGCATGACGTGCCGCTGGACGTGCTGGTGATCGACCTGGATTGGCATGAGCCCGGGTGGAGCGGCTACACGTGGCACAAGACGAACTTTCCCGACCCCAAGGCATTCCTGGACTGGACGAAGGAGCAAGGGCTTCAGGTCACGCTGAATCTGCATCCCGGGTACGACATCGAGAAGCAGGAGGAGCGATTCAAGCCGCTGGCCAGTGCTCTGGATTTGGACCCGGAAACCACGGACAAGATTCTCTACGACCATTTCAAGCCGGAATGGGTGGATGCGTACTTCAAGTACCTGCTGCACCCGCTGGAAGCCCAGGGCGTGGACTTCTGGTGGCTCGACTACGGCGGCCACGGCCCGCCCACCCAGATTGAGGGGCTCGATCCGTTCCTCTGGCTCAACGCGATTCACTTCATGGACCGCGCCCGCGACGGCCGCCGCGGCCTGATGTTCAGCCGCTGGGGCGGCCTGGCGAACCACCGCTACCAGATCGGATTCTCCGGCGACACCTACAGCACGTTTGACACGCTGCTGTTTCAGCCGGGTTTCACCGCGACGGCCGGCAATGTCTGCTTCCCGTACTGGAGCCACGACGTCGGCGGGCACCTGCCCGGCCCGTGCGAGCCGGAGATGTACGTGCGGTGGATTCAGAGCGCGGTCTTCTCCCCCACGCTGCGAACGCACGCCACCCGCGACCCGGGCGCCGAGCGGCGCATCTGGGCGTTCCCCGAAGAGTATTTTGAGGCCGCCCGGGAGGCCTTCCACCTCCGCTATTCGCTGATCCCCTACATTTACACCGCGGCCCGACAGGCATACGACGAGGCCGTTCCCCTGTGCCGGCCGCTGTACTATGAATGGCCGGAGATCGATGAAACGTACCTTCGTTCGGAGTTTCTGTTTGGTGATTCGCTGCTTGTGGCGCACGTCCCAGGCCCGCGGAATGAGATCAGCCGTCAAGCGAGTCGCCAAGTCTGGATTCCGCCCGGCGAGTGGACCCACTGGTACACCGGCGAGACAATCACCGGCCCGATCGAACGCCAGTTCTCTTCCGCGTTGGACGAGCTTCCCCTGTTTGTGCGGGCGGGCGCGGTTATTCCCGCGATGCCGAGCATGAAGCACACCGGCGAAAAGCCCGTGGACCCGCTGATTCTCCATATCTTCCCGGGCGAACGCGGCGAGACCCGGGTTTACGAAGACGACGGTTTGACGAACGGCTACCAGACGGGCGAGTGCGCATGGACACCTGTCCGGCACGCTCTGGCAGATGGAAAACGCCGAATCACGATCGGCCCGGCGGAAGGTTCGTTCCCGGGCATGCTCACGGCCCGCAAGTACGAGGTCGTGTTGCACGAGGTGTGGCTGCCGGAGTCCGTGACGCTGAATGGTCAGGAGCTGGCCGCTTCCGCCTGGGAGTACGATCTGGACAGCCTCTCGCTGCGCATATGCAGCGATTCCCTGCCGGTGAACCGGTCGGTGATGATTGAAGTTGCGTTGCGCGAGGGCTGGGACGAATCGCCGTTGCGGACCGGTCTGCGCGGCCGGCTGGACCTGCTGAAGGAACTCGCGTCCCTGCTGGGACCGGCCGTGCCCGAATCAATCCGGGATGTGCTTGGGCGGCTTCAACAGGCCCGCGCGGACCATGCCGCTCTACTGGCCCTCGCCCGCGACGTGAATACCAACTGGATATCGCTGCTACAGGCGGCCGTCGCGGCCAAGGCCGAGCCGGCCGTCGCGGATCGGGTGTTTGCTCAGTTGGCCGGATTGTCCTGCGAAATCAGCGTCATGTCGGCTTCGCAAGACGCGATCGATCTGGATGTTCACGGCTCGGCCTACGCGGCGATGCCCTATGGATCGTTGGGGCCGGTGGTGGGAGAGGTGGAGATCAAGCCGGCCGCCGGCTGGACGGTGACGGGCAAGGGCTTCCGTCGCAGCATGGATGTGGCCCGCTATGGCTTGACGCACGTGGAGAAATGCTCGCCGGAAGGCGAGCCGGTGCCGGGTCTCATGCGGGCGGAGTTCGTATTTCGCCTTGGTGAACGCGAGCTGCGGACGTCGCGCGAGCGGATGATCATGCCGTCCATCGACAAGTGGTGGGTGGCGGGGCCGTTCCACAACCCGTGGGACCAGGGGGTGGACCATGTCTTTCCGCCGGAACAGGGCATCGACGTGGCGGCCACGTATGAGGGCAAGGACGGCAAGACCATCGGCTGGAAAAAAGCAACCCGTGACATCAAGCCCGGCTACGACTTTGCATCCGAGTTCTCCCTCGACCTGTTGGAGTTCTACGGCGGCTTCGTCGGCGACGCCGTGGCCTACGGCCTGACCTACCTGCACGCCCCGGAGGACATGGACGCCGTGCTGGCGCTCGGCAGTGACGACGGCGTGGCCGTTTGGGTCAACGGCCAGGAGGTCTACCGGCATATGGCCGCCCGGCCCTACGCGTCGCGGCAGGACCGCGTGCCGGTGAAGCTCAAGGCCGGCACGAACACCGTGCTGCTGAAGGTGAACCAGGGTGGCGGAGGCTGGGGCTTCGGCGCCCACATCGAGACCGCCGACGGCCGGCCGCTGCCGCAGGTCCGCGCGTCATTTGAGCCGTAGCCCAGCGACGCCGGCCCCCGCTGCCCTGAAGACTCGTCGCTTTGCCTGAGAGTAGCGAGTCTCCATCGCGGCGGGGGACACAGGCAGAACATGCCCGAGGCTGAAGCCTACGGGCATGGCACCCGGCCGCAGGTCCGCGCGTCATTTGAGCCGTAAGGTGGCCGGTGTGCCGGACTCTACTCTGTTGCGACGCTCGCCGGCGCGGCGATTGGGTCGCCGCCGGCTTCCACGTTTTCCTTCGTGAACAGGCGTGAGCCGAGGGTGATTTCCTTGGGCACGTCCTGCTTGTGGAGGATTTGCAGAGCGGTCTCAATCGCCGTTGCACCGCCGGTGGGATACTCAAAGGTCGCATTGAGTATCCCCTGCTTGACGTACTGGACACCTTCCTGGGGCAGTGCGTCGATGCCGATGAAGAGGATGTCCTTCTCCCGGCCGGCGGCCTGGGCGGCCAGCCACCCACCGTAGGCGCCCGGATCGTTGTGGGCGTATACCGCGTCGATGTCGTCGAAGCGGGCCAGGGCCGATTCCATCTCCTTGCGGGCATCCGGCTGGAGCCACTTCATGTCGGCCTCAAAGACCACCTCGATCTCGCTGTCCTCGATGCCCTTGCGGAAGCCGCTGTGGCGATCCTGGCCCGGCGTGGAGGTCATCAGGCCCTTGAGTTCCACGACGCGGCCCTTACCCCCAAGCTGGGTGACCAGCCACTCGCCGGCCGCCTGGCCGATCGCCTTGTTGTCGGCCCCGATGAAGCAGGTGTACTCGTCTCCCAGCACGCGGCGGTCCAGCACGATGACCGGAATACCCGCCTTGACCGCCTTGGCGATCGGCGGCGTCAGCGGTGCGGCCTCCTTGGGACTGACGATGATCAGGTCCACGCCCGAACTGACGAATTCCTCGATGTGAGACCGCTGCCGGAGCGTGTCGTTCTGTGCGTCCTGGTAGATCACAGCCAGTCCCGGATGGGAACTCGCGGCCTTCTTGATGTCCGCGTTCATCTGGACGCGCCAGGGCTCTCCCAGGTTGCACTGGCTCATGCCGATCGTAAAGGATTCCTTCTCGCCGCCGGACGTGGCCTTTTCGCCGGCCGTTGAAGCGGGTTCGGCGGACGGCGTGGTGGAATCCGACTTCTCGCACCCTACAACACACGAAACAACCACTGCGGCGGCCAAGGCGAAGCATCGAAGAGCGTTCATCCACATACCTCCGGAAAGGGTGAAAAAGGCAGATCGCATTGTGACGGCCGCGGTGCCCCACGGCAAGGGGATCGGACGTGCCGTTCTTCATTGCAGGCGAGTCATGACTTGCGGCGTTGGACCAGGACAGCCACCACGATGATGGCGCCGGTGAGCATCAGACGGTTGGCCTCCGGCACCGCGTTGATGCTCAGGATTTTGTCCACGTACCCGATGATGAGCGTCCCGAGCAGCGTCAGGCCCACACCGCCCCGGCCGCCCATCAGGCTGGTCCCCCCGATGACCACGATCGCAATGGCCGTCAGTTCGTACGTGGCTCCCGCCTCCGGGTCGCCCTGGTATTCCTGGGCCGCGTGGCAGATACCCGCGACGGCGGAGAACAGACCGGCCAGGGCATACACGCCGATCTTCATGGCCGTAACCGGCACGCCGGACAGCCGGGCGGCCTCCTCGTTTCCGCCGATGGCGTACACGTAGCGGCCCCAGCGCAGCCGCGTCAGCCCGATCCAGCAAATGACAAGACAGGCGAGGAAGACGAGCGTCACCACTGAAATGTTCTCGCCCAGAAGCCGGGAGTCGATCCTCGTGAAGATCTCCGGTGTCTGTGCCGACCAGATCTTCTCTCCGTTCGATATCTTTTTGGCCAGCCCCCGCGCGAAGACCATCATGGCCAGCGTCACAATGAACGGCTGAATGCGAAACCACGCGATCAGGCTCCCGGACGCCGCTCCGCAGCAGGCGCCCAGCAGCAGGCAGGCCGGTATGGCCGCCCAGGCCGACCATTCCCAGCGCACCACCAGAATCGAGAATGCGACCGCGATCAGCCCGAGCACGCTGCCCACCGACAGGTCGATGCCGGCCGCGAGAATCACAACGGTCATGCCGCACGCCAGAATCGCATAGACCGAGATCAGCCGCAGGGCATCGCGGTGCGTTCCCCACTTGTAGAACGCGCCGTTCCCGTGGAAGACCAGTCCCAGCGCGATGACGAGGGCCAGGGCGAGGATGGCCGTCACCCAGGGCTGACTCAGAATCGCCAGCCCTCGCGACGCGAGCGAAGGGGTTTCCGTGGGCACTCGGGTGCTTGCCGGGCTCAAATCAGTCACCTCCCATGGCGGCGTGCAGGATGCGTTCCTGCGTGGCCTCTTTCCTTTCCATTGCGGTCACAGCCCGTCCGCGGTGCATGACCACGATGCGGTCGCTCAGCATCAGCAGCTCGGGCATCTCCGACGTGATCAGTACGATGGCGTGGCCCGCCCGCCGCCAGTCATCGAGAATCTGGTAAATCTCCTGCTTGGCACCCACGTCGACCCCGCGCGTCGGCTCATCCAGCAGCAGCACGCGCGGTTGGATGTTCATCCACTTGGCCAGCACCACCTTCTGCTGGTTTCCGCCGGACAGCGTGGCCACTCGCTGCCGCAGCGATGCCGCCCGCAGTCGCAGCGCACGAGTGCTGTCCGTCGCCAGTGCCACTTCTTCACCGCGCCGCAGCCATCCGGCGGGTGACACCCGCGGCAGGGCGGCGAGCGTGGCGTTGGCCACCACGTCCAGCCCCGTCACCAGTCCGTTTCGTTGCCGATCATTCGTGACCAGGGCCACGCCGTTGCGGATGGCCCACCCGGGCGAGCGCGGCCGGTAGGCGGCCCCCCCGATTCGTATCTCTCCCGAGACCCGCCGGCGCCCAAACGCTCCGAACACGCCCCACAGCAGGTCGCTGTTGCCCGACCCCTGCAGCCCCGCCAGCCCGACGATCTCACCGGCTCGCACCTCGAACCCGACGTTGTCAACGAGTGGCCGGGCGCTGCGCCGGCTGGACCGGACCGTCACGTGCTCCACTCGCAGGAGCACGGGCGCGTTTGATCGGGCAATGGTTCGTCCGGCCGTGACGCGTTCATCCAGTTCTCGTCCCACCATGTGCCGAATGAGCAGGGGGGCCGGCATTTCGCGCGCGGGGGCCGTGGCGATCCACCGTCCGTCGCGCAGCACGGTGATCCGGTCGGCGATCCGGTACACCTCTTCCAGCTTGTGGGTGATATAGACGATCCCGCAGCCGCTTCGCTTCAAGTCGTTTACGACGGCGAACAGCCGCTCCACCTCGGGCTCGTTCAGGGCGCTGGTCGGCTCGTCCATCACCAGGATTCGCGCGTTCAGGGAGAGCGCTTTGGCGATCTCGATCATCTGCTGAAACGAGATGGGCAGGTCTCCCACGGCCGTGCACGGGAGTATGTCCAGCCCGAGGCGGCTCAGCAGGCGCGTGGATTCGTTGTGCTGATGTCCGAAGCGCATCCAGCCCCGGGTCGTCCGCTCACGGCCCAGGTAGATGTTGTCGGCCACGGACATGGACGGCACCAGGGACAGCTCCTGGTGGATGATCGCCACGCCGCCGAGGGCCGCCTCGCGAGGCGAGCGGAACCGCACGGGCCGGCCGAGGAGCCTCACCTCGCCGGCGTCCGGCGCGTACACGCCCCCCAGGATTTTCATGAGCGTCGATTTCCCGGCCCCGTTTTCCCCGGCCAGGACGTGGACCTCGCCTTCGCGCAGCGGGAACTGCACCTGGTCCAGCACGCGATGCTCCCCGAAGGATTTCACAATCCCGATCATCGCGAGCAGGGGAGGTGAGTCTTCCGGAGGAACGACAACAGAACCAGCGTTGGCAGCAGTCAATGGATCGGACTCCGGTCGCGCACACCCGGCGTTTCCGTACGTGGACGGAAGCAGTAGTATAGCCGGAGTGGTCCGGCCGACCACCGGCCGGCCGGTCAAACCGTGTGTGATTCGTCCACTCCGAATGAAGGAGGCCAACCGTGAGTGTGACTGCGCGACTGAAGGAACTGGGTATCGAGTTGCCGGCTGTCCCCGCGCCCCTGGCGGCCTACGTGCCGGCCGTCTGTATCGGCGGCTGGGCGTATACCTCCGGCCAATTGCCGATGGTGGCGGGCAAGCTGGAGTACACGGGCCACCTGGGCCGCGATCTGACCGTGGAGCAGGGGTACGACGCGGCTCGCACCTGCTGCCTGAACGCCCTGGCGGCTCTCCAGAGCGTGGTCGGCGACCTGGAGCGGGTGGAACGTGTGGTCAAGCTCAACGCCTGGGTGTCGTCGGTGGACGAGTTCACGGACCAGCCCAAGGTCGCCAACGGCGCGTCGGAATTGCTGGTTCAGATCTTTGGTGATGCCGGCAAGCACGCCCGGGCGGCGGTGGCCGCCAACTCGCTGCCGCTGGGTGCGGCCGTGGAGCTGGAGCTGGTCGTCAAGCTCCGGGATTGACGGTTTTGCTGTAAGATTCGCCGCCGGTCCGCGGAAACCCAATGGGGGCGTGGTGCGCCCGGAGGCCGAGCTTGGGTCGAAAAACGCAGAGCGCAGACACAGGCAGCGGGGTTGTCGACCTGATCGACGGCCTTTTGGCTCGCGGTCTGGAGGCCGGTGCGAGCGACCTGCACTTTGAGCCCCTGGACGACCGGATGATCGTGCGCATCCGCGTGGACGGCCGCCTTCGCGACTTCGAGGAGCTGCCAATCGGCCTGGCGGACAACGTGATCGCCCGGCTCAAGGTGTTGGCGGGGCTGCTGACGTACCGCGTGGACGTTCCGCAGGAGGGCGGCGTCCGCTGGGTGGACCCGGGCAACGCGGATGAAACACCCGGCACGGACCTGCGCATCGCGACGTTTCCCACCATTCGGGGTGAACGGGCGATCGTTCGCGTGTTCCGCGCTCGCAGCCCCGTGGAGACGCTGGACCAACTCGGACTGACCGACGACCAAGTGGCGGCGCTGCGGCAGGCGACCCTGCTGCCCTGCGGCCTGATTCCGGTCACCGGACCGGCCGGCAGCGGTAAGACGACCACGTTGTACGCCATGGTCCGTCACATCGTGCGGACGACGCCGGAGCGCAGCGTGGTCACGCTGGAGGACCCGGTGGAGCAGCGCATCGACCGGGTCGCCCAGATCCAGATCAATCCGTACGGCGAGCTGACGTACGAGCGATGCCTGCGTTCGCTGTTGCGGCAGGACCCACAGATCATTCTGCTCGGAGAGATTCGCGACGCCCGGACGGCGGCCATCGCGGTGGAAGCGTCGCTCACCGGGCACCTCATTCTCACGACGATGCACAGCGGCGATCCGGCCGAGGCGATTGTTCGGCTCCTGGAAATGGGCGTGCCGGCCTACCAGGTGGTCAGCTCGGTATCGGTGGTCTGTTCGCAGCGGCTGCTGCGGCGGCGGATTGCCGCCGGCGAATCGGCATACGCCGGGCGCGTGGCGTGCGCCCAGATTGCGCGGATCGACGAGGGCCTGCGAGAGCTGATCCTCACGCACCCGTCCGCGTCGCGACTGCGTCAGGCCATCGCTCGGCAGGGTTCGGACCTGTACGCGCGGGCCTTCGCACTGGCGGAACAGGGGGTCACCGACATGGAGGAGGTTCACCGGGTGCTGGGCGATCCGCCCGCACCGGAACAGGCGGGACAGGCATGAAGATATTCAACTACGAGGGTCAATGCCCGGGCGGAACGCCCATCCGCGGCGAGATCGAGGCCGAGAGCTTCGAGGAAGCGGTGAGGCGGCTGGAAACCATGCGCATCCTGGATGTGCAGGTGACGGAATCGGCCAGGCCCCGCGGTGGCCGCCCCGTCGGCACGGACGACTTCATCTTCTTCAATGAGCAGCTCGCCTCGCTGGCCGATGCGGGCGTGGCGCTGGACCGTGGCCTGCGGGAGATCGCCCGCGACATTCGCCGTGGCCGGCTGCGGAACACCATCAACGCGATTGCGTCGGACCTGGAGCGGGGCGTTCCCCTGGACGAGGCCATTGCCGCGCGGGAATCGGCCTTGCCCGTGCTGTACAGCCGCGTGGTCCGCGCGGGCGTCAGGAGCGGCAACCTTTCCGCGGCCCTGTTGAACCTTTCGCAGCACCTGCGCTTCATCGCCCAGACCCGCTGGGTCGTGTTCGAGAGCCTGGCGTACCCGCTGACGGTGCTGGTGCTGGCGCTGACCATCGTGTCGGTGATGCTTTGCTACCTGGTCCCGCAGTTCAAAGAGATCGTATACGAGTTTGGGGCTCCCCTGCCACTGATCTCGCAGGCGGTCTTCACGTTCGCCCGCGTGTACCCATTCCTGCTGCTCTTTGGGGGCGCCGTGGTGGCCGTCTTCTTGCTGGTCTGGCTGCTGCTGCACGGGACCCCGGCCCAGAAGCGGCTGCGTGAAATGCTCGTCTTTCGCGTTCCCATCATCGGACGGCTGCTGCACCTTTCGCTGGTCGCCCGGTACATGCGTTCCGTTTCCGTGGTGACGGCCGGCGGCATTCCTTTGCCGGAGGCGCTTCGTCTGGCGGCCGAGGCCACCGGCAGCTCGCTGCTCCACCGCGACGCGGAACAGGTGGCCTGCCAGGTCGAACGCGGTGAACGGGCGGCTGACGCCTGCCGGACCGTGCGCCTGCTGCCGCCGGTGCTGGGTTTCGTCATTGACACCACTGCGGCCCGGAACACGTTACCGGAGGCCATGACGGAAATGGCTGCGGCGTACGAGATGCGAGCCGCTCACCAACAGGGCCTGGTGCGGACGTGGCTGGCGCCCCTGGCCCTGATCATCACGGGCGTCGGCGTGGGCATCTGCGTTTTGGCCATGTTCATGCCGCTGCTCTTTCTTGTCAGTTCGGTCAGCGGCGGCTGACCTACTGGTTTGGACGTGCGGGGCGGGTTGGGAAAGGACGGAACGGAACCGCGTGATCCGAGACATGGGCGACATCGGATTGCTGCTTGCGGCATGTCTGGTCCCGCTGGCGATGCTGATTGCGGTGGACCACGGACTTGCGTGGCTGGTGTGGTACGCGTCGGGATTGCGCGGGGCGCGCCCGCGTAGTCTGATCGTCTCCCTGATCCAACCGTTGCGTTACGTCAGTTTCGCGGCCGTCGCGGTGACGCATCTCTCCACGGCCGCCCGGATGAATGTGCCTTTGCACGCCGCGATGGCGGCGGCGGCGATGGAGGAACGCGGCCGACTGCGTGGCATCATGCGGCGGCTCGCGGACGCGCTGGCGGCGGGCCGGCCGGTCGGCGCCGCTCTGGACGCGTCGGTCCCGGCGTGTCCGGGTCTGGTGGTCAGCCTGGTCCGGGCGGGTGAACGAACGGGCCAGCTTGCGCCCGCCCTGTCCGCCGCCGAGGGCCTCCTTACGGATGTCCTCCGCCACGGGCGAATAGCGCTTCTCGGCCCCGTCAGTTACATCATCTGGGTGCTCACGGGCCTGGGATTCACTCTGACACTCTTCGGCGTCACGGTCATGCCGCGGTTCAGGGATATATTCCTGGACTTCGCCGTTCCGTTGCCTCGAATGACGGATTGGGTCATGACGGTCATGAGCCTGCCGGCGGCCTTCGCCTTGGGCTTCATGCCCGTCGTGCTTGTGGTCGTCATCATACTGGTTTTGCTGGCGGTGCGCCCGCGGCGGCCGGAGCGGCCTCGGGCACTCTCCGTGCTCCACGACCGGATTCGATGGCGGTGTCCTGTCCTCCGTGACCTGGAGCGCAGCTTCGGATATGCGACCTGCCTGAACGTGATCTCGGCGGCCGCCCGCGGCGGGTTGAGCATGGACGTGGCCGCTCAGGTTGCGGCGGAAGTGGATGTGAACATCAACATACGCAGGCAGTTTGAGTCATTTGCGGACCGGATTATGCGGGGCGATGCTCCGCCGGAGGCGGCGAAACATGCCGGGCTTGGGACGGTGATCGTTGGCGCGCTGGGCGCCGCGCGCCGCGGAACGCCGATCGAGCAGGCCCTGCGATTCGCCCGGGAATACCACATGGCATCCGCGCGGCGGTGGTGGCATGTTCTCATGCAACTGATGATTCCCGCGTTGACGCTGGCCGCGGCCGCGGTTGTGGGGCTGGTGATCGTCTCTCTCTTTTTGCCGCTGGCGGCCCTGATCAACGGCGTTCTGGAGAGCGTGGGGGGATAGTCCATGCACGGTGTCGTCCATCCCAGGCGAGGCGCGATTGTTCTGGAAGTGATGTGCGCGCTGACCATCATGACGTTGGTCCTGGGGCTGGTCGCCACGCTCCTGGTTCGCTATCGAAACGCCCAGGACTACTTCCTGACCCGGCGCGCGGCGCAGCTTGCGGCCGAAGGGATGATCGAACGTTTCCGGGCGGGAGAAGCACCAACACCCGGCGCCGTGACGGTGGGTGCGGGTTCGGCGGGCGGTACGGCCACCGTCCACGTGGAGCCGGGCACCGGCGACTGGGCCGGACTGGATTCCGTGACGGTCACGGTGACCTTGCGGGTTCGCAATCGCCCCGTTGCGGCCACGGTCGTCACGTATATGGAGCCGGTGGTTTCGGAAGGAGCGAGGCGTTCGGGCGCTTCGACCCGTCCGATCGAAAGGAGCGAATCGCCATGACGCGCCGCTCTCCATATGGCCGGGATTCGTGGCGCCGCCGGCGGGCGTACACGTTGCTCCACATGCTCTTTCTGGTTTTTGCGATGGGTCTGGTTCTGTCTCTGGCGACGGAGGGCGTTGTGCTGATACTCCGCGCGCATCGGGCGGTTTTCGGTCGCACGAACGAGTACAGCGCCCTCAACGCATGGCTCCACGTCGTTCGGCAGGATGCCCGACAGGCGACCGGGGTGCGGTGCCTGCCGGACACCGATTCCCATTCCGGCGGATTCGCCTTTGAGACGCCGGGCGGGCCGGTTCGGCATCGATTCGAAGGGGATACGGTCGTCCGAAGCGTCGGCGACGAAGAGACGGAGGATTCCCAGACCGTCTTCCGCCTTCCGCATATGCGGGTTGACGTGACTGCGGAGGGCAGCCGCGTGCACCTGGACATCCTGTGGGAATTTACGCGCGAAGGCCGGTCACCTCAGCAACCGCGACGCCTGGAAGTCGACCTGTTTGCCGGAAGGGGGTACGGGTCATGATTCGACGCCAGCGACGCGGGGCCGCAATGATACTTGCTCTCGTGCTGATTCTCCTGGCGGGCGGTCTGGTCAGCACGGTCAGTTTCGCCGTGTGCAGCTTCGCCCGGCAGGGTGCGCTGGAGGCCGACCGGGCCGTCCTCCGCCAGATGATCGACAGCGGGGCCGCCTGGTGCCGCGTCCATCGCACTGACCTGCCGGCCGGCCGGCCCGTTACCCTGGACGTTTCGGAGCTGGTTCCCCGGACCCGCGTGGGTGTTCTGACCCTCATTCCACAAACCGACGAGCAGGGCGTTGTTGTCGGTGCCCGCCTTACGGCCACCATTCGCCGTCCCAACGGGGTTACCCACCGGGATTCGGTGGCCGTCGCGTTCTGATGACGCGTGTGCGAGAGGCCATGGTGTCCCGCGGTCCGTCGGGGGTTTCGCCCGCCGATGGTTGGCACGAACGAAGTATCGCGCCGGTCTCATGGCGGTGGCGAACGGAATCGTGTAGGCTGCCTTTGTTGTGTGGGTGCGTCACGGGTCCCGCCGGACCCGGCGGCCTGGGCGGACGCGGCCGGCCTATCAGAAGGCAAGGACATCATGACGCGGATGGAGGACTGGCTGCTGCCGCGGCCTCAGCGGGTTGTGCAGCGCGACGGAGAGTTTGAACTCACGGAAGGGTGGGTGGCGACCGTTCCGGCGGCGCTGGAAGTGCCGGAACGGCTGGCCTTTCAGGAACTCGTCACCGCGCTGACCATCCTGGCCGGCCCGCCCAAGCCGGGTTTCACGGGGGCGGCCAGGCAGAGCACGATCACGTTTCGCGTTGACGACCGCGGCGACTGGTCGAGCGCCCAGCCGGAGTCGTACCGCCTGACCATCGAGCCCGGAAACGTGGACGTGGTCGGGCGAACGTCCGCCGGGCTGCTGCAGGGCATCCGAACACTTTTGCAGATTGCCCGGTCGTGTGGACGCTGCTGGCCGGGCGCGGAGATCGAGGACTGGCCTGCCTTCGCCGTCCGCGGGTTCTACCACGACGTGACGCGCGGCAAGGTCCCCACCTTGCCGACGCTGCAGATGCTTGTGGACCGGCTGGCCGCCCTGAAGGTCAACCAGTTTCAGATCTACGTGGAGCACGTGTTCGAGTTCCAGTTTGATCCGGCTATTTCGCGCGGCTGCTCGCCGCTGACTGCGGAAGAGATCAGGGCCCTGGACGCCTATTGCCGTGACCGGCGCATCGACTTTGTGCCTTCGCTGGCCTCGTTCGGCCACATGGCTCGGGTGCTGTCGCTGCCGCCGTATCGCGACCTGGCGGAGATCGAGGCCACGTGCTCGTGGGAGGAGATGAGTTGGTATCATCGGGTGCGCGGGCTGACCCTGGACCCGTACAACCCTCGATCGCGCGAGCTGTTGGAGAAGATGTACGCGGAATACGTCCCGCTGTTTTCCACAACGCTGATGAATGCCTGCGCCGATGAGACGTTTGACCTCGGCAAGGGGAAGAACAAGGAGAAGGCCGATCGCGAGGGGACGGGGCGGCTCTACGTCGACCACATTCTGTTTCTCCATGATCTGGCCCGCCGTTACGGAAAGCGGCTGATGATCTGGGGTGACGTGGTCAGTCATCATCCGGAGATGGTGAACGAGATCCCCAAAGACACCGTCCTGATGCACTGGCTCTACTTCGCCGATTCCGACTTTGACAGCACGGCCCTTTTCCAGAAGGCCGGGCTGCAGACGTACGTCTGTCCCGGCTGTTCCGGCTGGAACCGCTTTGTGAACGGCATCAACAGTGCGGACCTGAACATCCGGCGGTTCGCCGCCGCCGGGGTCCGGTACGGTGCGGCCGGGCTGCTGAACACCGACTGGGGCGACGAAGGCCACGTGAACTTCCTCGCGTGCTCGTGGCACCCGATCTACACCGGGGCGGCCATGGGGTGGAACCCAAGCGGGCCGGGGCCGGACGATTTTGACCGGATCTTCGACTTCCTGCTGTTCGGCCGGCGTGACGGGAAAGCGGCGGCGGCCCTTCGCGAGGTGGCCACGGTCGGCGACCGGCTGGACCAGTGGCGCATCTTCTATGCCGCGCTGGACAACCACGACGAGCACATGCGGATGGGGCTGGAAGCGGCCGCGCACGCCGAGCGGGCCGGTCTGGCCGCCGCATCGCTTTTTGAGGAGTACGAGCGCAGCGGCTATGGTGACCCGCAGGATTGTGCCGAGCTGGGTCTGGCCTGCCGGCTCGTCGCGCTGACCGGCAGCAAGGTGCGGCTGGCGGATTCGCTTCAAAAAGCTCGCCAGGGCGCGGCCGATGCGTCGCCGGCCGATGAACTGGCGGCCTTGGCGGAGGAAGTCCGGCTGCGGGGGATGCACTTTCGCATTCTCTGGCGGAATCGCAACAAGGTTTCCGAGATGGAGAAGGTTTCGGCCGTGTTCGATCGGGTGGCGTCTGATGCGCAAACGGCGGCGAATCACTCCCAGACGCGAAAGGAACCGCAGACGTGATCGCCGCGCTCCGGCACCCGTTGTTTCAGACCGAACCGGCGTTGCTTGCCTTCCTGGCGACGCTGGTGGCGCTGGTTTTCGCCCTGGCCCGCCTCCGGTCGTTGGCGGGGTTCTTCAAATACTGCCCGCCGGTCATCTGGATGTACTTCATCCCGATGATCTGCTCATCCCTGGGCATCATCCCGAGCAAGTCTCCACTCTACGGCTCGTTCATGAGTGATGTGCTGTTGCCCCTGGTGCTCGTGCTGCTCGTGGTGCCGTCCGATACGCGATCCATCGCCCGGCTGGGCTTGCGGGCGGTGGCCCTCGCTCTGATCGGCACGCTGGGCACGGTTGTCGGCGCCGTGGTGAGCTTCGGCCTGCTGACCTGGCTGCTGCCCGAGGGAACGCTGCCCGCCGGTCTGTGGAAAGGCGTGGCCGCCCTGGGCGGGTCGTGGATCGGGGGCAGCACCGACTTCGTTACCGTGTGCAAGAGCCTGGAGACCGACGCCACGCTTGTGGGTAAGCTCGTCGTCGTCGACACGGTTTGTGCGTACACGTGGCTCGGCATTCTGGTCAGTCTCAGCAGCATCGAGAACGTGGTGGACCGATTCAACCGCGCCGACGGGCGGATCGTGGACGAGTTGAAAGCACATCTGGCCCAGGAACAGGACCAGCGTGCTCGTCCGATGAGCGCGCTTGATTTCGCGGTCATGATTGGCCTGGCCCTCGCGGTCAGTCAGATCGGGCTCTTCCTGGGTGGGTCGGTGGCGGATTGGGTGTCGCGTCGTGAAGCCGCCGGCGGGATTTGGGCAACGGTTGAGATTAGCCAGGTGATGAGTGCGTTCGGTTGGGGTGTCCTGCTGATCCTGGCTGCCAGCATCGCGCTTTCCCTGACTCGTGCCCGCAACATCGGCTATGCCGGGGCCACGCCCATCGGATATATCGGCTTGTACCTGCTGCTCACGTCCTACGGTGCCCAGGCCGACCTGCGTCAGGTGAGGTACGAGGATCTCTGGCTGTTTGTGATGGGCGCGATCTGGCTGACGACTCATATTGGCGTGCTGTTCATCGGGATGCGTTTGTTGCGGGCACCTCTGTTCCTGGTTGCGAGCGCCTCGATGGCCAATGTGGGCGGGACGGCTTCCGCCCCGGTTGTGGCCGGTGCGTTTCACCCCAGCCTGGCCCCGGTCGGGCTGTTGATGGCCATTTTGTGCGGGCTGATCGGGGTGCCCATTGCCCTGGTGGGGATTGGAAAAATGGCGGCTGCCATCGCCGGCGCCGGATAAGGAGATCATCCAATGAATAGCGCTCTGCACGGTATCGTAATCACGGCCTGGCTCGGTGTGTCCATCGCGTCCGCCGCAGGGCAGGCGCAGTCTCGCCCGACCACGCAGCCGGTTCAATGGCAGGAGGACGAGCACGGCTGGACCGCGTTCGTGCCCATGGAGAACGCACCGTTTCCGCACGCCAGCCGCGAAAACGGATTCACCCACGGAGACCGGACCTTCGCCCGTGATCCGCACTACACGGACCCCACGGTGGCCCTTTTCGTTCCCCGTACGCTCAAGCCCGGCGAGCGCACGGACCTGCTCATCTACTTCCACGGCCACATGACCAACGTGCGAAGGGCCCTCGACCGGCAACGGCTGCGCGAACAGGTGGTCGCCGCCGGCCGGAACGTGGTGCTCGTCTTCCCCCAGGGCCCGAAGGAGGCGGGCGACTCGGGCGGCGGGCGGCTGGAAGAACCCGGCGCGCTGAAGCGGCTCGTGGACGAGGTGATGGAGACTCTCGAGACGGCCGGCAAGGTGAAGTCTCGAGAGGTTGGGCAGATCTTTCTGGCAGGCCACAGCGGGGCCTACCGCGTGATCTCGTTCTGCCTCGAACACGGCGGCCTGGATGACTCGGTGAAAGACGTGTGTCTGCTCGACGCCACGTACGACCGGCTGGATGCCTTCGCGGACTGGGCGGTCCGGCACCCGGAATACCGGCTGTTCAGCATCTTCACCGCTCACCTGGCCGATGAGAACAAGGAACTGATGCAGAAGCTGACCGCTCAATCCGTGCCGCTGATCCTTGTGACCAACGACGAAGGCGCCAAGGCGGCCCTCCGTTCCGGCCGCATCGTCTTCTACGCCGTCACGAACACCGACCACAACGGCACGGTCCAATGGCTCGAATCCTGGCTCCGCACGGTTCGCTGACCGAACGGGAGGACCGTCAAAAAGGGGCAAGTGGAATCGGCTGCATCCGCAGACTTCGTGGCAGGGCGAGTGATATCGGCAGTTGTCGGCGTTCTGAGCACTGCCCTCCACTGTTTGGATGGTTTCCTGTCTACTTCGCCCGCGGTTTTACCGTGCGGATGGCCCAGGGCAGGCGCAGTGCATTGAGCGACTGGGCGAGCGTTTGTGCGACGACGGGCGTGGCGGCCAGGACGGCCGTTCGCTGGTCCGTCTGCGTGATCTCCACCATGGCGGCGGACGGGCCGGTTTCGATGTCCACGGCGCCGCCGGTGGCCAGGTCGTACTCGCGAATGGCCGTGTATTTCTTGTAGACCATGCGGCGGTCGGTGAGCACCAGCCCGGCCGCACCGGACTCGGACCGGCTGAAATCCGCGTCGGCGAAGTATCCTTTGAAGGTCTCTCCATTCTGGAGAGTGAACCAGTGTGAGATTTTCGCCCGGACCGCGAACGGAAGGGATGACCACTGGTTGTCCTTCTGTTCTCTGGCCGCCTCCACAAGCTTGTCGTAGGCTGCCGTGCCCCGTCCGCCGTTGTTGCGATAGAACTCGGCGGCCAGGCTGAGGTTCGAGAGGGCGAGCTGGCAGAACTCGCGCCCGTCGTGGTCGAGAACGTGACAGGTCACCGCTCCCACCGAACCGCACTCCCGGCACACGAAGTAGGGGAATGGGAGCGAGAACGGCGGCGGCAGCATGCTGACCGGATCGAGCTTTTCGAACCAGGACTCGGCATAGGCGGACATGAGGGAGGACAGCGACCGCACCGTCTTTACCTCGGCCTCTCGGAGTTTCAGCGCGTCTTTGCCGGGCAGTTTGTCGCCCCAGATGAGCAGGTGAACCAGCAGGTGCTTGCGGGTCAGGCAGCAGGCACATCGTTGCGGAAACGACTTGCGCAGGTCTGCCTGGGTCAGTCTCTCTGCGGGAAACTCGAAATAGGCGCCGATTTCGTCGATCCGATCGAAGTGGACCCGTGGTCCTGCGGCGGCAACCGGTGCGGCTGCGTCGGCCTTCCCGGTCCTGGCCCGCGACTTGTTTGCGGGGGTCTCCGGCGCGGGTATGGTTGTCTCCCGCGCGTCCGAAACCGGGCTGTCGAAAATGGCCGTACTGCCGGCCACGCTCTGGCTGCCCGGATCGCCCTCCATCACCCAGCCGAACAGCGTATCCTCGTCGATCGGGGCTTCCATGGCGATCCGGAACCGCTGCCCGCACTTCTTGCACATCGCCCGCTGGCCGATACGGCTCTCCGGCACGCGATACTTCTGCGAGCACGACGGACAGACGATGACGATGAGTTCACCCGACTCCATCGACCCTGACTCGACACGCCAATAGACATGGGCCCCGCTCGCCTTACGGCGCCGGGCGGTTCATCCATTGACTATACCGCCGCTCCCCAGAGGGGTCAACGAAATGGGCCTTTTGCCCCGCCAGCGTCCGGTATTGTGGCGATCGTGCGGTCCTTTGTCCCGGTGGCGGCTTGGCGGGCTTCCCGGATTGAGGGTTCTTTTGCTCGTCGGAGGGTGCGGTCATGTGTCAGACGAAGCCACAGCAGACCTGCCAGACCCAACAGGACGGGGGCCGCCAGACCTACTCCACAGGGTCCCTTTGTGGACGCGGCAAAGGAGACACATGCATCGCCTCCGCCGCCGCCGTCTGAGTCGAGCTGATCGGTGTTTGCCGCGGTCGGGCAGTTGTCGCAATCATCGCCGACGTCATCTCCGTCCGCGTCGGTCTGATCGGCGTTTGCGATTGCCGGGCAGTTGTCGCAGATGTCTCCGGCGCCGTCGCCATCCGCGTCGGCCTGATCGGCGTTCGGGACCGTCGGGCAGTTGTCGCAGACGTCTCCGCAACCGTCGTCGTCGCCGTCCGCCTGGTCCGCGTTGGAGAGCGTCGGGCAGTTGTCGCCGGCGTCTCCGATGCCGTCCTCGTCGGTGTCGGCCTGGTCGGCGTTTGCCGCGGTCGGGCAGTTGTCGCAGGCATCTCCGATGCCGTCTGCGTCTGCATCGGCCTGATCGGCGTTCCCCACGGCCGGGCAGTTGTCGCAAGCGTCTCCCAAACCGTCGTGATCGGCGTCGGCCTGATCGACGTTTGCCACTTCGGTGCAGTTGTCGCAGGCATCTCCGATCCCGTCGATGTCGCGGTCGGTCTGATCTATGTTCGCTGCGGTCGGGCAGTTGTCGCAGAGGTCTCCTACGCCGTCGGCGTCCACGTCCGCCTGATCAGCGTTTGCGATCGTCGGGCAGTTGTCACAGTAGTCGCCGAGGTAGTCGCGGTCGAGGTCGCGCTGCTCGGCGTTGGAGATGAACGGACAATTGTCACACGGATCGCCCGTTCCGTCTGCGTCCGAATCGAGCTGGTCGCTGTTGGAGGCCCAGGGGCAGTTGTCCTCCCGATCAGGCACTCCGTCCCCGTCAAGGTCCGACAGGTTCAGGAAGACGGAGACGTTGTCTCCGCCGTAGTTTCCAACTACGAAATCGACCAGGCCGTCCTGATTCAGATCGCCGACGGCTATGGTCCGCGCTTCGGCATGAGGCCCCCAGTTGCGGCCCCAGGTGAACGTGGCACTCCCCGATCCCGTGAGCATGGCGACCGTATCGCTCCCGTAACAGGGACACACGGCGTCGGGCAGTCCGTCTCGATCGAAGTCCGCCAGTTTGACATCGTAGGGGTAGTTGTCCGTCGGGTAGTCGTTTCGAATGCTGAGGTTTCCCGTGCCGTCTCCCTGGTGCACGCTCACGGAGTTCCAGCTTCTTCCTGCCACGACGACGTCGAGGTCGCCGTCACCGTCCAGATCGCCGACATCGAGGCCGTATGTGTAGTACCCGGTTGCAATGCCGACCTTCTGCACGAACGTTCCATCCCCGTTGCCCAGCAACACAAAGGCGCGGTATGAGCTGCCCTGGTTGGCCGCCACGATGTCCGGCCTTCCGTCGGCGTTCATGTCCGCGACTGCCAGGGCCGAAGCGCCGTCGCAGCTCAGCACCGCGACCGGCGCCGCAAACGTGCCGTCGCCGTTGCCCAACAGAACCTGCACGTTGTCGGACGTCAGGTTGGCGATCGTGAGGTCCATCCGGCCGTCGCCGTTGAAATCTGCGTGAGCCATGTCCATGGGTCTTGTGCCGACGGCCGTCGTGAGGGGCGCGGAGAAGCCGCCGGCGCCGTTGCCCGCCAGAATCGCAACCTGGTTGGTGTTGTAGTTGGCCGTGGCGAGGTCGATCTGCC
This sequence comes from Phycisphaerae bacterium, assembly GCA_016929015.1. Lineage (GTDB taxonomy): Bacteria > Planctomycetota > Phycisphaerae > UBA1845 > UBA1845 > JAFGJQ01. Next base: position 2,753 of record JAFGJQ010000105.1, on the reverse strand, counting down.
CGTCGCCGGTGAAATCCGCCGCGGTCACCGCGCGGGGAGCATCCCCGGCGTACCACCGCACGGCCAGACCGAAACCACCCGTGCCGTCTCCCAGCAGAACGGCCACGGTGTCCTCGCTTTCATTCGCAACCACGATGTCCGGGTGTGCATCCGCGTTGACGTCCGCCACGATGACGTCCGACGGGCCTTCCCCTACCCAATGCTCCGAAATGGAGAACGGCGGGACGACGGCGGCGAGGCCCAGGCTCGTCGGGATCAGACAGGCAACCAGGAACGCCAGCGACACGCGCTTTCCGAGCAAGCGCGCTGTGTGCAGGTATTTGTGTTGTGGATCCGTGTGCGCAAGGTGTGTCATCAATGGTGAATCCCCAGACCCCGCCCGACCGCAACCTTAGCCAATGCAGGAACATCGGTTGCCGTCTCATTCGTCCTGAAGAGAAACGGACAGGCCCACGCCGCCGTGGCCGGCCGGTTATTCCGTCACGGGGATAACGTGGCCTGGAATCGCCAGGTTCCTACACACAACCCGCAATCTGACTTTCTGTCTTCTGTTCAGGATGACTGTACAGCGATGGCAGCGTGCGGCCCATGTGGCATTGTTGCGGGCACGAGCACGGGCTTGCGAGGTGAGAAGCGGGTCACGATCAGGCTTCCATGGAGTGGAGCACGTTGCCGATGGCTGACGCGTCCTCGGGTGTGATCTCTCGCCGGCTCTCGAAGGTCCCCAGGAATTCCAGCAGCCGTTCCATGTGAACCACGTACGTCGGCGGCTTGGGGACGTGCATCTGGTAGCCGTTCACGAAGGCGCGTGTCATGCAGATGACGCCTTCCACCCACACCCGCCTGCCCAGCCGCTCCGAGAGCCGTTCCCGGATTTCCGTCACCTGGCCGTGAACGTCCTGGATGTAGTGGCGGGGGGGCATGATGCCGCTGAGAGTCAACACGCCCGATTCGACGCCGATTCGTCCGCGGTCACTCCGGGTAGCGATCACGAATACGCCGCGCGGACCCCAGACGATGTGATCGATCAGGTTGCCCTCGGTGCTGCGCAGTCGATGCACGCAACGCCAGCCTTCGCCCTCCAGGGTCTTCAGTCGACGCCGGACCTGCTCGCGTCCGACCGCCTCCGCGATGATTGTTTCACTGGCGTCGTTCCACTGCGCGATGATCTCGGCGATGCCTACGACCATGATGAAGACCATGGCCACGACCAGCCCCACGAGCTGGCCCCAGGCGATGGATACAATTGCCATAAGCAGCACAAACGCGATTCCGACCAGCATGATCGGGGCGCGGATGCGGCGCCAGGCTTCGTAGCGAACGGTGTGCGTCTGATCGCCCAGTTCAAACGCGGAAGCCAAGGCCAGTTTCTTGAGCAAGCCCATGCGCGTCCCTGTAGCACGATCAACGCCGCTCACCCGGATTGGGTCTGGATGCGGTCGTGCCTCATACCGGTTGATCGGGTTTCGCGGGCGCGGTCTTGACCAAGCGGATCAAACACAACCCGGGGCGGGTTGGTCCGATAGCCGGCGGCGAGGCTTAGTCCAGCAGCACTTTCCGCGCCACGGCCGGCAGGTCTCCGAACGAATCCACTACGTGGGCGCCGGCCTCCCGCAGATGCAGCACCTTCTGTTCGTGCGTGCCTCGGCCGCCCTCGATGATGGCCCCGGCGTGGCTGAATCGTGTTCCCTCCTTGGCGGCCTTCCCGCCGATGTAGGCGATCAGCGGCTTCGTGAAGCGGCCGGACCGGATCAGGTCGGCCACGCGCTCTTCCTGCGAGCCCCCAATCTCGCCGAACATCACGACGCTGTCCGTGTCGGGATCATCCTGGAACATCTCCACCACGTCCGGCAGAGACAGCCCGATAACCGAATCACCACCCACGTGGACCAGCGTGGAGAGCCCGATGCCCGCCTGCGACAGGTAGTAGCCCGTGGACGAGGTCATTCCGCCGCTGCGTGAGGCGACGCCCGTTCGGCCCGGTTTGAACCACTGCCGGGCGGAATCCGCCCGACCGCCGATCATCCCCAGCACGCCCCGTCCGACGGACAAGACCCCCAGCGTATTGGGTCCGAGGAACCGAGTGCCGGCCTGCTCGGCTGCCTGGGCCACCTCCAGCACGTCGAACAGCGGGACGCGGTCGGGCACCAGCACCAGCAGCCGGATGCCCGCCGCGACGGCCTCCAGCGCCGCTGACTTGACGAGCGGGGCGGGCACGAACACCACGGAGATGTCGATGTGTCCCACGGCCTCGATGGCCTGCTCCACAGTGTCGAAGACGGGTACACCCAACACGTCCTGCCCGCCTTTGCCCGGCGTGCAGCCGGCCACCACGTTCGTACCGAAGTCGATCATCAGCCTGGTGCGGGCCATGCCCTCTCGCCCGGTGATGCCCTGCACCAGCACCCGTTTTGTTTCGTCAATCAGTATTGCCACGGTCGGATCGCCTTCCGTTCATCAAAGCCCATCCGCTCGGCCGCTTGCCATTCATCACTCACTCGCCCAGTCCGCGAATCGGCAGATGCACGAACACGGCGTCGTTCGCTTTGTGCCGGCACTCCACCTCGCACGCGATCAGCTCGGAGTCCTTGCCCGCGACGTCTTTTTCTGAAAGGGCCAGGGCCGGCCGGTTGTTCTCGATTTTGAAAATGTCCTTGCCATACTCCATCAGCACGGCCGTCGTCCGGTCGTCGCACCGGTCCAGGTCGACGTAGACGGCGCCGCCGCTGATCGGAAAGGTCAGGGCGTTTCGC
>JAFGJQ010000104.1 GCA_016929015.1 Phycisphaerae bacterium | reverse complement strand
GGCACGTGGCGGCGTCGATACGAACGTCGGCCTGGCCGGCGGCGTCGGCGAGCGGGTCGGCAGTAACCTCCACGGCCAGCGTCTCTCGGGCGATGTAGTCGCGGAACGCAGCGATGGCCGCCGACATCTCGTTGGCGTCCGAACAGAGCGACAGCACAATGCGGTCCTCGATGTTGAGGTTCGCATCCTTCCGCAGGTTCTGCACGTTGCGGACCACGTCGCGGGCGATGCCCTCCTGCCGCAATTCGGTGGTGATCCGCTTGTCGAGCAGCACTGTCGTCTGCTGGTCCTCGACGCCCACCCAGTCCTTGCCGAAGTCCTTCTGCACGACCAGCTCCGACGGCTCCAACGCCACGGTCTCCGTGCCGGCGTTTACCGAAACCGTCTCGCCGGCCGCCAACCGGGCCGCCGCCTCCACGGCGTTCACCCCGGCCAAGCCCTTGAGAATATGCGGCACCAGCGATCCGTACTTGGCCCCGATCGCCCGCTTGTCCACGTCCAATCGCACCTGGCAAAGGCCGGCGGAATCCTCCCGCACGCTGACCTTCTTGACGTTCAACTCCTCCGCGATGTGATCCTGGAACTGCCCGACGGCCAGACGCTCCTGCTCGACCGGCGTGGCCACCACCAGCTCGGCCAGTGGCTGCCGGACCTTCAGCTTGGACGCAGTCCGGGCCGACCGGGCCAACGACACGATCCGCAGCACGGCGTCCATGCGGTCGGACAGCTCGTCGTCGATCCGGGCGGTGTCCGCCTCCGGGTAGTCGCACAGGTGTACGCTCTCCGTCTGCCCGGCCACCTGCCCGCTGACGAGGTGGCGGTAGATGTGCTCCGTGATGAACGGCACGATGGGTGCCATCACTTTGCACAGCGTGATCAGCACCTCGCAGAGCGTCTGGTACGCGGCCAGCTTGTCCGTGTCGCCCTCGGCCGCCCCCCGCCAGAACCGCCGGCGGTTGCGGCGGATGTACCACGTGCTCAGGTCGTCCAGGAACCGTTCGATCCGCTGGCAGATGGGGGGCAGGCTGTACTGCTCGAAGTTCTCCCGGGCCGTACGGATCACCCGCTGGAGATCCGAGAGAATCCAGCGGTCGATGTCCTGTCGACGGTTCAGCGGCACGGGCGGTGTGCTCGGGTCGAACCCGTCCAGCCTCGCGTAGTTGCAGAAGAAGGCGTACGAGTTCCACAGCGTCAGAAGCACGCGACGGCGCACTTCGTCGGCCGGCGTGGAGGTCACCCGGCACAACCGCTCACCGCCGACGGTATGCGTCATCTCCGCCCCATTTTCAAGCGGGACGGTCACGTGCTCACCCGGATGGCGCAGGCCGAACGGCAGGTCCACCGTCGGTGATTGCGAGCAGTACATCCAGCGCATCGTGTCCACGCCGATCTGCTCCGCTGCCTCTTCGAACCAGATGGCCGTTCCGTCGGACTTGTGCATCACCTGCCGGTTCTCGTCCAGCACCAGGGCGTGGCCGAGCAACGTTTTGAACGGCGGCCGGCGGTCCGGCTTACCCAGCTCCATCATGGTGCTCATCGCCAGGATGGAATAGAACCAGTTGCGGAACTGCCCCGGGAAGCACTCCGTGATCAGGTCGGCCGGAATCCACTGCGACCAGTAGTCGCGGTCCGTGTTGTAGCGCGTGGTGGAATAGGCCACGATCCCCGCATCCAGCCACGGGTTGCCTACGTCCGGCACGCGCGAAGCCGGCTCGCCGCACTTCGAGCAGCGGATTTTGATCCAATCCACGTACGGCCGGTGGGGGCTGTGTCCTTCAAACCGGTCCCATCCCTCAACCGCCCGCTCCTTCAATTCCTCGCGTCCGCCGATGACGTCGAAGTGGCCGCACGCCGGGCATTCCCAGATGGGCAGGGCCAGGCCCCAGTATCGCTTCTTCGAGATCATCCAGTCCCGCATGGTGCTCAGCCAGTCGAGCTCACGCTCGAGGCCGCGCATGGCCGGCGGCAGCCAAGTGACCTGTTTGGCGATTTCCTTGATCTCGTCGCGCCAGGCCATCGAGATGTACCACTCGTCCACCAGCCGGAAGACGAGCGGATCGCCCGTGCGCCAGCAGTGCGGGTAGACGTGCGGATAATCCTCGGCCGCTACGAGCAGGCCCCTGGCCTTCAGGTCCGCGACGACCGCCTCCGCCGTCTCTGGGTCCGCGGCCCTCATGCCGGTGAACGGGCCGAAACCTTCGACAAATCGCCCCTCCTCATCCAGCGGTGCGATGGCCGCAAGCCGGAAGTACAGACCCCAGGCGTGGTCCACGTCGCCGCAGCCCGGCGCGGAATGCACGATGCCCGTGCCCTCTCCCGCCACCACGTACGGCTCGCCCTTGGAGTCCCGGCCGGGGTCGAAAACCACGTGCCCGTCCCGGCCGCTCGGCCAGTCGCGCTGGTCGGCGGGGATCAGATCGAGCGGCTGGGCGTATCCGCCCTTGTGCTGCTGCGCCGGCAGCTCGTCAAACGGGCCGTCGTATGACCAGCCGATCATTTCGCTGCCGGGCAGAGTGCCCTCGATTGTGTACCCTCCGTGCTCCTGGAAGATCTGGTGGATCGTCTTGAGCTTCGGGACGTCCTTCGGCCACGGCTGGCTTCCGAACCCGTCCTTGTACTGCGATTCCAGGCGCTGGTAGTTCAGGTTGTCCTTCGCGAAGTAGTAGACCGCGCCGTCCTTCTTCGCCCGCAGCCGGACGTATTCCAGTTCAGAGCTGACGGCCGCACCCGTGTTGGACGTGAGCGTCCAGGGCGTGGTGGTCCAGATCAGCAGGTATTCCTTGTCCCGGCCGCGAATCGGAAACCGGACGAAGACGGACGTGTGCGTCACGAGCCGGCGCCCCTCGGCGATCTCCATGTGCGAATATGCACAGCCGGCCTTGCCGGACCACGGCATGACGTCCGTGCCCTTGTACAGGTAGCCCAGCTCGTGGCACTTTTTCAGGAACGACCAGATCGTGTAGTTATTCTCGTCCGTCATCGTGTAGTACGAGTCGGACCAGTCCATCCAGTAGCCCAGGCGAATGGACTGCTGCGTCTGGATCGCGGAGTACTTGCGGACTCGCTCCTTGCAGGCGTCGGTGAAGCGGTCCAGCCCGAACGTCTCGATGTCTTTCTTCGTCTGGAACCCCTGGTCGCGCTCGACCTCCACCTCCACCCAGAGACCCTGGCAGTCGAACCCGTTCTGGTACCGCTGTTCGTGCCCGGTGGCGGCGAAGTACCGCTGGAACGCGTCCTTGTATGTCCGGCCCCAGGCATGGTGCACGCCCATGGGGTTGTTGGCCGTGATGGGCCCGTCGAGGAACGACCACTTCTTCCGGCCGCGGTTCTTCGCCCGCAACTTCTCGAAAGCCTGGGACTCGTCCCAGAATTTCAGCACAGACCGTTCCAGGGCCGGGAAGTCGACCTTCGGGCTGACATTCTCAAACGCCATGACGATTCCTCGGTGCCGGTCGCCGGGCGGCCGGGCTGTGGGCGGGCCAGGTCCGCCCCGCCCTCCACCGGCCCGCGCAACGTCCGCGTCCAGCACGATTTCCACACCAAACGAGCCCCACACTATACCGGGTCAAGCCCGGAAAGTGAACGGCCGGTCGAAACGGGCAGCGGTGAGGCAAAACGCAGAAACGAGGGGACGCAAAAACGCAAGAACGGGAAGCAGGTCTCGGCCGCGGGCCGGCGCGAGGATAGCCCGGCCTTCTCGTCGTGGGACCGGTTACCTTCTGCGGGACCGGCGTCTGGTGTTGGGCCGGCTTCTGGTGTGGGACCGGCTTTCCAGCCGGTCTCTCCCTCTTCTGTGGAACTGGTTTCCTCGCCATCTCGCCACGGCGAGTCGCCTGCGGAGACCAGCCGGTCTCGTCATTCTTGTGGGACCGGCTTTCTAGCCGGTCGGGGAGCCCCGTCCGCTTCTCCGGCCCATCGTCCTCCGCCCCCATCCGGGGGCGGGACAGGGGTGGGGGGCGCCTTCAT